>JBKPBL010000026.1:0-9242 GCA_046726855.1 Actinomycetota bacterium | reverse complement strand
CCTGCGGGTCCTCCAGCGTCTTGCCGCCGCGCTCACCTCTGGCCACCACCAGGGCCACCACGTGCTCGTCGTTTGCCAGCAAGTCGTGGACCTCCAGCTTGAAGGTCCCCCCGGTCAGCTCCACGATCTTGGCGAAGAACCTGAACACCTCGTCGATCCCGCGATAGTCCCCGGCGAGGGGCCCCCGGCCCCCGACGTGCCAGACCACGTTCGGATCGAGCTGCTCCCGCAAGGTGTCGAGGTCACCCTTGCCGAATGCCTCGTATCCCCTCCGGGCCAGATCCTCGTTGGAGTGGACCATGGCTTCCTCCTTCCGTGCCGGACACCTCGACCCTAGGCCGGGTTGCCGTGGGAGGTCAACGGTTCGGATCGACGCCCGGGTAGCGACGAGTCCGGGAGGTGGCTGCCTGGCGCTCGACGTAGCGGATGATGGTCCTGACGGGGTTGCCGGTGGCGCCCTTGGACCAGTAGTCGCCGGGCTTATCCGCGTATGCGGTCCCGGCGATGTCCATGTGGGCCCAGGGCACATCGCCCACGAACTCCTTGAGGAACAGAGCCGCGGTTATGGCCCCCCCGTAGCGGTTCCCGATGTTCTTCACGTCCGCGACCGTCGACTCGATCTGCTTCCGGTACCCGTCCCACAGCGGCAGCTCCCAGCCCGGCTCCCCAACGTCCTCTCCGGCGGAGAGGAGCTCGCGGATCACGCCCCGGTCGCTGCCCATAACGCCCCAGAGGTCCTCACCCAGGGCGATCATGCACGCCCCGGTCAGCGTGGCCAGGTCGACGATGGCCCGGGGCTTCTTCTCGACCAGGTAAGCCAGGGCGTCGGCCAGGATGAGCCTTCCCTCGGCGTCGGTGTTGAGCACCTCGGATGTCTTGCCGCCCCGGTGTGTCAGGACGTCTCCGGGACGGATGGCCGTGCCGCCAGGGAGATTCTCAGCGCTGGGTATCGCCGCGGTCACGTTGACCTTCGGCTTGAGCTGTGCGATCGCTCGCATCGCCGCCATGACCGTGGCCGCGCCGGCCATGTCGGCCTTCATCCACTCCATCCCTTGGGCGTCCTTGATCGACAGGCCGCCCGAGTCGAAGGTGACACCCTTGCCGGTCAGGGCAACGGGCTTGCCGGAGCCGCCACGATAGTCGAGCTCGATAAGCCGGGGAGCGTTCTCGCTCCCCCGCCCGACCCCCAGGATCCCCCCGAAGCCGCCCTTCTCCAGCTCGGCCTTGGACCACACCTTGCACCGGAGGCCGACCTGCCGGGACATCTTCTGGGCCTCGCGGCCCAGGTGCTCCGGCGTGGCATCCAGCGCCGGGGTGTTCACGAGATCCCGGGCCCAGGCCGCCGCCTCGGCGAAGATCTCGCCCCGGCGCAGGGCCGTCCGGGCCTTCCGGGCGTCCCACCGAGACGATCCCAGGACGGTCACCGTCTCGAGGAGAGGCTTCTGGCTGTTCTCCTCGATCGGCCGGACCTTGTACCGGTCGAAGCGATAGGAGCCCAGTAGGAGCCCTTCTACCAGGGCCTGAGCCGCTTCCTCCCAGGATCCCCTGGCAGCCTCCGCCAGCGTCGTGGACACCCTTCGATATCCGGCCGCGCGAGAGGCCACCTTGCCCACAGCCCGGCGGATGCGGTCCGGGGTGACCTCGGCGCGCTTGCCGAGGCCCAGGAGGAGCACGTTCGCCGGCTTGGCCCGTCCCAAGGTGGGGACCGTGAGCGTCTCGCCGAGGCCTCCTCGGAGGCCGTTGTCCTTCATGACGGCGCCGAGGTCGGCGCCCAGCTCCTTCCCCAGCTCCCTGAACCCCGGCCCGGCCTCGGGGCCGGCGAAGTACGGGAGGATCAGCAGGTCGGCTGGATGCTCTGCCGGGGACGTTGTCTCGAACTCGAATGTCGGCATGGACCCTCTCCTGGCGGCGTCACGGAAGTGTACCGGCTTTGCCGCCCCGGTCCGCGGTCCCTACGCTGGAGGCGTGGACGCGGTGGACCTCCGCGACCTGGTCGAGTTCGTCGAGGGCGACCTGGTGCGCAGCCCAGTGGCGGAGACCGATCGGCTGTGGGCCCAGCTCCTGTGCCTGGACCGCAACGGCGAGTTCGGTCCCGCCTCGGATCCGGGTTCCGACGCGCTCCTGACCGTGGTCGCGGGCGAGGCGGCGTTCTTCGTTAACCGCCGCAGGAGCCGGCTGAAGCAGTGGGGCACGGTCCTCGTGCCGGCGGGGTCCGAGGTCGTGGTCCGGAACGCCTCGATCGAGCCCCTGGTGGTACTGATGGTCACCGCTCTCCCGCCGACCGGGCCGAGGGAGGAAGGAACCTGAGCGCGAGGTAGACCAGGAAAGCGGTGCCGAAGGCGAACACGCTGGCCGGCACGGCACCACCGAACAGCGGGAACGGGAGCCCCAGCCAGCCGGAGAAGAAAGTCTCCACCGCCGAGGCCCACCCGGCAAGCGACGTCGGGGCTATCCAGTGATACACGGCGAATCCCAACAGCCAGGCCCCCGCCGCTGCCAGGTTGAGACCGCCGGTGTAGCGATACCGCCCTCCGTCGTCGAACAGGGCCTTCGTCCGGTACCCCCGGCCCCGGTGGACTACGTAGTAGTCGGCCAGGAACACGCCGAACAGCGGGACGAAGATCGAGCCGATCAACAACAGGAAGAACTCATAGGTCAGGACGCCCTCCTCGGGAAGGCTGAACAGCCACGCGGCCAGGCCCACCCCTATGGCTGCGACGACGATCACCCCCACCCGCTGGCTGAGCCTGGGGTTCAGGTTCTGGGCCGAGACGGCCGCAGAGTAGATGTCCGCGAAGGCCTCGTCGGTCTCCCCGACCAGCAGGGCGATCAGCACCAGGCTTCCCCCGGCCAGGGCGATGATCCCGTCTGCGATGCCCGTCACAGAGGGGGCCTCGGCCCCGGCGCCCAGGATCAGCAGGGCCCCCAGCGAGTAGAACCACAGGTTGGCTACCAGGTAGCCGAGATAGGTCCCACCCGCCGAGGACACCCCTCGCCGGGCGAACCGGTTGTAGTCCGCGACAAGGGGGATCCACGACACCGGCATGGCGATCACCAGGTCCACCGCTCCCCAGAACGGAGGGAAGCCACCGTCGCCGGGCCGGGACCACAAGGCGCCCAGATCGGCCACCGTGAGCACCCGGATCGTGACCCACGCCGCCACCCCGACCACCACCCAGGCGCCGCAACGGGCCATCCACCGCCGGACCACCACCACCGGCCCGCCCAGCGACAGGAGGAGGCACACCACGGCCGCAACCGCGAGCCACACGTAGAAGGAGTCCACCCCGAACAGAGGCCCCGTGATCCGGCTGGCCACCAGGGCCATGGCCCAGAACTCGAACGCGGTCCATCCGATCAGCTGGGCGATGTTCAGGATCGAGGGTACGTAGGAGCCGCGGATCCCCAGGGCCGGGCGTAGGAGCACCATCCCCGGAACCCCCTCGCGGGCGCCGGCTCGCCCCACCAGAGCCAGCGGGACACATCCGATGATCGAGCCGAGGACGATGGCCAGCAGAGCCTGGGGAAGGCCGAGCGCCGGCACCAGGAGCGCCCCTGTGACCAGCACCAGGAGCCCCACTCCCAGGTCTCCCCACAGGATGGCGAAGTCGGGGCCGGAGAGCCGCCGGACGTCGGGCGGCGTGGGGCGCACGCCCCACGAGGGAGCCTCCCGCTCGATGATCCGCTCGAGCCGCTCGGTCACCGTGGCCACAGCGGGCCAAGACTACAATCGGCGCTCGGTGGCCAGGGAGCGTCCGGCGGTGGGCGAGGAGGCTTCGCTGGAGGTGACCGTGACCGAGGAGATGCTGGTGGACCTGCATGGATCACGGATCCACCCCGTGTACGCCACCGCGTGGATGGTCAGGCACGTTGAGGAGGCCGGCCGCCGCCTGGTGGAGCCCCACCTGGGGCCCGAGGAGGACGCCACCGGCTACTCGATCTCGGTGAACCACGAGCGACCCGCCCGGCCAGGCGACCGCCTCACGATCTCGGCCCGGGTCACCCGAATTGACGACCGCGAATGCGAGGCGGAGGTCGAGGTCACCGGTCCCGCCGGGCGGATCGGCGGCGGAACCCTGGTGCAGCGATACATCCCGGCGGGCCGCCTGGGCTGACGGAGGGAAGCGATGGCCAACGACCAGATCCTTGTGGAGCGAGACGGGTCAGTGGCTCGGATCACTCTGAACCGTCCGGACAAGCTGAACGCCCTCACGGCGGTGATGAGCGACGAGCTGATGGGCGCGTTTCAGGACGCCGGGTCCGACGACGGGGTCCGGGCAGTTGTCGTCACCGGGGCCGGACGGGGCTTCTGCGCCGGCCAGGACCTAAAGGAGTTCGAGACGGCCTATCGGGGCGGACAGCGACCGGACCTTCGGGAGCACCTGGAAAAGGGTTACCACCGGTTGATCCCGCTGATAGTGGAGACGCCCAAGCCCGTGATCGCCGGAGTGAACGGGGTGGCCGCCGGCGCGGGAATCTCCCTGGCCGCGGCGTGCGACGTCCGGATCGCCAGCGAGGAGGCTCGGTTCACCCAGGCCTTCGTGAAGATCGGGCTGGTGCCGGACTCCGGGGGGACGTGGCTGCTGCCCCGGCTGGTGGGACCCGCTAAAGCGCTGGAGCTGTCTATGACCGGCGATGTGATCGATGCCGCGGAGGCCCTCCGGATCGGCCTGGTGAACCGGGTCGTCGGAGCCGACGACTTCGCCGCGGAGCTGACATCCTTCGCGGCCGGCCTGGCCGCCCTACCCACAGCGGCCATCGCGGAGACGAAGGCCCTCCTGCGATCCGCGCCCGGTCTCACCCTTCAGCAGGCCCTGGAGGCCGAAGCCCGAGCCCAGGCCAGGATGGGCCAGACAGAGGACCACCTAGAGGGGGTCATGGCCTTCGCCGAGAAGCGCGAGCCCAGGTTCCACGGTCGGTAGCTCCGGGTCGAACCGCCGACCCTCCGGTGACGCATGACGGATGGGATCGATCCGATCCCTCGACGCCCGGAGGGAGGTGATGCGCCCAGGGAATCCGCCCGCCCATCCATCCAGCCAAGGGAGGATCACATGAGAGTACGAGCTCTCATCGGCATCGCCGCGGCCGCTGCGGCGTTCCTCGTGGTCGCCGTGGCCCCCTCCGGGGCCAACGGAGGCGGCAATTTCAAGGCCTCGCTGATCGGGTACGAGGAGGTCCCTGCAGTCTCCACGGATGCCACCGGAACCTTCGAGGCGAAAGTGGTCGAGACGGAGAGCGGCCCGGTGATCGAGTACGAGCTCACCTATTCGGACGTCCCCGCCAACGTCCTGTTCGCCCATATACACCTGGGCCAGTTCTCCGCGAACGGTGGAGTGAGTGCCTTCCTGTGCGAAGGCGGCGACAAGCCGGCCTGCCCGGAGAACAGCGGGACGGTCACCGGCACGATCGACGCCGCTGACGTGATCGGCCCAGTCTCCCAGGGGATCGACCCGGGCGAGATCGAGGAGCTGATCGACGCCATGGAGTTCGGCGTGACCTATGCCAACGTGCACACCGGCGCCTTCCCCGGAGGGGTGATCCGAGGCCAGATCCACTAGGCCTGGAGTGCTCTTGGAGAGGGGCCTCGCCTCCGGCGGGGCCCCTCTTCTTTGGGTTTGCCAACACATCGGCACCCGAGCCATCATGCCGTCCGTGGAACGGACCCACGCAGAAGACTGGGTGAATCGGTACGCGCGAGCCTGGGGATCGAACGACCCAGGGGAGATCGGCGACCTGTTCACCGAGGACGCCCGGTACTACACAGCTCCCTACCGCGAGCCCTGGTCGGGCCGGGAGGCCATCGTGGAGGGGTGGCTGGACCGGAAGGACGAACCCGGCCAGTGGGAGTTCCGACACCAGGTCCTGGGTATCTCCGACGACCTGGCCTTCGTCAGGGGCTGGACAACGTACCCCCCCGACGACGAGGACTACAGCAATCTCTGGGTGATCCGCCTGGGCGCGGACGGACGATGCTCCGAGTTCATCGAGTGGTGGATGCTGGAGGGAGAAGGATGATCACCGGCTACGAGATCATTAAGTACGTCCACATCCTGATGGCCATCGTGGCCGTCGGGTTCAACGCCTCGTACGCGATCTGGATCCGGCGAGCGGCCAGGTCGCCGGAGCACCTGTCCTATGCCCTCCGCGGGGTCAAGGTCCTCGACGACCGGTTCGCCAACCCCGCCTACGGGGTCCTCCTCCTGACCGGGCTGTTGATGGTGCTGACGACCCCGGAACTGAAGCTGACCACCTTCTGGATCCTGCTGGCCCTGATCCTCTTCGCGGTCACCGTGGTGCTGGCCGCGGCGGTGTACACCCCGACCCTGCGGAAGCAGATCGATGCTCTCGAAAGGGAGGGTCCGCGATCCGCTCGCTACCAGGAGCTGGCGCGACGCTCAACGTGGAGCGGCATCCTGCTGGGCGTCGTCGTGGTGGTCATCGTGTTCTTGATGGTGACCAAGCCCACGCCCTGATCCCGGCTACTTCTCCTTGAATCCCTCGAAAGGATTGCGGCAGGATCGGCACCAGTGCTGGGTGCGGCACGGCGTGGGTCCCCACGTCGACTCCATCATGGTCTCGGTGGAGCCGCAGTAGGGGCAGGGCACACCGGACACGGCCATCAGGGGCAGAGTCACCGGGCCCCCGGTCTCGTGGCGATCCCAGTGGGGGGCGATGCCGAACTCCCGCAGGCGGGCCCGGCCCTCCTCGGTGATCCGGTCCGTGGTCCAGGCTGGGTCGTGGACGAAACGGACCTGGAGCTCGTGCCCATCGGCCACCTCGCGTAGGGCCGACTCGACGTCCTCCCCGATGATGTCCTTGGCGGGGCACCCCACGAACGTTGGGAGGAGGTCCACCTCGATCCGGTCTCCTCGAACCTCGATGCGCTCGACCATGCCCAGGTCGACCACCGAGCAGGCCGGGATCTCGGGATCCCTCACTGCAGCCAGGGCCTCGCGGACTCGGTCCTCCACTGTGGCGACGCTCACCAGATGGCCCCCGGAACCTTCCGATAGAGCCCGGTCATCTCTTCCCACAGCGCGGTGAAGTCCTCGGTGTGGCGGCCCCGCCGGCCGCCGGCCCCCTCGAACGCGCCGACGTGCACCCACCGCCCGCCTCGCCGCTCGATGTCCGGCGGGCTCAGCGTGGGCCCGGCCTCGATCTCACCGGACGAGGTAGGGACCATCTCGCCGCCCGCCGGTGCGTGCGCGGTCAGGACCCAATCCAGGGCCACGGACTCGAGGCGTTCGCCCAGCCGGCCCAGCCACTCCCCCAGGAGGTCCTCGCTCGACCGGGACATGACTCCGTCCGACAGCAGGGCTTCCTCCTCGGGCAGGGCTTCGAACAGCGCCAGGGCCTCCCCGATCGCCCCCTCCAACCCATGGGCGAAGCGTTCCCGGGCCTCCACCGGCCCGTT
Organism: Actinomycetota bacterium; assembly: GCA_046726855.1. Lineage (GTDB taxonomy): Bacteria > Actinomycetota > UBA4738 > UBA4738 > CALAEC01 > JBKPBL01. The sequence continues at coordinate 1,828 of JBKPBL010000026.1, read as the reverse complement.
CGCCAGCCGCTCGAACCACTGGTGGGCATGGGCGAGGTGGTACTTCTCCTCCAGCCGGATCGTCTTCACCCCCGCGGCAAGGTCGTCGAAGGACGAGGCCTCCAGCGAGGCCAGCCGGACGTCGTCGGCGGTCTCGTACAGGTACTGCCGGGCGATTGTGTATCCCCAGTCCCGGTTGGGCCGCTCGCAGATCACCGCGTGGCGGTACTCCTCGGGCGGCCGCCCCAGCGCGAGATCGTCCACGTCCCGGCCGGCCAGGGGCTCGGCCAGCTCGTACAGGAGACGGGCGTGGCCGATCTCGTCCTGTCCGATCGAGGAGAAGGCCAGGTCCTCCTCGAGGTAGGGGGCCCATCCGGTCCACTCGGAGTGCCGATGGCCCAGAACCAGCTCGTCGTCGGCAAGCGCGAGGAGGAGCCCGAGGCGGGGGTCGGCTTCAGGCACCGGCCTTCTCCTTGGCCCGTCGTGGGCTCGGCCGAGGCCTGTCGATGGCCCTCCCCCGCTTGGCCATCTCGGCCTGGACCGCCTTGAGCTTGGCGCCCACGCCGACGTAGCCCTCCTGGCGCCGGTACTCCTTGCCGATGATCCCTCCGATACCGCTCGGGTCGGGGCACTCGCGCACGGTTCCGTCGAGGCGGCGTCGCAGGGCGAACGTCGTTCCCTCGCCGTGACGGAAATGGGTCTCCCGGGCCAGGAGCATGGCCATGTCGAGGTCAGGCGCGTTTACCGAGCCGGCGATCTGCCACGCGTCGCTCTCGCGGCGACGGGAGAGCACGTCCCAGACCTCCATGACGGTGGGTTCAGACCGCCGCGGCTCGAGGGATGCCGGCGAAGACCTCGCGGACCCAGGCGTGCTGATCCCACATGGCCTTGCGGTAGAGCAGCCGGGTCTTGGTCATGGGGCCGTTCCCCTTTACCACCTGCCAGAACTCGTCCCAGCCGGGATCGCCCCATATCCACTCGCTCTTCGACTCGTCGTACCGGAGCTCGTCGTCAGGCACGCTGATGCCGATGTCCCACAGCTTGGGCACGTAGGTCGAGAAGAACTCCTGGCGTAGGTCCTCATTGGTCCGGGTCTTGATGCCCCAGTAGAGGAGGACGTCCTTCTCTGGCTTCGAGGGCGGGCCGAAGAAGTGCATGATCGGGCGCCACCACCGGTTCACGGCGTCCTGGAACATCTCCCTCTGCTCGTCCGTCCCCGACACCAGCTCCAGCGTGATGTCCTCGCCGTGCCGCAGGTGGAGGGATTCCTCCGGACAGATCCTTCGCATGGCCCGGACGTAGGGCATGTACGAGCAGTCCAGGAGGGCCTTCTGGGTGACCAGGGCCGCCCCGTCGATCAGCCAGCCGATAAGGGCCACGTCGCCCCACGACTCCGTTGGGTAGTGGAAAACGTTGTGGAACTTCGTCCGGCCGTTGACCAGATCGTCCCACATCTGCTCCCTGCTCTTGCCGAGGTCCTCGGCCACCCGGTACAGGATCTGGGCGTGTCCCGCCTCGTCCTGGACCTTGGCGGTCAGGGACAGCTTGCGGCGGAGAGAGGGCGCCCTGGGGATCCACTCCCGCTCCGGTAGGCAACCCATTACCTCCGAGTTGGCGTGCATCTCGATGAACTTCAGCAGGGCCCGGCGGTACTCGTCGGGCATCCAGTCGCCGGCCTCGATCTTCTGGCCGGCGTCGATGCGCTCCTTGAACTCCGCGACGCGCTCCTCGTAGCTCATGACGCTTCCTCCTGGTTATCGAGGCCTCTGAGCAGGAGGCCCGTGAACCGGTCGGCCACCTCCTCCGGCGACATCGGCCCGTCGGGCCGGTACCACGTGTAGGTCCAGTT
>JBKPBL010000025.1:0-8559 GCA_046726855.1 Actinomycetota bacterium | reverse complement strand
GAGCTGGTCGCGGGCCAGAGCCTTGGTGGGGAACAGATACAGCGCGGTGCTCCGGCGGTCCTCGAGGGCTCGGCGGGCGAAGGCCAGGTTGTACACGAGTGTCTTGCCGCTGGCCGTGCCGGTGGCCACGATGACGTTCCCACCCGCGTCGATCAGCTCGAGAGCCCGGCGCTGGTGCGGATACAGGCCCTCCACGCCGAGGAGGCGGAGGCGGTCGGGGAGCGGCGGCGGCAGGTCGGGGAACGGCTCCGGATCGGGGTCCCGGGCCGGGAGCTCCTCGAGGTGGACCAGCCGGCCCCGGACGTCCTCGTCCGCCAGCAGCTCCTGGAGGAACCCCCGAGCGTCCATGCTATGCATGTTCCCACGCGGGCCTGTCGGTTCGTCCGAACGCTCGCGGCCCGGTATCCTTCGGCCCCAGGTGTCCCAGCGGAAATACACGCTGCCCGTCCCTACTCAGCCCGGCTCGCTGTTCCGAGTGTCGTTCCTGCTGGCGCTGCTGGCGCCCGTCCCCGGCCTCCTCATCCGGTTCCAGGTGCTCCACGTGCCCCTCATCATCGAGACCGCGTTGTTCGGCGTGGCCATCCTCGGAGCGGCCTTCCTGCTGTCTTGGGCCGCCGAGGTGGCTCAGCTCGACATCTCCCAGACCCTGGCCATCGCCGTGCTCGCCTTCATAGCGGTGCTCCCCGAGTACGCCGTCGACCTGGTGCTGGCCTACTCGGCGGGCCAGGGGAACGATCAAGACCGCCACCTGGCGGTGGCGAACATGACCGGCGCCAACCGCCTCTTGATCGGGATCGGGTGGGCCACCGTGGTGCTGATCTACTGGCTGAAGACCGGTCAAAAGGAGGTCCGCCTGAAGCCGGAGCAGCGGATCGACGTCGGCTACCTCCTGCTGGCCACTCTGTGGGCCTTCTCGATCCCCATTCGCGGCCAGCTCTCCCTGCTTGACCTGGCGGTCCTGGGGACGATGTTCGTGGCTTACATCTTCCGGGCGGCTCGGGAAGAGGTCGAGGAGCCAGAGCTGATCGGGGCGGCGGCTGCTCTGGGGGCCCTTCCGCGGAGGGCTCGCCGGGTGACCACCGTCGTCCTCTTCCTGTACGCGGCGGTCGCCATCCTGATGGTCGCCGAGCTCTTCGCCGAGGGGCTCAAGGAGATCGGTGCTGAGTTCGGAATCAGCCAGTTCTTCCTGATCCAGTGGGTGGCCCCCCTGGCCTCCGAGGCCCCGGAGATGATCATCGCCATACTCTTCACCCTTCGGTTGAAGGCCCAGGCCGGCCTGGGGACGCTGATCTCCTCGAAAGTGAACCAGTGGACGCTCCTTGTCGGCACACTCCCGTTGGTCTTCGGGATCGCCGGGGGCGATGGCGGCGGGTTCTTCAACCCGATGGACCTCGATGCCACCCAGGTTGAGGAGGTCTTGCTAACCGCGGCTCAGTCTCTTTTCGCGGTGACCGTGATCTCCAGCATGTCGATCTCGCGGGGGGAGGCGGTCGTTCTGCTGGTCCTGTTTCTGGGGCAGTTCGGGTTCGCCACACCAGCGGTTCGGTACGTGTTCGCCGCGGCGTACGTTGCTCTGGCGCTGGGGCTCTTCGTGCTCCACCGGGAGTCGCGAGTCGGCCTGATCCACTCCCTCCGCCACGTCTTCCGGCGGTCGGGGTGATCCGGGCCGCCTACTCCGTATCGCTCGGGGCGGGCTCCAGGAGGCCGTCGTCGGCGATGTCGGCGAACAACGCGTCGGCCTCACTGCTGAGCATCACCACGCTGGCGGAGCCGGCGAACCCGAGCCCGCCCGGTACAACGCGGTTGGCCACCTGCTCGGGATCGATGCTCAGGCCGGTGAGCATGAGATCGAAGATCTCGTTGAGCGACAGATCCGTCTGGAGATTCTGGGCGCCGACCACTATCCAGGTGAACAGTCGTATCGGATCCTTGCGCACGTCCCGCTGGAGCTGATCCAGCGCGGCCAGGATCAGCCGGCCCTGGTTCTCGGATCGGCTGAAGTCCCCGTTCGGAGTGTCCTTGCGGTTGCGGGCGAAGGCCAGTGCCTGGGGTCCGTCGAGCGTCGCCGGGCCCGCATCGAATGAGGCGCCCGAGGCCGAGTCGCTCATAGGGTACGGGACCTCGACCTCGATCCCGCCGACGCCGGTGACCATGGCCCGGAAGCCGTCGAACGCCGTCAGGAGGTAGTAATCGATGTCCACTCCCACGAGCTCCTCGACCGTCTCAACGACCAGCTCGGGGCCCCCATTGAACAGCGCGTTGTTGATCCGCTGCGACCCGTACCCGGGGATGGAGACGTAGGAGTCCCGAGGGAACCCGAGGATCGAGGCCGCTCCCTCCTTGGGGTTCACCCCGATCAGATGGAGCGAGTCGGCCAGGGAGCGTTCCACTGACTCTCCCTGCCCCGGCCGATAGTCACTGCCGATGGCCAGTACGTAGAAGGGATCTTTGCCGGGCTGGGGGAGGTACTTGGCCTTCATCTGGTGCCCGAACTCGATCGGCGGATCCTGGGCCCCCGCCCGGGGAGGGTCGACCAGGAGAGCTGCGCCGACCACCCAGGCCAGGAGCCCGCCGAGGAGCACTCCGGACATCCGGAGGAGCCTCATGGCGTCGCTCCGGCAGGGGCTCCGGGGGTGGGGTCGTCGGGCACGGGCGTCACGATGCCGTGGACCTCGTACCCAACGATGAGCCAGTCGCCGTCGACCGGCTCCATGTAGTAAGTGGCGTCGTGCTGGATGGCCACGTTGGAACCGTCGGCGGCGTCGCCGTCGGCGGAGAACTGGGCCCTGGCCACGGCGGAGACGGGTGAGCGCGACTCGTCAACGAGGAAGCGCACGCTCAGATGACCGGTCAGGGGCTGCACGTAGGTCACCGCGGAGGTGGCCGCCTCGCCGATCGTCAGGTGGTCGAGGTCCTTGCGGGCCCGCCGCTCGGCACCCCCACCGAACGCCTCCAGGACCTCCGGGAACTCGCCGCCTTCCCATTTGGAGGGATCGACGAACCCGGCGACGTACATGGTGTCGAGCCGCTCTCGGATGTCCTCAGCGACCGACTCGATCGCCTCCTTGTCGGCCGGCTCGGCCACCGGGAAGCCACGGATCGTTCCCAGGTCGAAGGAGAAATCAGGAACCTGTCGTTCCTCCGCCAGCGAGATGGGAGCTCCGTCTCGGAGGAACAGGAACCAGGCGCCGCCGCCTATCAGTACGAGGAGGATCACGGCGCCGACAAGAACCGGCAACCGGATCCCCCCGCCTTGACGATGACTTCCCCGCGACACGGCGACGGAGCCTACAGAGTATCGAGCCAATTCGCCAAGTCATCGGGAGCGTATCCCGTGGTGCGGGCCCGGGGTAGGATTTCGCTGGAATTTCAGGGGTGCCGGGAAGCCTGGTCGGCGACCGGTGCCCTTTCTTCGTTCGGAGACGTCGAGGAGGCGGATCGTGGGCGACTCGGTCCTGGTCGAGATCTTCCTCCTGTTCGCCGCGGCCAAGATCCTCGGAGAGGTCTTCGCGTATTTCCGACAGCCGGCAGTGGTCGGTGAGCTCCTCGGCGGGGTCCTGGTCGGGCCTCACACCCTCGGTCTGATCGGGGAAGCCAACCAGGCCGTCTTCGACTCCCTGGCGCAGCTCGGGGTCATCGTGCTGCTGTTCAGGGCCGGCCTGGAGACCAGCGTGACCGATCTCCGCCGAGTGGGACGGGCGGCTGTAACTGTCGGAGTGCTTGGCGAGGCTCTGGGCTTCGGCGCCGGTCTGGGTGTGATGTTTCTCCTTGGCTACGAGGGCCACGTGGCCCTGTTCGGGGCGGCCGCCATCGTGGCCACGAGCGTGGGGATCGCCGCCAGGGTCCTCACCGACCTGGGCGCGGTCCGGTCTGAGGTCGGCCGGGTGATCCTGGGGGCGGCCGTGGTGGACGACATCCTGGCGATCATCGTCCTGGCGGTGATCGCGGGTAGCGCCGCGGGTGACGTCTCCTCGCTGGCGGTCGTGCTGACCATCCTCGAAGTCATGGTGTTCCTGGCGATCGTGGCCTTCGCCGGGCCTCCGGTGACCAGAGGGCTCTCCCGCCTGGCCCACCTCCCGGGGATCCCGGACTCGCCCTTCCTGGTGGCGGTGTTGGTGACGCTGGGGCTCGCCGCCCTGTCCGAGGTGATAGGGCTGGCCGCCATCGTCGGGGCGTTCCTGGCCGGGTTGATCTTCGACTTCCGGAGGGACGAGGTCGCCACACAGATCGAGCCGGTCTACGAGCTCCTGGTCCCCTTCTTCTTTGCGGTGACGGGGAGCCGTCTGGACCCATCCGTCTTCGCCGAACCCGACGTCCTGGGGCTGACCGCAGCGCTGGTGGGAGTTGCCCTGCTCACCAAGCTGGCCGCCGGGGCCCTGGGAGCTCGGCCGCTGGGGAGCCGGACGGCCCTCACTGTGGGTGTGGGGATGATCCCGCGCGGAGAGGTCAGCCTGCTGGTGGCCACGACGGCGCTGGCGCTGGGCGCCTTCACCTCCGACCTGTTCGCTGCGGTCCTGGCCGTGGTGGTCGTCACGTCGCTCATGACCCCTTCGGTGCTGGGTCCCATGGTCAAGCGACGCCGCCGCGAGGAGCTCGAGGGGGGGCCGGCGGTCGAGGAGGGCCGGGAGGGCTAGGCTATAATCCGGCGGCTCTGAACAGCCCCGGAGGAACCCGATAATGCACGTGCTTGCCCAGGAAGCCACCTCGATAGAGGCCGTCTTTCGAACGTTCGAGAACAACTCGCTCCTGGTCATCCTGACCGTCTCGATCCTGGCCCTGGGGGTGGCCTACGTCTTGATGCGCGGGGTGCTTGCCGCTCCTCAGGGGACCCCGAGGATGAGGGAAATCGCCGCGGCCATCCAGCTGGGTAGCCGGGCGTACCTGAACCGTCAGTTCCGGACCGTAGGGGTGTTCCTCGGCATGCTGGCCGTGGCCCTTTTCTTTGTCCTTCCGGTCCCTGAGGACGCCGCGGCCTCGGAGCTGTCCATCCGCCTGGGCCGGTCGGTGGCCTTCGTCCTGGGGGCCGCCTTCTCCGCGGTCACCGGGTTCGCGGGGATGTGGCTGGCCGTTCGGGGGAACGTGAGGGTTGCCAACGCGGCCCGCGAGACCGGCCTCCGCCGGGCGCTGACCATCGCCTTTCGTACCGGTGGGGTCGCCGGGATGTTCACGGTGGGCCTGGGGCTGTTCGGGGCGGCCCTGATACTCCTCATCTACAAGCAGGACGCCACCAGCGTCCTCGTGGGGTTCGGGTTCGGAGGGGCGCTCCTGGCCATGTTCATGCGGGTCGGGGGAGGGATCTTCACCAAGGCCGCCGACGTTGGCGCCGACCTTGTCGGCAAGGTCGAGAAGAACATCCCCGAGGACGACCCCAGGAACGCGGCCACCATCGCCGACAACGTCGGCGACAACGTGGGCGACTGCGCGGGGATGGCCGCCGATCTGTTCGAGTCGTACGAGGTCACGCTGGTGGCGTCGATCATCCTGGGCGCCGCGGCGTTCACCGGCTCGCCGCAGGGCGCCATCGTGGGCGTCATGTTCCCTCTGTTCGTGCGGGCCATCGGCGTGATCACGTCGATCATCGGCATCTACTCGGTGCGGCCGCGAAGCGAGACCGAGCACGGGATGCGGGCGATCAACCGGGGGTTCTTCATCTCGGCGATCCTGTCCGCGGCAGCCGTCTACCTGGTGGCCCAGTGGTACGTGGAGGACCTCCGTGTCTTCTGGGCCGTGGTCATCGGCCTTGTTCTGGCCAGCGTGATCCAGCTGATCACGGAGCAATTCACCTCGACCACCCGGCGTCCGGTCAAGGAGATCGCCGAGGCCTCTCGGACCGGTCCGGCCACGACCATACTGGCCGGGTTCTCGATCGGGCTCGAGTCCACGGTGTACGCCATCCTTGTGATAGCCGTCACCGTCATGGGGGCGTTCCTCCTCGGAGACACCACCGCCGAAGCCCTCTACTTCATCTCGCTGACCGGCATGGGGATGCTGACCACGGTCGGGGTGATCGTCTCCATGGACACCTACGGCCCGGTGGCCGACAACGCGCAGGGCATCGCCGAGATGTCCGGGGAGTTCGAGGGGAAGCCCGCGGAGATCCTCCAGGGGCTCGACGCGGTCGGAAACTCGACCAAGGCCATAACCAAGGGGATGGCCATCGCCACCGCGGTGATCGCGGCCACCTCCCTGTTCGGCTCGTTCGAGGAGGCAGTCGGTGGCGGCCTGGAGATCCGGATCAACCGACCCGAGGTGCTGGTGGGCCTGCTGATCGGCGGCTCGATCGCGTTCATGTTCTCGGCCCTGGCCATCCGGGCCGTCGGCCGGGCCGCTGCCCAGGTTGTGGTGGAGGTCCGGAGGCAGTTCCGGGACCACCCCGGGATCATGGACGGCACCGAGACTCCCGATTACGGAAGGGTCGTGGACATCTGCACCCGGACCTCGCTTCGGGAGCTCTTGACCCCCGGGCTTCTGGCGGTGCTCGCCCCGATCTTCGTGGGCTTCGCCCTGGAGGCCGAGGCCCTTGGCGCTTACCTGGCGGGGGCGATCCTCACCGGGCAGCTGCTGGCGGTGATGCTGTCGAACTCCGGAGGAGCCTGGGACAACGCCAAGAAGCTGATCGAGGAGGGCCTGTACGGCGGGAAGGGGTCGGAGCCCCACAAGGCCACGGTCATCGGCGACACCGTGGGGGATCCGTTCAAGGACACTGCCGGGCCCGCGCTGAACCCGCTGATCAAGGTGATGAACCTGGTGGCCCTGCTCATCGCGCCACTGGTGGTGCGGTTCGCATCGGATGAGCCGGTGCGGGCCGTGGTCGCCATTGGGTCGTTCGCTGTGGTGGCCGGGGCCATCTGGGTCTCGAAGCGGCGGCGGGCCGAGGAGATGGTCGAGGAGGAGCCGCCCAGTCCCCAGGCGGCCGCGGTGACCACGGAAGCGGGCCGCTAGGAGATGGCGTTGGGCGTGTTCAGGGGCCTGTTCCACCGCTTCGCCCAGACGGACGAGGAGCGGCTGGCCCATGAGACCAGGAGCTGGGCCGAGAAGATACCGGGGACCCGGCCGATCGCGTCGTGCCCCAGCCGGGAGCCCGTGAAGATCGCTGGCATGGTCAACAGACTGACGCTTCGGCCGATGGACGGGACGGTGTCGCTGGAGGCGGTCGTCTCGGACGGCACCGGCGAGGTCACCGCGGCGTGGATGGGGAGGAGCCACATCCCGGGGCTGGCGCTCGGGACCGGTGTTGTCCTGGAGGGTGTTCTGGGCAAGGACCGGGACGGCCTGAGGATGGTCAACCCGAGCTTCGAGTTCGCCTAGCCGGAGGGCTGCTCCCCGAGCAGCGCCGCGCGCAGCTTGTCCTCGGCCTCGGGGGTGGCGATGGCCATGATCTCGTCTCCGGGGACCACCTGCGTCTCGGGCTGGGGGATGACTACGTGGCCCCGTCGGAGGATGGCCACGATGGCCGAGTCGGGCGGAAGGCGGAGCTCGTACAGGGGCCGGGCCGCGATGGGGGCCTGCTCGTCGATGGTCATCTCGACCAGCGTGACCTGCCCCCGCTCCAGCTTCAGCAGGCGGACCATATCCCCCACGGTGACGGCCTCCTCGACCAGCGCGGTGAGCACGTGAGGCGGGCTCATGGGCACGTCCACGCCCCACGTCTCGTTGAACATCCACTCGTTCTTCGGGTGGTTGACCCGGGCCACCACATGGGGGACGCCGTACTCCTGCTTCGACAGGAGGGAGATCACCAGGTTGTCCTCGTCGTCGCCGGTGGCCGCGACGACCACGTCTGAGGACTTCACGTCGGCCTTGTCCAGGACCCAGGGCTCGCAGGCGTCGCCCAGGACCATGGTCACGCCCTCGGAGATGTCGTGGCGAACCCGATCCGACACGGCCGGGTCCTGCTCGATCAGCGTGACCTCGTGCCCCCGCTCGTGGAGATCGTGGGCCAGGTGCCTCCCGATGTTGCCCGCGCCCGCTACCACGATCCTCATTCGGCTACCGGCTCCATGAGCACGTCGAACTTCTCCACGGAGTCCTTGTGCACGATGAAGTGGGCCACGTCGCCCTCCTTGAACGTGGAGTCAGGCTTGGGGATGAAGCCGGCTCCTCCCCGGTCCACCCCGATGACCTCAACCTCGCCCTCGGAAGTCACCGTATCCACCTTCTTCCCGACCAGGTGGTTGGGAAGCTCGATCTGGAGATGGAGGAGCGATCCCCCGGCCAGTGTGTCTCGCATGGTCTCCTTGCCGTGAAAGAGAAGGTACTGGACCTGCTTGGCCGCCCACCTGACCGTGGCAACAGTCGGGATGTCGAGCTTCTCGTAGATCTCGGCCCTTCGTGGGTCGTAGATCCGGGCGATGACCTTGGGCACCTTGTACTGCTCCCGGGCCACCCGGGCCGAGACGATGTTCGAGTTGTCCCCGTTGGAGACGGCTATGAACGCGTCCGCGTCCTTGATCCCGGCCTCCTCCAGGACCTCGCGGTCGAACCCGATCCCCACGATCGTCCGGGCGTCGAACCCCGGGGGGAGCCGGTCGAAGGCCTCCTTCCTCTTGTCGATGATGC
>JBKPBL010000024.1:0-9584 GCA_046726855.1 Actinomycetota bacterium | reverse complement strand
GGGCAGGAAGGATCGTGATGTGGGTCGTGGCTGTGGCGGCCGTGGCCGTGTGGGGGAGCGGCTTCCTGCTCCTGTGGCCGGCCCGGGAGGCCGCGCTCGTGGCCGCGCCGGCCGCTACCCCTACGACCACCCCGGAAACAGCCCACGCAACTACGCCGGCGGCCCCGATCGAGCCCTCGCCACTCGTCCCTGAGGAGGAGCCGCCCGCCCTCCCGACCTTCGCCGTCTCGGACGGCGTGTCCCTCGTTCTCGTGTCCCCGAAGGCGCTGGCGGTCGCCTTTCACGAGGCCTCGTATCGGGACGCCACGGCTCTCCGCCCCCTGGGGCGCTGCCGTACGTGCCGCAACCGGACCAAGTTCACGCCGCCACTCCCGAGGAACCGGGACCTCTGGTACATCGTCACCGACACCAGGGGGCGGGACACGCCGGCGACGTCCGCTGCTGATATCGTGCTGCCGCGAGGGGAGACGGTTCTGGCCCCCGTGAGCGGGACCGTGACCCGGGTGAAGCGTTACCGCCTGTACTCGAGTTATCGGGACGTGAGGGTGGAGATTCGGCCCCAGGGGGTTCCCGACCGACGCGTGGTGCTGATCCACCTGGCCGGGGTCCACCTGGGTCGGGGCGATCATGTCGAGGCCTCGACAACCCGGATCGGCGAGGTCCGTCGGTTCGGGTTCGAGTCTCAGGTCGACCGGTACGTCCGGGGCCGTCACCCCCACGTGCACATGGAGGTGAAGGACCCTGCGAAGGCTCCTCCCAAGGGCCCGCCGCGCTAGGCGCGAGACGGTCTCCACCGCCCGGATCGACGCCCGGACCAAGCGCCTGCTGGTTCGGCTCCGGCCCGGCGAGGTGGCGGTGATCGACCACGAGGACCTCGATCGTGTCGCCGCTGAGGGGCTCGTGGCCCGAGGGCCGGCCGCTGTGGTCAACGCCAGCGCCTCGATCACCGGCCGGTACCCGAACCTCGGCCCGATGGTGCTGGTCCAGGCGGGCATCCCGCTGATCGACGGCGTCGGCAAGCTCATCATGCAGAAGGTCAAGGAGGGCGCGCCGCTTCGCGTCGAGGACGACCGGATCCTCCTGAACGGCGACCTCGTGGGTGTCGGAGTCAGGCAGACGCAGCAATCGGTCATCGGTGACATGGACCGAGCTCGGAGCCGCCTGGCGGGTCAGTTCGACGCTTTCGCCCGCAACACGGTCGAGTACATGCAGCGAGAGCGCGACCTCCTCTTCGGCGGGGAGGGCATGCCGGCCCTCGACCATGATCTGAACGGCCGCCACGTGCTGGTTGTCGTCCGAGGAACCAACTACCGCGAGGACCTCGCGGCGCTCAACGCCTACGTGCGCGACGTGAAGCCCGTGCTCCTGGGTGTCGACGGAGGCGCGGACGCGCTGATCGAGCAGGGATACCGCCCCGACGTCATCGTCGGCGACATGGACAGCGTGTCCGAGCGTGCCCTTCGCTCCGGCGCCGAGGTGGTCCTGCACGCGTACCCCGGCGGCCTGGCCCCCGCCCGGGCCAGGGTGGAGCTGCTCGGCCTGCCGTACAAGGTGGTGGAGGCCGTGGGGACCAGCGAGGACGTGGCCTACCTCCTGGCGCACCAGAAGGGGGCCGATCTTATCGTGGCCGTTGGGAGCCACGGCAACCTCCGGGAGTTCCTGGACAAGGGCCGGCAAGGCATGGCCAGCACGTTCCTGGTCCGGCTCCGCGTGGGGGAGATCCTGGTCGACGCCAAGGGCGTGTCTCGGATGTACCGTGGCCGGATCCGTGGCCGTGACGTGGCCCTGCTGGTGGGTGCGGCCCTGTTCTCGATGATCGCCGTGATAGCCGTCTCAGAGCCGCTGCAGCTGTTCCTGAAACAGCTCGTCGAGATGGGCCGCCAGTTCCTGTTCCGCCTCGGCCAGCTCTTCTAAGGGGGCGGACGCCGAGGGCAGCACGCCGGGACCTAGAATGGGGCGTGATCTCGTTCCGGTTCCACCTGGTATCGCTGGTTGCCGTCTTCTTTGCCCTGGGCGTCGGGATCCTGGCCGGGACGACGGTGATCAACCGCGGGATCGTGTCTCAACTCGAGGAACGAACTTCCGACCTGAATCAGCGGACCCGGGATCTCGAGGGCGACCTCAGCCGCCTCCAGGCCGAGGTGGAGACGTGGGAGGCGTTCGGGCAGGAGGTCACCGGACCCCTGGTGAGCGGGCGCCTGACCGGTCGCGAGGTCGTGATCGTCACCCAGGACGGCACGGACGACGACAGCATCGCCGGGGTCAGGCAGGTCCTGGAGGGCGCGGGGGCCGAGCTCAGGGCCCTGCTGCTGGTGAGCGATCGGATGTCGCTGGAGTCGGCTGAAGACCGGGCCGAGCTGGCTGACATGGTCGGCATGGAACAGGACGCCGACGCCGAGACCCTGGCGGCGCAGACAGCGCAGACACTGGCCGAGCGCCTGGCCCTTGGTCCGACCGGGACAGGGATCCTGGACTCGCTGGTCAGGGCGGGCTACCTGATCGACGAGGGGCCGAGCCTGGGGGAGGAGGGCCTCCGGACGGTCGGAGGTCCGAACCAGATCCTGGTGGTGATGGCCGGAGGGCCCGCCGCATCGCAGCTCCAGCCGGCACGCTTCCTGGTACCCCTGGTTGAAGGCCTGGTTCGGGGGGACTCCCCGGTGGCCGCGGCGGAGCCGGCGAACGGAGGGGAGCAGGAGCCCCCGTTCGTGGCGCTGCTCCGCTCGGACGGCGACGTGTCAGACTCGATCGCAACCCAGGACAACGTCGACCAGACCCCGGGCCAGATCGGGCTCATCCTGGCCCTCGAGGATCTGCTCGATGGAGCTCCTGGCCACTACGGGATCAAGGAGGGGGCCTCGGGAGGCCTCCTGCCGGACCTGTAGCCCCGTGGGCCGGGTGGTCGCGCTGGTTGCGGCCCGGGACGAGGCCAGTCGTGTCGGGGCGACCGTCGAGGCGATCCTGGGCATCGACGCCGTTGACGAGGTCGTCGTGGTCGACGGTTCCTCCTCCGATGGCACGCCGACCGTGGCACGGGCAGCGGGCGCCCGGGTCCTTCGAGCGCCGCGCGCGGGGGGGAAGGGCGGGGCCGTGGAGGGGGCGCTGTCCCGGCTAGAGCCCGCCGACGTCTATCTCTTCCTGGACGCGGACCTGGGACCCACGGCCGGGGAGGGGCAGGTCCTCCTGGACCAGGTGGCATCGGGGCGAGCGGATCTGGCCATCGGGGTTCTTCCCCGGGATCCCCGGCACGGCGGCTTCAGGGTGGCCAAGCGGCTCGCGGCCGGGGTGATCCGGGCCGAGTGCGGCTTCAGGGCCCGGGAGCCGCTGTCCGGTCAGCGTGCCTTGACCGGGGAGGTGATGGGCGCGGTCAGGCCGCTGGCTCCCGGCTTCGGGATGGAGGTGGCCATGACGGTCGACGCGGTCCGGGCTGGGTTCAGGGTCCATGAGGTGCCCGTGGCCATGACCCACGCGCCGACCGGGCGGGACTTGGCCGGGTTCGCCCACCGGGCCAGGCAGGGCTGGGACCTGCTGGCTGCCGCGGGACGGCGGCTCCGTCCTTGATCGGGGTCCCGCTAGGGCTCGTGGTGGGCTCGGTCGCATCCGCGGTGCTGGCCGGGCTATCGGTGACCTGGGCCCCCTCTCCGCTGATTCGGGAGAACCACCGAGGCGATCGGGTACCCGCTGTGCTGGGCATGGCCCTACTGGGAGGCGCGATCGTGGGGACCCTCTTCGGTCTGCTTCAGTCGAACCGGGGGGGATCGCTGATGGCAGCCGTCCTCGCGGGCATGTTCGCCCTGGGCGGTGCCGGCCTCCTGGACGACCTCACCCGTGACGGTCCCCGGGGATTCCGAGGCCACCTGGGAAGGGCCGTCCGTGGCCACCCCACCACGGGCATCCTCAAGCTGGTCCTGGGTCTGGCGACTGGCGTGGTGGTTGCCGTCATTATCGGCGGCGGGGCCGTGCGTGTTGCCGGGGCCGCCGTCCTGGTAGCGGTCAGCGTGAACCTGTGGAACGCCCTGGACGTCGTCCCCGGCCGGTCTCTGAAGTGGGCCATGGTCGCCCTGGTGCCGGTGCTGGCGGTGACCCGGGAGTCGGCCCTCGGGGTGGCCGCCGCGGCCACGTTGGGCGCTTCCGTTGGGGTCCTGCCGTTCGACCTCACCGAGCGTGGGATGCTCGGGGACGCCGGCTCCAATCCGCTCGGCTTCGTGGTGGGGACCGGCCTGGCCGCGGCCCTGCCCACGGCGGGGGTGCTGGCCGCTGCGGCCGCGGCCGTCCTCCTCCAGACCGCCGCTGAGACCGTGACCATCTCGAGGCTGATCGAGGCCGCTCCGCCGCTTCGGTGGTTCGATCGGCTGGGACGCCGCCCCTGAGGGCTCGAACCCCGGCCGGGAACCGCCTCCGTCTGGTAGAGTGGAGTCCCGAGGTGTCAGACAGCCCGAAGTTCATCTTCGTCACCGGAGGCGTATCCTCGAGCCTCGGGAAGGGCATCACCTCCGCATCTCTGGGCCGACTGTTCAAGGCCCGCGGGCTTCGCATCACGATGCAGAAGCTCGATCCCTACATCAACGTCGATCCGGGGACCATGAACCCCTTCGAGCATGGGGAAGTGTTCGTGCTCGACGACGGCACCGAGACCGACCTTGACCTGGGGCATTACGAGCGGTTCACGGACGAGAGCCTCCACCGGGGCTCCAACCTGACCACCGGCGCCGTGTACCAGGCGGTGATCGCCAAGGAGCGCCGGGGCGAGTTCCTGGGGAAGACCGTCCAGGTCATCCCGCACATCACGGATGAGATCAAGACCCGGATCCGGGGCCTGGCCGCTGCCACCGACGCCGAGCTGGTCGTGGTGGAGATCGGCGGGACCGTCGGTGACATCGAGTCGCTCCCGTTCCTGGAGGCGATCCGCCAGCTCCGCAACGAGGTGGGCCGCGACCGGTGCGCTTTCGTCCACGTCTCGCTGCTTCCGCACATCGCCCCGACGGGCGAGCTGAAGACCAAGCCCACCCAGCACTCCGTACGAGAGCTCCGGGCCATCGGTATCCAGCCCGACGCCATCGTGTGCCGCTCCGACCGGCCCATCGGCCGGGAGTTGAAGGAGAAGATCTCGCTGCTGTGCGACGTCCCCGTCGAGGCGGTCGTCTCTGCGGTGGATGCCGACTCGATCTACGAGGTGCCGCTGGTCCTTCACCAGGAGGGGCTGGACAGGTACCTGGCGGATCACCTGCGTCTCGAGGATCACGAGCCGGAGCTCTCCGAGTGGCGGGCCCTGGTGGATCGGATCGAGGCAGCCACCCAGCCGGTGACCATCGCCGTGGTGGGCAAGTACATCGACCTCCGGGACGCTTACCTGTCGGTGATCGAAGCGCTGAAGCACGGCGGGTTCCATCACGGAGCCCATGTTCGGATCCACTGGGTGGCTTCTGACGAGCTGGCCGCGGGCGACGTCGAAGAGATCATGGCCGGAGCCGACGGCATCCTCGTCCCCGGGGGGTTCGGGGTCCGGGGGGTCGAGGGAAAGGTCGACGCCATCCGGTTCGCCCGGGAACGGGAGATCCCCTTCCTCGGGATCTGCCTGGGCCTCCAGTGCGCCGTGATCGAGTTCGCCCGCAACGTGGCGGGCTACGCCGACGCCAACTCCAGCGAGTTCGATCCTGGCTGCCGGGATCCGGTTATCGACTTGCTACCGGAGCAGAAGGACGTCACCGACATGGGGGGGACCATGCGGCTCGGAGCCCAGCCTTGCCACCTGGTGCCGGGGACGCTGGCGGCGAAGGCGTACGACGGGGCCGAGGTGGTGTACGAGCGCCACCGTCACCGGTACGAGGTCAACCCCGGCTATCACAAGGTGCTGCAGGACCACGGCATGGTGTTCTCGGGGGCCTCCCCAGACGGCCGGCTGGTGGAGATCATCGAGCTGCCCGACCACCCCTTCTTCATCGCCGGACAGTTCCACCCGGAGCTGAAGTCCCGTCCCACCCGGCCACATCCCCTTTACCGCGACTTCGTGGGCGCGGCGGTGGCCAGGCGGCGGGCTCCAGAGCACGCCGCCCTCACCCGGTAGGGCGTGCCCGGCCAGCCGCCCGAGCGGCGGGAGGTATTCCGAGGCAACCTGATCAAGGTCGAGGTGTGGTCCGGAAGGTACCGGGAGATCGTCCGCCATCCGGGGTCCTGCGTGGTGGTCGCGGTGACATCGGAGGGGGACGTCGTCTTGGTCCGGCAGCGTAGGGACCCGGTCGAAGAGGATCTCCTGGAGGTGCCGGCCGGCACCCGGGACCGCGCCGGGGAGGATGCCCGGGCCTGCGCGGCCAGGGAGCTCCTCGAGGAGACCGGCCATCGCGCCGAGAGCATGGAACCCCTGGGACGCGTGTACGCGTCGCCCGGCTTCCTGGACGAGGCCTTCGATATCTTCCTGGCCCGGGCGGAGCCGGCGGGTGATCCGGAGGAGGACGTCGAGGTGGTGCGGATGCCTCTCGATCAGGCCGTTGAGGCCGTGGTGGAGGGGAGCATCGCGGACGCCAAGAGCGCCGTGGCCATCCTCCTGGCCGACCGGCGGATCAGCGGCCGCTCTTCGGCCTGAACCCTCCCTGCAGGTCCAGCAGGCGGAAGGCGCGAGTGAACCGCTCCATCGACCCAGGTTGGCACCGCCCGGAGGCCCATAACCGAAGGAGCCGGGCGTGAAGCGGCGGAGGGTATCCTGTGGCCCCGAGGGGCCGGCGGGTCCCAGGAGGAGTCGACGTGATCGTCGGGATCCCCCGGGAGGTCAAGGACAACGAGTACCGCGTCGCAGTGACCCCGGCGGGGGTCAGGGAGCTCGTGGTAGCCGGGCATCGGGTACTCGTGGAGTCGGGGGCCGGCGAGGGATCCGCGATCCCCGACGCCGCCTACGTGAAGTTCGGCGCCGAGGTGGCCTCCTCGGATGAGGTCTTCGCCTCCGCCGACATGGTCCTGAAGGTCAAGGAGCCCGTTCCGGAGGAGTTCGAGCTCCTGCGGCGGGGGCAGGTCCTGTTCACCTACCTCCATCTCGCGGCGAGCAGGGAACTGACCGAGGCCCTGGTGGATAGAGACGTTGCCGCAGTGGCCTACGAGACCGTCCAGCTCGACGACGGGCGCCTTCCGTTGCTGGCTCCGATGAGCGAGGTGGCCGGGCGCATGGCCCCTCAGATCGGGGCCCACTACCTGGAGCGGGAGAACGGCGGTCGAGGCGTCCTCCTGGGCGGAGTCTCCGGCGTCCACCCCGCCCGGGTGGTTGTCCTGGGCGCCGGGATGGCCGGAGGCAACGCCGCCTGGATCGCCGCGGGTATGGAGGCCGAGGTGGTCATCATCGACAAGGACGTGGACAAGCTGCGTACGGTCGACCTGATCCACAAGGGACGGATCAACACGGTCACCAGCAACCGCCTGGCCATCGAACACCACGTGAGCCGGGCGGACCTGGTCATCGGCGCCGTGCTGGTCCCCGGGGCCCGGGCTCCGGTGCTGGTGAGCGAGGAGCTGGTGGCGGAGATGCGGCCGGGTTCGGTGATCGTGGACATCTCGGTGGATCAGGGAGGCTGCGTGGAGACCATCCGCATGACCACCCACTCGAACCCAACCTACGAGAAGCACGGGGTGGTCCACTACGGTGTGGGGAACATGCCCGGAGCGGTGCCCCGGACTTCGACGTACGCGCTGACCAACGTGACCCTGCCCTACGCCGTAGCCATCGCCGTTAAGGGTCTCGAGGACGCCGTCCGGGCCGACACCGTGCTCGCTCGTGGCCTGAACACTTTCAATGGCTCGGTGACCAACGCGGCGGTGGCGGAAGCGCATGGCCTGGAGCACGCCCCGCTGTCCTCGCTGATCCCGGGGGCTTCCGACTGACCCGGGCGGGCCTCTCTGATCCGATCGGCAGGTTCCTCGACTACCTCGCGGTGGAGCGAGGGCTGTCCCGGAACACCCTCGAGGCCTACAGGCGGGACCTGGCCAGGTACCAGACCTTCCTCGAGGACCTCGGTGTGAGCGGCCCTGCGACGGCCGGGGAATCTCAGATATCCGCCTTCGTGGCGCACCTCTCGGAGTCCGAGTACGCGCCCGGGAAGGCCTACAGGCCTTCCTCGGTGGCCCGGGCCCTGGCGGCGGTCCGATCCCTTCACAAGTTCCTGGTCAGGGAGGGTGATGCCGAGGACGACCCCGCCGAGGGGGTGGCCAGGCCCAAGGTACCCCGCACGCTGCCCAGGCCCCTGACGGTCGACGAGGTGGCGGCCTTGGTAGCCGCTCCCGGCAATGGTGCCCCGGTGGCTCTCCGGGACCGGGCCATCCTGGAGACCCTGTATGGGGCGGGGCTCAGGATCTCCGAGCTGGTCGGGATGGACGTGGACGACGTCGACCTGGAGGTAGGCAGCGTCCGGGCCGTGGGCAAGGGCTCAAGGGAGCGGGTGGTCCCGCTGGGGCGGTACGGAGTGGGAGCCCTCAAGGCTTACCTGGTTCGGGGCCGTCCGACCCTGGCCTCCTCCCGCACCAGGGGGGCCCTGTTCCTCAACCAGCGCGGCGGCCGCCTCACCAGGCAGGGCTGCAACAACATCATCAAGGCCATGGCCCGGAGGGCCGGGATCCGCAAGCGGGTCACGCCTCACATGCTCCGGCACTCGTTCGCCACCCATCTCCTAGAGGGCGGGGCCGACGTCCGGGTGGTGCAGGAGCTCCTGGGCCACGCCAGCGTGGCCACCACCCAGATCTACACCCTGGTCACCAAGGACCGGCTGCGTCAGGTCTACTTCGACGCTCACCCGAGGGCCAGGCGGCTTGGGAGCGGTACCCGGTGAGGGCGCTCCTGCTCGTCTGCGACTCGTTCGGGGTTGGCGAGGCCCCCGACGCCGACGCGTACGGGGACCGGGGAGCTGACACCATCGGCAACACCGCCCGCCGGGTGGGCGGGCTGGACGCGCCCAACCTCGCCGCGCTGGGGCTGGGGCTCCTCACCGAGGCCCCGGGGATCGAGCCTCGAGCGTCGACCGGTACGGCTCACGGGAAGATGCAGGAGCGATCAGCGGGGAAGGACACGACTACCGGCCATTGGGAGGTGTGCGGGCTGATCGTGGACCGCCCCTTCCCCACGTACCCCGACGGGTTCCCTCCCGAGGTGATCGGGCCTTTCGAGGACGCGGTTGGCCGGCAGGTCCTCGGCGACAGGGCCGCATCCGGCACGGAGATCATCGCCGAGCTGGGCGAGGAGCACGTCCGGAGCGGCCGCCCCATCGTGTACACGTCGGCCGATTCGGTGTTCCAGATCGCCTCTCACAAGGACGTGGTGCCGCTGGAGCAGCTGTACGAATGGTGCCGGATTGCCCGAACGATCCTGGACGGGGAGCATCGCGTGGGCCGGGTGATCGCCCGGCCGTTCGTGGGTGAACCCGGCTCGTTCACCAGGACCCACGAGCGGCGGGACTTCTCTGTTGAGCCGTTCGGGCCCACGTACCTGGATCGAGTGAAGGACCACGGGGTTCCGGTCTTCGGCGTCGGCAAGATCCCAGACATCTTCGCGGGGCACGGCCTCACCGAGTCGGAACACTCGGATTCGAACGAGCACGGGGTGGACCTGACCGTGC
>JBKPBL010000023.1:0-3858 GCA_046726855.1 Actinomycetota bacterium | reverse complement strand
CGAAGGATCCCGCCTCGGGCCACCTCGAAGACCGCGAAGTCCACGCGCGGGTTCTGGAGGACCATCAGGGCGGACTTGGGCCCGCTGGCGTCCACCTTCCGGACCAGCCTCTCGTCGATGTAGATCCCGTCGGTGGTGGTCATCCCCACCTTCCGGCCCATCCGGGTGAAGATGTGGGTGATCATCCGCGCGGTGGTGGTTTTCCCGTTCGAGCCGGTCACCGCGACGATGGGGATGCGCGACGGGGTTCCCGGCGGGAACAACAGGTCGACCACCGGCTTGGCCACGTACTGGGACTCGCCCTCGGTCGGGTGGGTGTGCATCCTGAAGCCCGGGGCCGCGTTGACTTCCACGATGGCCCCTCCCGTCTCCCTGACCGGCTGGGAGATGTCCGGGGTCAGGAAGTCGATTCCGGCGACGTCCAGCCCGACCACCCGGGCGGCCTCCTCGGCGATCTCCACGTTCTCCTCGTGGGCCTCCCAGGTCCGGTCGATGGAGATGCCCCCGGTCGACATGTTGCCGGTGGCCACGAGATTGACCACCTCGTCCTCGGCCGGGACCTGGTCCATGTCGTAGCCCTGATCGCGGACCAGCTCTTCGGCATCCCGGTCGATCTTGATCCGGGTCAGGACCTTCTCGTGCCCGATCCCTCGACGGGGATCCTGGTTGGTGATCTCGACCAGCTCCCGGACCGTGCTCCGCCCGTCGCCGGTCACGTGGGCCGGGACCCGCTGGGCCACGGCCACCATGACCCCCCCGACCACCAGCACCCGGTAGTCGTTGCCGGCGACGAAGCTCTCGACCTGGACTATTCCCCGGCGGGACTCCTCCATGGCTCGGGGGAACCAGTCCCGGACCGCGGCGTCGTCCCGCAGGTTGAGGCCAACGCCGCGGCCGTGGTTGCCGTCGAGCGGCTTGACCACCACCGGGAAGCCGATCCTCCTGGCGGCCGCGGCGGCGTCCTCGGGGGTGCGGACGGTCTCGGAGCGCGGAACCGGCAGTCCGGCCGCCCCCAGGAGCCTGTTGGTGAGGCTCTTGTCCGAGGCGATGTCCACCGCCAGGGCCGGCGTGGTCGAGGTCATGGTGGCCCGGATCCGGCGCTGGTAGGTGCCCTGGCCCAGCTGGACCAGCGAGGCCTCGTTCAGCCGGATCGTGGGTATGTCGCGGCCGGCCGCCTCGTCGATGATGGCCTGGGTGGAGGGCCCGAAGGCTCGCCGGTCGGCCAGGAGGATGAGCTTCTCCATCTCGGCCAGGAAGTCGAACCCAGGCTCCGGCTCGACCATGTGGTTGACCAGCCGGACGGCCAGGCGGCCGGCCTCCAGGCCGACCACCTCCTCGCTGTAGGCGTAGATCACGTTGTACTGGCCCGGCTCTCCGGCGCTCCGGGTCTTTCCCCGGTACACGTGGGCCCCGGTCTCCCGTTGGAGGGCGATGGCCACGTGCTCTGCCACGTGGCCCAGCCAGGTCCCCTCCTCCATCCGCTCGATGAATCCTCCCGGATGGCCGAGGGAGCAGGAGTGCTCCTTGAGGTTCGGGAGGAGGTCCACCAATGCTTCGTTGAACTTCGGGAGGGTGTTGGAGGGCCAGTGCTCCAACGAGCCGAGGTCGACCAGGAGCCGGATGGCCGGCTCGTACGAGTAGTAGTTGGGCCCCCGGAAGACCTGTGTCTGGACGATCTTCAGGTCGGGCCTGGCCGGCGGCTTGGCCTCCGCGGGCTCTCGCCGGGTCCTCCTTCGATCCGCCTTGGTCCGGGTGGGGCTGGGCGTCTCGTCATTGTTCGGCTTGGCCGAGGCGGTCACTCCGAGGCCTCCAGCTCCTCGACCTCCTGGGTCGGGAGCAGGCGGCGCGACCGGAGATCGAACCAGTAGCCCGAGGGCAGGGCGTGGACCGCGGCCCCCGAGACCATCATGGGGCGGTGGCCCTTGATCTGGTACGCGTCCGTGGTGATCTGGGACCCATCGACGATGGTCACCGCTCCCTTGCCCACGACCTCCAGGGTTCGGTCCGGGTACACGATGGCCGCTGTGTCCTCGTCAAGCCCCAGTCCGAGTAGGCGGGGGGACAGGGCCACCGCGGCCAGGAGCCTCCCCCACCGGCCCCGCTGCTCGAAGTGCTGGTCGACGATGACTCCCTCGATCAGCCCCAGTCCCGCCGAGAGGTGGATCATGCGGTGCTTGGGGCTGGCTCCGGAGCGCCCGAACGCAACCATGTGGGCGGCCACCGCGCTGGCCCCCGCCGAGGTCCCGGCCACCACAACCCCGCGGTCGTGGGCGGCATGAAGGGCGTCCTCCAGCCTGGTTCCCCCGATAACGGACACGAGCCGGACCTGGTTGCCACCGGTGAGGAAGATTCCCGTTGCCTCCCTGAGAGTCTCGGCCATGACCTGGTCGTTGGCCTGCTCCCGCGAGGTGGGGCGAAGGCCGCTCACAGCGCCGGCGCCCATCTCGGAGAAAAGGGCCGTGTAGGCCTGCTGGGCCCGGCCACCGAGGTTCGAGGCGGTGCTGATCACCACGATCGAGGCGGCGCCACCCCCGGCCATCTCGACGAACCGGGACAGGATGACCCTGTCGCGGCGTTTGTCCTCGGCCCCGCCGATGATCACCACCGCGCCGGCCGTATGCCGGGCAGCGTGGATGGGTGCGGGTCCCTCGGAGGCCGCCATGGTTACCCCATTGTATCGGCGGCCTTCGGGCCTGAGTCGAGGTCAGTCCCCGGCGCAGCTCCCCACTATCTCGGCCGTCTCCACGGTGTCGCCCGGATCGACGTCGAAGCGGTCGGCGGCGCCGGGGCCGCCTCGAGCGATGTCGTTGCCGCCCACCCCGTCGGCTGCGAACAGGCAGTCGTTGGCCGTGCCTCCCGAGAGGAGGTCGCCACCACCGAAGCCCCGGAGGAGGTCGGCCCCACCCTGTCCCAGCAGGCGGTCGTCGGCGCCGTTTCCGTCGAGGACGTCTCGCCCGGATCCACCACGGGCCTCGTCGGGGCCGGAGCCAGCGATCACGACGTCGCGGCCTGCCCCGGCCTTGATGAGGTCGGAACCTCCGCGGCCCTTGATGAAGTCGTTGCCGCCCTTGCCGCAGATGACGTTGCGACCGCCGGTCCCGATGAGCCGGTCCCGTCCCGGAGTGCCCTCGATCGTGCACGGCCTGCCGGCCCGTGCCGCCGGGGCCAGGGCGAGCACCAAGAGGAGCAGCAGTGGCAGCGTACGAGCGATGCGCATGGCGCCTCCTTTCGATCCGCGGGGACGACCATAGGGGCTCCGGGCGCCGACGGTCAACGCCTGGGTTGCCCCGAACCGCCGAGAGCGGTACATCTATTTGGTGATGGCCAAGAGCGGAGATCGAATCCTCGTTGAGTCCGAGCAGGTGGGGACCCCATCCCGGGAGGTTGAGATCCTCGAGGTGATCGAGGGGGAGACCGCGGTCCGGTACCGGGTGCGGTGGGAGGACGGCCACGAGACCATCTTCAGCCCTGGTGGCGGCGCCGCCCGAATCGTCCCCCGTACCCGGCGGCGCTAGACTCCACCCCCCGACCTGCGTCGCCGTAGCCGGATCGCTCGACCACCTCGCCCGACGGGGATAGGATGCGGCCGTGGTTGAGGTGAGAAGTCGCGATGCGACCTCGACCCGAGGCTTGGCCCGGGCTATCTGCTGGCTCCTTGCTGCCGCGTTCTTCGTGGCCACGGTGCTGACCTTCCTATTGGAGTTCGTCATCACCGCGTCGCCGCCGACGGATCCGCCCGGCAATGATTTCGTCGCAAGTAGCGTCGCCTTCTTCCAGAATGAGCAGGAGCGCTGGCCTCAGGAGCTGACCGCCAATCTCCTGTTCGGGCTGGGCTTCCTTCTGCTGGTGCCCGTTGGG
>JBKPBL010000022.1:0-12006 GCA_046726855.1 Actinomycetota bacterium | reverse complement strand
CAGCACGACAACCCCCTCCTCCTGCCAGCGGCGTCGGTGATCGGCGCCCTCGGCATCTCTTTCCTCCTGGTGGCGATCAACGCGTCGGTGTTGTCCGGGGCGCTACGGGTAGGGGAGTGGCGGAGAGCGCTGATCCCCCTGGGGGCGGCGGTGGCCCTGGCCCTGGCCCCCGGACTGATCCCCGCTCCCCGGCCGGACGGCCCAAGGGTGGATGTGGCGGTGGTCCAGGGAAACGTCCCCGTCAGCGTCGGGACCCAGAGCCGGATCATCGAGGACCGCGTCGTCGCGGAGAACCACGCCGCCCTCAACCTGCAGCTCGCCGAGGACCCTCCGGACCTGGCGGTGTGGCCTGAGAACGCTCTGGACCAGGACCCCACCAGGGATCCGTCCCTCGGCCGGCTCGTCTCCGACTCGATCAGGACCGTGGGCGCCTCCACCCTCGTCGGCGCCATCACCGAGACCCCCGACGGCAGGCTGCTCAACGAGAACCTCCTGTACTCACCGGACGGCGTCGTCGTGGATCGCTACGCCAAGCAGCACCTCCTCGCCTTCGGCGAGTACGTTCCGTTCCGCGACTACCTGGACTGGATCCCCGACGTGGGTCTGGTCCGGGCCGACCTCTCTCCGGGCGAGGAGCCCGGCCGGTTCCGGATCCCGGGCGCCGGGTTCGGCTCGGTCATCTGCTACGAGAACGCCTTCCCCGGACTGGTCAGGGACACGCTGACCCCGGACGAGGGCTTCCTGGTGGTCTCCACAAACAACTCGACGTTCGGGGTCAGCTCGGCGCCGGAGCAGCATCTGGTGCTGTCCGAGCTGCGAGCGGTGGAGACGGGGCGATGGGTGGTCCACGCGGCGCTCTCGGGCATCAGCGCCTTCATCTCCCCCGCGGGAGAGGTGACCGGTCGGACCGGCCTGTTCGAGCGATCCCTGCTGCGCGGTGAGTTCCCGGCGGCCACTGGATCGACGATCTACGACGTCGTAGGAGCCTGGCTGCCGTTCCTCTTCTTCGTCGCGGCTCTGGCGGCCTATCTCGCTCCTCGTCGAGCCCGTCCTCGCTCCCTGCCTCCGCTCTCGGACGACCCACGGGTCGGCGTGGTCCTCCCCACCTACAACGAGCGAGAGACCATCGAGGAGGTGATCGACCGGGTCCTGGCGACCGGTGAAGGTGTCGAGGTGATGGTGGTCGACGACTCCTCTCCCGATGGAACCGGCGACCTGGTCCGGAAGCTGGCCGACAGGGACCATCGGGTCACCCTGATCGACCGCCCCGAGAAAGGGGGACTGGCCAGCGCGTACCTGGACGGGTTCGTCCTGGCCATCGCGGAGGGGTACGACGTGATCGTGGAGATGGACGCGGACCTGTCGCACGGGCCCGAGGAGCTGGGTCCCCTCCTCGAGGGAGCGCGCCGGCATCACCTGGTGATCGGCAGCCGGTACGTCCGGGGAGGGTCGATCCGCAACTGGAGCCTGTTCCGGAGGGCGCTGTCCCGAGGCGGCAACCTTTACGTCCGGCTCCTCCTCGGCGTGCCCGTGGCCGACTCCACCAGCGGGTACCGGGCTTACCGGTGGGAGGCGCTCCGCGAGCTGATCACCCATCAGCTCCGCTCGGAGGGCTACGGCTTCCAGATCGAGCTGGCCTACCGGGCCTGGCGCAGGGGCATGTCGGTGGGGGAGGTCCCCATATCGTTCGAGGAGCGCCGACACGGCCATTCCAAGATCTCCCGGGCCATCGTGGTCGAGGCGCTGTGGCACGTGTTCGTCTGGGCGATCCGGGACCGAGTCCTCCGGTGGCGTCCTCCGTCCCGGCAGCGCCATCCGACCGCCTTGGGAACCATCCCCTGAGCGTCGGTGGTGCATTCCGTCGGCCGCCGCGCCGAGGTCCCGCCGGTCCCTGCCGCCAGCCCCCCGGACCGTTTCTGGCCCACGGGCCGATTGTCTAGGGAGAAACCGTGCCACCGGCATCAGCAACCCCGTGTGAGGAGGGCCGACCGCCGCTTCCCACTCCCAAGCCCCATAATGAACATTACGTAAAGTACCCTTGAACGAAGGGCGGTCCGGGTCTTCTGTTTCTCTCCCCTCTACAGGCGGTCGGAGGGCAATCTGGCCGGTGCCTCCGGTGATTCGACGTATGACTCGGGCGGGCTCCACCGGACGAGCGGACCCAGCTTCTTGGGGCGAGGACGGGCCAGCAACGGGGCCACCAGCCCCTCGAACACCACCACGCCCGGGATGGCCAGCGCAGGGGCCCCGACCACGGTAGAGGCCACCGCGATCACCCCCCACGCCGCGATCCGGGCCCGGGGGGAGATCCGTCCTCGCTCCTTGGTGGCCCGGAAGTCCTCCCGGAGCTTGG
This sequence comes from Actinomycetota bacterium, assembly GCA_046726855.1. GTDB lineage: Bacteria > Actinomycetota > UBA4738 > UBA4738 > CALAEC01 > JBKPBL01. The sequence continues at coordinate 9,653 of JBKPBL010000022.1, read as the reverse complement.
CCCGGACGTAGTCGAGGTCCTTGAGCTGCCAGCACATGGCCCTACACCGTGATACGCCTCTCCCCTATCGGGGGATTGCTGCGGGCTAGGCAGGCTGGAGGAGGCCCCGGCGGCCCCGGACCCGGCGGTCCCACGCGCTGAACCCCGCCTCGACCGTCATGCCGACGATGATGATCACGACCATCGTGGCGATGACCAGGTCGGCCTGGAACTGATTACGGGCCACCTCTTGGAAGTGGCCCAGCCCCTGGGCGCCCGCGGTGACGATGAGCTCGCCGGCCATCAGGGCCCGCCAGGCCAGCGCCCACGCCGACTGGAGCCCGGCGACGTACCCGGGGACGGCCGCAGGGAGGACCACCTGGCGATACAGCTGCCCTCCCCGAGCGCCGAGCGACCGCCCGGCTCGAACGAGTAGGGGCGGAACCAACCGGACCGCGTTGGCGGTAGCGATGGCCACCGCGGGGATGCCGGCGATGATCACCACGAACATCACTGCTCGCTCCGTCAGACCGAACCACAGGATCGCCAGCGGCAGCCAGGAGATGGAGGGCAGTGCCTGGAGCCCCGTCATCAGGCTCCCCACGCTCCGCTGGATGAGCTGGGAGGAGCCCATGGCCAGTCCGATGACCGTCCCCACGGCCACGGACACCACCATCCCGAACGCCAGACGGATAACGCTCTTCATCAGCGCCGAGCCCAGGCCCTCCGTGCTCCCCCGGGTCTCGGTCCAGTTGTCCGTGAGTGCGCGGCCGACGTCGCCTGGGGTGGGGAGGATCGTGCTGTCGTAGAACCCGGTCTGGCTGATCGCCCACCACACCAGGATGACCCCCCCGATGGCCGCCGTTCGTGGCCAGATCTGGCTAAAGATCGATCTCGCGCGCGACAACCTTCTCCACCTCCTTGTGCAGGTGCTCGTGGATGTCCACGACGACCTTACTGAGCAGGACGTCCTCGAACTCTCGGGGCCGGGGGGCGGTGATCCGATGCTCCGCCATGAAGGTCCCCGGCGGTGCCGACATGAGGACCACCCGGTCGGCCAGGAATACCGCCTCCCGCACGTTGTGTGTCACGAACACGAACGTGTGCTTCGTCTCGCTCCACACCCGCTGGAGCTCTTCTTGCAGGATCTCCCTGGTCTGGGCATCGAGCGCGGCGAACGGCTCGTCGGCCAGGAGGACCTCGGGTTGGCAGGCCAGGGCCCGGGCCAGGGCGGCCCGCTGGCGCATCCCGCCGGACAGCTCGTGCGGCTGCACGTCCGCGAAGCGACCCAGGTGGACCTTGCGAAGCCAGTGCTGCGATCGGTCCCCGCGTTCGTCCCTGGGGACTCCGATCATCTTGAGGGCGAACTCCACGTTCCGGCGCACGCTCATCCACTGGAAGAGGGCCGGCTCCTGGAACAACACCGCCCGGTCGGGTCCCGGTCCGGTGATTGGCCGGCCGTCCAGGAGGAGCTCCCCCTGGTCCGGCTTCTCCAGGCCGGCGAACAGGTTGAGCAGTGTGGTCTTCCCGCAACCGGAGGGGCCGATGAGGCAGATGAACTCACCCTTCTCCACGTCCAGGTTCACGTCGACCAGCGCGGTGGTCCCCCTGGCCCGGGCCCCGCGGAAGCGTTTGGTCACCCCCCTGGCCGAGAGCTTCGCGGTCGACGGGACGTCGGGCACGATGGAGAGCACGGTTTCCCGCTGCATCACGCGGACACCTCCACCGGCGACTCGCCCCGCTCCCCCAGGATGGCGTTCAGGTCGTCAAGCCGATACAGATCCAGGATGCTCGACGGGTTCTCATCGATGTAGCCAAGGTCGAAGGCGTTCTCCGCCCCGGCCTGGAGCGAGCTGGCGATCGGATCCCACGTGAACGACAGCTTCTCCCAGGCGGCGTCAACGACTTCCTGGTCGAGCGACGGCGCCCCGGCGGTGATCAGCTCCGCCTGTGCCGCGGCCTTCGCCGCTTGGGGGTCCTCGTTCATGAAGGTGATGGCCTCCACGTTCGCCTCGACGAGGTTCCGCACCACGTCTGGATGGTTCTCCATGAACGGCACCGAGACCAGCAGGTGGGTGGTCACGAACTGTCCGTCCGGCCACAGTTCGGCCTCGTCTATGTAGACGTCGGCCAGGCCCTCCGCGACCAGCAGGCTCGGGTACGGCTCGGGCTCCCAGGCCGCGTCGAGGTCGCCGCGCTCGAACAGCGGGGGTAGCTCGGGATTGTCGACCTCGAGGACCGTCACCTCACCGCCCTCGTCGTTCGTCTTGAGGCCGTTCTCTTCCAGCCACGCCCGCAGGGCGATGTCCTGGGTGTTCCCGAAGCTGGGGATGGCGATCCGCTTGCCGGGCAGGTCCTCGGGGCCGTCGATTCCCGAGCCCTTCCTGACCACGAAGGAAGCCCCGCCGGACACCGCGCCGGATATCACAGCCACGCCGCCATCGGATTCCAGGAACAGCGACGTAGCCGGCCCCGGGCCGATGTACGTGGCGTCGATCGAACCGCCCAGCAACGCGTTCCCCGCGTCGGTTCCCGAGTTGAACACGGTGGTCTCGACCCGGGTCTCGCCCAGCTGCTCCTCGAAGATCCCCTCGCCTAGGGCCACGTACCCCGGTGCGTGGGTCAGGTTGGGGAAGATGCCGAGGCGTACCACGCCCTCCTGCCCCCGCGCACGGCTCGCCGAGCTGGCGCATGCCGAGCCGATCAGCCCGACGATGGCCACCGAGGCCATGAACCTTCTCATGCCGAAACCTCCCTCAAACGCAGAAAGGCCGCGGCACGGGTGTGCCGCGGCCTCCAGTTGTCTGGTCAGCCTACGTTGCGCGGGAGGCTAACAGAGGATCGGGTCGGCGTCAAACATCCGCTTAGCGGAGGCGGAACTTCTCGGCCATCTCGATCTGGACGACCTTCCCGTCCTGCACGATCAGGAGGATGGTGCCAAAGTTGATGCGGCGGAGGACGTCGACCACGCGGAGCAGCAGCTCGCGCTCATCGTCGGTGAGCGAGTCGAATTCGGATGGCTGCTCCGCCCTGGCCATTTCGGCACCCTACCGCACCGAGATCGGCTACCAGCGGATCTTGGGCGAGCGAGCGGCCTGGGCCTCGTTGAGCCGGCGCACCGGCGTGGTCACCGGGGCCTGGAGCAGGATCTCGGGGTCCTCCCGGGCCTCCCGGGCCGCCTGGATCATGGACTCGGCGAACGCGTCCAGGGTCTCTTTTGACTCGGTCTCGGTCGGCTCGACCATCAGGGCCTCCTCGACGATCAGGGGGAAGTACACCGTCGAGGGGTAGAACCCCAGGTCGATGATCCGCTTGGCCACGTCGGTGGCCCGGACACCGTTCCGCTTGAGCGGCCGGGCGGTGGAGACGAACTCGTGCATCGGCTTGCCGTCCGGGAAGGCCAGAGGATACTCCTCCTTGACCCTCTGGGCCAGGTAGCGGGAGTTCAGCACGGCCCTCTCCCCCACCCGGGGGAGGCCGTCCCCGCCGTTGCCGAAAACGTAAGCGTAGGCCCGGACCAGCACGCCGAAGTTCCCGTTGAAACCATGGACCCGGCCGATCGACTCGGGACGCTCGTGATCGAGGCGGAACGTGCCGTCCGGCTCCTGTTCCACCAGCGGTGACGGGAGGAAGGGCACCAGCCGCTCCCGGACCGCCACCGGGCCGGCCCCCGGCCCTCCCCCGCCGTGCGGGGTGGCGAAAGTCTTGTGGGTATTCATGTGGACGATGTCGAACCCCATGTCACCGGGCCGGACCCGCCCCAGGATCGCGTTGAGGTTGGCCCCGTCGTAGTAGAGGAGCCCCCCGACCTCGTGGATGGTTCGGGCGATCTCCTGGATGTCCTCCTCGAAGAGACCGAGCGTGTTGGGGTTGGTGATCATCAGCCCGGCCACGTCGTCTCCGACCAGCTTCTCCAGCGCCGAGAGGTCGACCAGGCCTCGGGCGTCGGACGGCACCGTGGCCACCTGGTACCCGGCCATCCGCACGCTGGCCGGGTTCGTTCCGTGTGCCGAGTCGGGGATGACGATGCGGCGGCGGGGATCGCCGTTCCTCGTGTGGAAGGCCCGCATGATCAGCAGGCCGGTGAGCTCGCCGGAGGCCCCCGCGGCCGGCTGGAAGGTGGCCCTGGCCATCCCGGTCACCTCGCACAGGGCCCGCTCCAGGCGCCACAAGAGATCCAGCGCTCCCTGGACGGTTGAGTCGGGCTGAAGCGGATGGACCCGGGCGAAGCCCGGCTGTCCCGCCGCCACCTCAGCGATCTTGGGGTTGTACTTCATCGAGCAGGACCCCAGCGGGTAGAACCCTGTGTCCACACCGTAGTTGCGCTGGGCCAGCCTGGTGAAGTGGCGGACCAGGTCCCGCTCGCCCACCTCGGGCAGGGGCGATCGATCGGAACGCCGGTGCTCGGGTGGGATGGGGGCCGGAGGGACGTCCAGCGAGGGGAACGACGAGGCCCTCCGCCCCGCCCGGGAGAGGTCCTTAAGGGTGGCCGGGAACCCCCCGGGATCACCGGTCCTGACCGGCGCCCCGGTGTGCGTCGCGGGCCGCGGTCGCTCCGTCACCGGAGCACCTTGTCCATGGCTTCGGCGAGCCCGTCGATCTCCCCCCTGGTCCGGGCCTCGGTGCAGGCCACCATGAGCGAGGTCCCCAGCACTGGCCCCACCATGAACCCCCGGTCGACCAGGGCGTCCCTGACCCTGGCGGGGTCCCGGCCGTCGAACGACAGGGCGAACTCCTTGAAGAAGGGCACGGCGTCGAATGTCAGCCCGACGCCGTCGATCGCGCTGAGCCGCTCGGCCGCGTGCCGAGCCTTCGCCGCGCAGGCCTCTCCCAGCTCGACCAGCCCATCGGGACCCAGCCAGGCCAGGTACACGGCCGCCGCCACGGCCATCAGCGTCTGATCCGTGCAGATGTTCGAGGTGGCCTTCTCCCGGCGGATGTGCTGCTCGCGAGCCTGCAGGGTCAAGACGTAACCGGTCCTCCCGTCCACGTCGGAGGTCTCGCCCGAGATCCGCCCTGGCATCTTCCGGACGTCCCGCATCCCACCGGCGATGATCCCGAGGTACGGACCGCCGAAGCTGAGGTGGTTCCCCAGCGTTTGCCCCTCGGCCACAGCGATGTCTGCCCCGACCTCCCCAGGAGGGGCCAGCACGCCCAGCGACAGGGGGTCGAACACCTGGATGGCTCGCGCTCCCCCCTCGCGCGCGGCCGCGAACACGTCGCGGGCCGGCTCCAGGATGCCGTACGCGTTCGGGTGCTGGACGATGACGCAGGCCACGTCGTCCCCAACCTCCGGGATGAGGGCCCGTCCTTCGTCCGCGGGGATCGGCTGGGGTTCGTATCCCGCTCCCCGTCCGTAGGTCCGAAGGGCCTCCATGTACCGGGGATCCAATGTCTCCGCGACCAGAACCCGGTCCCGCCCGGTGGCCGCCCTGGCAAGGTTCACCGCCTCCACGAGGGCCGTGGACCCGTCGTAGAGCGAGGCGTTGGACACCTCCAACCCGGTCAGGTCGCAGACCATGGACTGATACTCGAACAGCGCCTGGAGGATGCCCTGTGAAAGCTCCGGCTGGTACGGCGTGTACGAGGTCTGTAGCTCGGCTCGGCCCGCCAGAGCCCACACGACAGCAGGAACGTAGTGGTCGTACGCCCCTCCGCCCGCGAAGCACACCAGATCATCCGCGTGGTGGTTCCGAGCCGCTAGGTCCTGGAGGTCCCGGAGGAGCTCCATCTCCGAGAGCCCCGCCGGGATGTCCAGGGGCCGGTCCAGCAGGACCTCGGAGGGGATGTGGGAGTAGAGGTCGTCGAGGGACCCCAGACCCACGGCCTCCAGCATCTCGCGGACGTCGGAGTCGGTGTGGGGGGCGAAGCGCACCTGGGTCAGGTCACCTCTCGGGGCGGCATCCTATCAGGATGGCCGGGGGCTGCCGTCGCCGCTACTCCGAACGGTGGTCCTCCAGACCGTACTTGGTGACCAGCGACAGGTAGTCGCGCTGGTAGAAGATCTTGCACTTGATGTGAGGGTACAGCTCCTTCAGCCTGCGAACCTTGCGATTCTTCCGGGTGACCAGCTTCTGGTTCATCGTGGTGATCTCGATGTACAGGTCGTACGCCGGCAGATAGAAGTCTGGGGTGAACTGCTGGGTCACGTGTCCGTGTCGGTCGCGCTCGAGGTCGAAGGATCTCGGTTCGTACTCCCAGTCGATCTGATAGAAGTCGAGCAGCCGCGCGAACTGACGCTCGCTGGCGTGGGCGAATGGAGTGTTGTCGCTCTTGAGCGGCTCGGCTGCCTCAGCTAGCTGCCTCAAGCCCCTCCGGCCCTTGCGGCGGCCCTTGTCGTCTTCCTTACGGACCCCTCGACGTCGGTCCATACCTTGTCCACGGCGATGCCGAACACTCCCTGGCCCCGTTGCAGGAGGTCCATGACCTCGTCCGGCGACTCGCAGGCGTAGATGCTGCTCCCGTCCGACATGAGGGTCACCCCGTGCGGGGACTTCTTGAGGTGGTCCCGGAGGAACCCGATAGCCCTTCGGATGCGCTGGAGCGAGACTCCGGCATCAAGCAGCTTCTTGATCACCCTGAGCTCGACCAGGTCCTGGAACGAGTACAGCCGCTGCGTGCCCGAGCCGCCCGCGTCCCTGATGCTGGGCCGGACCAGCCCGGTGCGGGCCCAGTAGTCGAGCTGCCGGTAAGAGATCCCAACGACCTTCTGGACGTCGGGTATGCGAAAGCCCTGCTCGTCAACCATGTCCCACCCCTGTAATTACGTGAGCGTGGGCCAGACTATCGCCGGGCGGGGTCGCTGTCAACGATGCGAGCATCGGGCGCCGACTACTCGGTGAAGTCTTCGGGCTTGACGTTCTCCAGGAACTCCCGGAACTTCTCGACCTCCTGCTCCTGGTCCTCGTCCTCGCGTATGACGATGCTGGCTTCCCCAAGGACGTCCTCGTGGGCGAAGATGGGGACCCCGAGGCGCACCGCCAGGGCGATCGCGTCGCTGGGCCTCGATGAGATCTCGTACGAGGATCCGTTCTGACCCATCTCGATCGTTGCGTAGAAGGTGCCCTCGCGGAGCTCCGTGATCAGGATACGCTCGACCCTGACCCCCAGCTCCTCCAAGACGTTCTTCATCAGGTCGTGGGTCATCGGCCGGGCCGTCACCACGCCCTGGAGAGCGAACGCGATCGCCGTGGCCTCCGACGTCCCGATCCAGATCGGAAGATATCGCTCGCCTTCGCGCTCCTTGAGCAGGACGATGGGCTGGTTGCCGGGCAGCTCGACCCGGACACCGATCAGGCTCAGCTCGATCATGGCCTCCGGCCAATGTATCCCCTCCCCCCAGGTCTGGCAACCGTTCGTTCAGCGGTACGAATCGCCCGCTTCACCGAGCAGCGGCACCAGAGCGAGTGGATCCTCCGCCAGGGCGTCGAGGTCCTCGACGGCAACGATGAAGGGAAGGTTCCTGTACACCTCCGCGTAGTCGAGCCCGTACCCCAGCACGAACTTGTCCGGGCACTCGAACCCTCGATACCGGATGTCGATGGGAGTGATCCGGCGAGCGGACTTGTCCAGGAGGGCGCACACCTCCAGCGAGGCCGGCCGCCGAGCCCGGAGCGTCGACAACAGGTACGTCAGGGTCAGGCCCGTGTCCACGATGTCCTCGACTACCAAGACGTCCCGGCCGCCGATGTCTCGGTCGAGGTCCTTCATGATCCGGACGACGCCGGACGAGGTCGCGCCGTAGGCGGAGATCGACATGAAGTCGACGCTGGCGTGGCCGCCGATGGCCCGGAGGAGGTCCGCGTGGAACCAGGCGCCGCCCTTCAGGATCGAGACGAGGACAGGCTCGCGTCCCGCGTAATCGCGGGTGATAGCGTTCCCCAGTTCCCGCACGCGCTCCCGGATGTCACCTGCGGCGAACAGTACGGTCGCCGGCCCCTCCACCGGCCCGGATTCTAGCGGACCGGACTCAGGGGAGCCGCGAGGCTCGCTCTCATCCGAACACCCTCTGCCACACCCGATCGATCCAGTCCGTCACCGCCGTCCACGCACGTTCCCACCAGGAGGCCTCCTCCTCGGACTCGACCGCCTCGACCGTCTCCGCGGCGACCAGGGGAACGTCGCCCACGGTCACACCTTCCGAAGTCACCACCAGCGAGCCCACGCGCTCCCCCTCGACCAGCGGGAGGGCCAGGCCAGGGTCGGGATGTACGGACGTCTCCGCTCGCTGGCCCCGCCGAAAGAGGGCCTCGAGCGCCGAGCCGGCAGCCACCGGCACTTTCTGCCCATCGACGTCGATGGGGTCGAACGGCTGCCCCGTCACCACCAGTACGCGTCGCTCGTAGGCGGCGAAGCCGAAGCTCAGGACCTCTGCTGCATCGGAGAACGCCTCCGTCGGCGCCCCGAGGGTCACCGAAACCAGGCGGAGACCATCCCGTTCGGCCGCGGCCACAACGCAGAAGCCGGCCGCCGACGTGTACCCCGTCTTCACCCCGATCGATCCCGGATACAGCCACAGGAGCGCGTTGCGGTTCTGGATCCGGCGAGGCTCTCCGCCGGGCGAGGGGATCTTCCGGAACCGGGTGGCGACGATCTTGCCGAACCCGGGCTCGCCGTAGGCTTCGGTCGTGACCACGGCGAGGTCCGCGGCCGTCGAGTAACCAGTGTCGTCGAGGCCGTTCGGGCTGGCGAACCGAGTATCGCTCAGCCCGAGCTGGCGGGCGCGGCGGTTCATCCTCGCCACGAACCCGTCCACGCTGCCGGCCACGTGCTCCGCCAGGGCCACAGCGGCATCGTTGGCCGACTGGAGCATCAGGGCGTACAGAAGCTCCCGCACCGGGACCTCCTCACCGACCTCGAGTCCCAGCTCCGCGCCGGATTGAGCCGCCGCCGTGGCGCTGGCGGTGACCACGTCACGGGGAGCGGTGACCTCGAGAACGAGGAGCGCGGTCATGATCTTGGTGAGGCTGGCGATGGGGCGCCGCTCCGCGGGCCGCTCCTCGAACAGCGGCTCCCCGGAGTCCAGGTCCACGAGGATCGAGGAGGCCGCGGAGAGTTTCGGAGGCCTGCGGGAGGGCTCCGGCGTGTCCAGGGCGGTTGGGAAGGGCGACGGCGATCCAGCGGGGGGAACCGGAGTCGGCGGGGGTACGGATTGACCAACAGCGATGTCTGCAGGGAGGGCCGCGGCCAGCAGCCACGCGGCGATGAAGGCTCGGACGGGTCGCCGAAGCGGACCAGGGGAGCGCATGGTTCGCCAAGGATAGCGGCGGGCTCAGCCCGGGAAGTGTCTGCGAAGGTTGGCCCGCAGCAGGGCCTGCTTCAGCCGCCGGGAGATCGAGGCCAGCTCGGAGACCGACTCCGCGGCTACCCGGCGAGCATCCGGGTTCCTCTGGCGGAGCACCGGGAGCACGATCTGCTCGAAGAAGACCGACTCCCGGTCGGCGAAATGCCGGTACATGGTGAGGTGGCGAGGCTCGACCCCGTACTTGAAGAAGTCCTTCACGATCCGGGCGACGATCAGGTCATCGCGTCCGTACGCCTTGCCCCCATCGGCTCGATCCGCCCTCAGCAGACCGAACGACTCCAGCGCCTCCACCACCGCCTTGTCCAGCCCGGCCGCCCCGGCCAATTCGTCGAGGGACATCTGGAGGTCGGTAGCCGGAACGGGCTCGGTC
>JBKPBL010000021.1:0-10005 GCA_046726855.1 Actinomycetota bacterium | reverse complement strand
GTCGAAGGCCGGCTCACCTGGCAGGTTCTTGATCTCCAGGTCCACCCCTGCGCCCCGGAACCGGCCGGCCAGCTCGAGGGCTTCGGGCAACGTGGGGATCTCCTGCCTGGGCCCCCGCCCCCCCGAGGCATCGAGGCGCTTCACCTCGGCCAGGGTCAGCGTGTGAACAAGGCCCGTCCCGTCGGTGGTCGCCGAAACGTCCGAATCGTGAAGGACGACCGGGATTCCATCGGCGGTCAGGCGGAGGTCAAGCTCCACCACATCGGCACCGGCCCGCAGGGCCGCGTCGAACGCGACCAGCGTGTTCTCCGGCTCGGCCCGCGAGGCGCCACGGTGCGCCACGACCAAAGAACCTTGTTGCAATTCGATCAGAAGTATTGACACCCCGTCCGACCTGGTCACTATACTGGCCCCCTCGCCCGCAACGGAGCGGGCGCCCGCACCGGGCCCGGGCCGCTTTGGACCGTCATATGGTCTCGAGGGACCTGGGGAAGCCGACCGAGAACCAGAACGGGGGGATCGGCGATGGAGTGGGTCCATCGGGCCAGGTGCAAAGACGAGGATCCCGAGCTCTTCTTCCCCGTGGGAACATCGGGGCCCGCCGCGGCCCAGATCGAGGCGGCCAAGGCTGTCTGCATGCAGTGCGAGGTCCGGATGCAGTGCTTGGAGTGGGCCCTGGCTACCGGTCAGGATGCGGGGGTATGGGGAGGCCTGTCCGAGGAGGAACGCAGGGCAGTCCGCCGGGCCCGGCGCCGGGAAGCCGCGGCTCGCCGCATCGCCGTGGGGTAACGGGGCTACCGCCGCTCAGCCGCGATCGTCCTCGGCCACCGCTACGACAACCCTGATTCGGTTCCCCTCCTCGCCGTCGAGGGTGATCAGCGATCCTTCCAGCTCCAGGAGTGTTATCCGCCGGATGGTAGCGAGGGTTGCGAGTGCATGGCTCGGTGCTCTACAACTCCGGCCCAAGCGAAGTAAGGAGATGCCGTGACCGCGCTGGCCCAGGCGATCCCCCGCCCGCGGAGCCGTACGGCCGCCGTCGTCTTCGACGCGGTGTTGGTGGCGGGCGGAAGCCTGGTCATCGCGGGCCTGGCCCAGCTGTCGATCCGCCTCCCCTTCACCCCTGTGCCCATAACCGGCCAGACCCTGGGTGTCCTCTTGGTGGGCACCGCCTACGGATGGCTGCGAGGAGGTCTAACCCTGGCCCTTTACCTGGCCGAGATCGCCGTGGGTCTGCCGTTCGCCGCCGAGGGCGAGGCCGGGCTGGACCGACTGACCCTGGCCACTCCCAGCGGCGGCTACCTGTGGGGGTTCCTGACGGCCTCCCTCTTGATGGGATGGCTGGCCAACCGGGGGTGGGACCGCAACCTGCGGTCGTCTATCAGCGTGATGCTGCTGGGGAGCGTGGTGATCTACCTGCTCGGCCTGCCCTGGCTCCAGGCCTCGCCGACGTTCGAGGCCTTCCTCGGCCACCCGCCCACCCTCGAAAACACTCTCCAGGCTGGGCTGTACCCGTTCGTCGTTGGCGACACCCTCAAGCTCCTGCTGGCGGCGGGACTCCTCCCGGCGGCCTGGAGGCTGGCCCGCGGCCCGCGGGCCTGATCGGTCAGACCCGGCTGGATGGGCAGAGGTGATTGACCGGGCACACCTCGCACGCGGGAGTGGGTGCTTTGCACACCGCCCGGCCGTGCTCGATGAGCACGTAGGTGAAGCCGAACCAATCCTCCTTCGGGATCACCTGCATGAGGTCCCGCTCGACCTTGTTCGGATCACGCTGCTCGCTGAAGCCCAGCCGCTGTGACACCCGCCGGACGTGGGTGTCCACGGCGATGCCCACGTCGGTGTCCGTGGCCAGCTTCTCGGGATAGGCGTTGCCCAGCACGATGTTCGCGGTCTTTCGGGCCACGCCGGGAAGCTTGATGAGCTCCGCCATCGAGTCGGGGACCCGGCCGCCGAACTCCTCAACGATCATTCGGCAGGCTCCCCGGACCGCTCTGGTCTTCTGGTTGAAGAAGCCCGTCGGCTTGAGGTCGGCGGCCAGCTCCGACTCGGGGACCTTCAGGTAGTCCTGGGGGGTCCGGTACTTCTCGAACAGGGTCTCGGTGACCTCGTTCACCTTCTTGTCGGTGGCCTGGGCCGAGAGGATCACGGCCACCAGGCACTCCAGAGGGTTTGAGAACCTCAGCGCGACCCGGGCGTCGGGGTACCCCTCCTTCAGGAGGCGGATCACCTCGGGAGCACGGTCCTCCAGCGGGCTCTTCCGGTTGAGTCGCTCGGCGGGCACCTACTCCCCCCGGAAATCCGGAGAGCGGCGCTCCCGGAACGCCCGGAGACCCTCCTTCAGGTCTTCGCTGGCGAAGGCCTGCGCGGCCATCATGTCGAAGTCGGCGACTCGGTGGCCCTCGGTCCCCCGGTCGACCGAGAGCTTCTCGAGGACAGCCCGGATCCCTCGCTTGGAGCCGCGCACCGAGAGCGCCGCGTTCGAGGCGACGGTCTCGGCCAACGCCTGGGCGCGCTCGTGGAGCGAGCCAGGGGGGACCGCCACGCTGACCAGGCCCCAGGCCGAGGCCTCTTCCCCGGACAACGCCCGGCCGGTCAGCAGGATGTCCGCCGCCCGCCGGGGGCCGACCGCGAGCACCAGTCGCTGGACGTTCTCGAAGTTGATGACGACGCCGAGCCGGGAGGAGGGGATCCCGATCTGGGCGTCCGACTCGGCCACCGCCAGGTCGCAGGCCACCGCGATCTGGCACCCGGCCCCCAAGGCGGCCCCGTGGATGGCGGCCACCACCGGCACGGGGTGGGCAGCGATGGCCTCGAGCACCGCCTCCAGGGCGGCCTCGTACCGGATGCCGCCGGGGCCCCGGGCGGCCCCGTCCAGCTCGCCGAGGTCGGCCCCGGCGCAGAACGCCGGACCATCCCCGGAGAGCAGGATCACTCGGACAAAGGGCTCCCCCGCCGAGTCGCGGAGCACCTCCACCAGCTCTGCCAGCATGGGCTCCGATACGGCGTTTCGTGCTTCGGGGCGGGCCAGGACCACACGCCAGACCGCGCCTGGAGTCGACCGGATCAGGGGCACGGCCGCCATGCTAGCTGAGGGGTGGGCTACTCGATCACCCCGATGACATCGCCCTCCTGGACCACCGCGATCGTCACTTCGTCTCGGCCCGAACGAAGAACTCTGCCCTCCCGCCCTCGCGGAAGACGTCTTTGCCGAACGCCTGGATCATCCCCTCGACCTGGCTGGCATGAGCCTCGATGGCCGCCAGCTTCAGCTCGATGATGTCCTCGGGCAGCTCGAAGTTGATGGCCAGGCGGTCGGCCGGAACGATCGGTGGCGTGCCCTCCTCCATGAACACATTGAACTGCGCGAAACGGGCGGCGAAACGCTCCACCCACTCGGGCGTGTAGACCGCCTGGTATAGCCGGGTTCCGGGAACGGCGCCGAGATGGAAAGCCTCGCTCGCCCACCGAGAGATCGCCTTGTGGTCGGGATGGCCTGTCATCCCGTCAGGCCCGAAGGTCAGCACCGACTTGGGCCTCACCTGCTCGACGATCGACGCGACCCTGCCGGCGCCTTCCTCGTCTGGAACCTCGGGCAGGGTGCCGTCACGGTAATCGAGCCAGTGGTGTTCGTTCACCCCCAGGATGTTCATCGAACGCACCAGCTCCGCCTCGCGGATCTCTCCCATCCTGGCGGACGGCCATCGGTCCTCGTCCCACGACCCCTCCTCGCCGCGAGTGGCAGTGATGCACACGACCCGCTCGCCCTCGCGCACGGCTCGGGCCATGAGTCCTGCGGTGAGGTAGGTCTCGTCATCGGGGTGAGCCCAGACCCCGAGGATGGTTCCGAGCCCGGACTTGCTCACGGGTCGGATGCTACGGCACCCTTGCTCCGTGCTCCGACTGGCCGTGACCGCCCTCGTGGTCGTCTCTTGCACTTCCGAGGGAGCCTCGGCTCCGAGCCAGGTCACCGGGGTGATCACCGAGGTTCAAAGGGCCCAGGGTGAGATCGCCGGGTTCACCGTCGATGCGGGCGCGGAGAGCTACGACATCGACATAGATCCCGAGCGGGACTACGGGTTCGACCTCGAGCACCTGGAGGACCACCGGCGGACGGGCGATCCCGTCCGAGTCGACCTCCAGGACCGGAACGGCCGGCCAGTCGCTCTGACGATCGTCGACGCCTGATTCACACCGCCGCCGCAGCGAGGCGGCCGATAAGGCCGCTGATCACCTCACCGGACGGCGCGTTGCGACGCTCCTGCCGGGACGATGGTCAGCCACGCCGAGTCCCCTAGTTACTCCGAGCGAACGGTCAGGCGTCCAATAATGCGGTGTCGTATTCGCCCGAGGCGAATCGAAGGTCCCCCAGCACACGAAGATGGGTCGCCAAGTTGGTCCGCGGGCCCTCCAGGTGCAACGCCTGGAGGGCCCGGCGCATCCGGTGGCGCGCCTCGGCCCGATCCCTCCCCCTGGTCACGACCTTCCCGATCAGCGGGTCGTAGTGCAGGGGCACCTCGTCACCCTGGTCGTAGCCGAAGTCGCACCGAACTCCCTCCGGAAGCTCCAGCGCCTCGATGCGGCCCGGCGAGGGCAGGAACCGGTCGGGATCCTCGGCGTACACTCGGCACTCGATAGCGCTGCCGTTCCGCGGCGGAGTCCCTCTCGGTGACATCCCGAGCCCGGCGGCGATCCGGAGCTGCTCCTCGACGAGGTCCACCCCCGTGGTCACCTCAGTGATGGGATGCTCCACCTGGAGCCTGGCGTTCACCTCGAGGAAGAAGAACTCGTGCTCCGGGGTGACCACGCACTCCACGGTCCCGGCCCCCAGGTACCCGATCGCTTCCATCGACTTGACCGAGGCGTCGCACATCCGTCGCCGAAGCTCCCGGTCGACGGCCGGCGAGGGCGTCTCTTCGATGACCTTCTGGTGACGGCGCTGCACGGAGCATTCCCGCTCGTAGAGGTGGATCGTGGCCCGCTCGTCGGCAAGCACTTGGATCTCTACGTGTCGGGCCCCGGGAACGTAGCGCTCCAGGTACACGGAGGCGTCGGCGAAGAACCGCTCCCCCCTGATCGACGCGGTCTCCACCGCCGCCCGGAGCGCATCCTTGCCGGTGGCCACGCCCATCCCGATGCCGCCTCCGCCCATCACCGCCTTGACCATGAGGGGGTAACCGATCTCGGTGGCGGCCCCGGCCGCCTCCTCGGCCGAGGTGAACGGGCCTCCGCCTGGAAGCACGGGGAACCCCGAATCCCGAAAGGCCTCTCGGGCCGCGACCTTGTCCCCTGCCAACTGCAGGACCTCCGGCGGAGGTCCGACCCAGGTCAGGCCGGCGTCGGCCACCGCCCTGGCGAACCCAGGACTCTCCGACAGGAAGCCGTACCCGGGGTGGATCGCCTCGGCCCTTGTTTCCAACGCGGCTCGAACGATCGCCGCCGGATTGAGGTACGAGAGGGTGGCTGGAGCCTCGCCGATGTGAGCGGCGCGGTCAGCCTCACGGACGTGCTTGGCGCCTCGATCGGCATCCGAATACACCGACACCGATGGGATGCCCAGGCGGCGAAGGGTCAGCGCGATCCGGCAGGCCACTTCGCCGCGGTTGGCCACCAGGACACGTTCGAACAGACGGGCAGGGTCGGGGAGGTTATGAGCCTCAGTCGATCTGGCCGACCTGGACCAGTCCCTCGGCCAGCTTGCGGATCGAGGAGGCTGGGAACCTGCGGTGGCCCCCCAGGGTCCGGGAGTGGGGCAGCTTCCCGTCCTTGGCCCACCTGGTCACGGTCTTGGGCGAGACGTGAAGGATGTCGGCCACCTCAGCCGTCTTCAGATACTCGGCGGCCCTGGTCTGCGCCATCGCTCCCTCCCTCCGTCTGATGGTCACGGTTCTTCGCTCGCCCGGTCTGCTGGGGGAGTATACGCCCTGCGTTAGGATTCGAGTAACCGGTCTGGATGAACGGGCTGAGCGGGGTTTGGCCGACTCGGCCAGTATCGGGCGAGAGCCCGCTCGGACCGGGCCGGCTCACACCACTGCCCCACGAGGCCGCTAGCAGGTCTTGGTGCTGCTCATCCCTCTGGGGCCAACCGGCGACCCCTGTAGTTCGGGAACACGATGTCGGAGTGCTGCCAGCACCTGTCTCGCGTGTTGTAGCGGGACAGGCGGGTGGTGCACCCCGGCTCCTGGCAGATCCGTCCGTCGGCCACGGCGCGGGACGGCCTGGGCATCCGCCCCGGTCTGGTTCCCTTCATGTCGTCCGGGCCCGGTATGGGCCCGCCCCCTCGCTGGGGTATTCGTCGCCGGAGGGCTCGGCGGTTTAGGGGCCGGGGGGGTCGGTCCGGCGGATCTCCACCGAGGCGATCACCGAGCGGACCCGGGTCACCACACCCTCTGGCATCTCCGTGACCCCTCCGCACTTGTGCCTGACGATCTCCCGGATCCGCCGCCTGAACTCACCTCGGGAGAAGCACGGGCTGCACTCGGACAGGTGGGTCTCCACCCGGTTCCGGGCCTCGCTGGGAAGCTCCCCGTCCAGGTAGGCCTCCAGCTCGGCCAGGGCCTCGTCGCAGTCCATCATCTGACCAATCCTCGCTCCCGCACCACATCCCACAACCGCTTCTCCAGCGCCCTTCTTCCCCGATGCAGCCGAGACATCACCGTCCCGATGGGGATGTCCAGGATCTCCGCGATCTCCTTGTACGAGAACCCCTCGACGTCGGCCAACAGGACCGCCAGCCGGAACTGCTCGGGCAGGTCGGCCAGGGCTTCCTGGACGTCCTCATCAGGGAGGCCCTCCAGCACCTGAGCCTCCGCCGAGGACTCCGCGCCCTCGCCGCCCAGCTTCTCGTACAGGTACCACTCCTCGAGCTCGTCGTCCGAGACCATCTGAGGCTCGCGCTGACGCTTCCGGTACGTGTTGATGAAGGCGTTGGTCAGGATCCGGTAAAGCCACGCCCTCAGGTTCGTCCCCTCCTCGAATCCCGCGAAGCCCCGGTAGGCCCGCAGGTAGGTCTCCTGGAGGAGGTCCTCGGCGTCGGCGGGGTTCCTGGTCATCCGAACGGCCGCTGCGTACATCTCCCGGATCAAGGGGATGGCCTCTCGCTCGAATCGCTCGTCGAGCTCGGCCCGGTCCGGCGCGGTGCCCACTCGCCGTTCGCTCATGGCCGCCAGGATACTCGGCCCGATGTCGGAGCGATGTGGGAACATACGAGGAGCTCCCCCCGTTCGGGAGCAATAGGAGCCATGGCGAACAGCGACGACCGGCGCGGCCGGTGGATGGGATTCGACTTCGGCGGGGGCGGTGACGGCAGTCGCCGCTGGCGGTTCACTCTGGGCTACGTCGTCCTGGGCCTGCTGGTCCTGTACCTGATCCAGGGCCTGTTCATCCCCGGACCCCGGGAGATCGACTACTCGCAGTTCCTCAACCAGGTGGAGCAAGGCCAGGTGGAGCGGGTGGCCATCTCCGAGACGGACATCGCCGGCGAGCTCACCGGAGAGGATGGGCCCGGCTTCGTCACCACCCGGCCCCCGGGCATCGACGAGCAGGAGCTCCTCGGGCTGCTCCAGGAGCACGGGGTCAGCTTCACGGGTGAGCAACCCAGCGGGTTCGAGAGCTTCCTGTTCACCTGGATCCTCCCGATCCTGGTCCTGGTGCTGATCTGGGGGTTCGTGTTCAGGCGGATGGCCGGAGGAGGGGCCGGAGCCGCCCTCAACCTCGGCCGGCGCGGGGTGAAGATCTACGACCGGAAGGACCTCAAGACGACCTTCGCCGACGTCGCCGGGGTCGACGAGGCAGTCGAGGAGCTCGGAGAGATCGTCGAGTTCCTGAAGAACCCCAAGAAGTACCAGCGGCTGGGAGGACGGATCCCCAAAGGCGTGCTCCTGCTGGGGCCGCCGGGATGCGGGAAGACCCTTCTGGCCCGGGCGGTGGCCGGCGAGGCCCAGGTCCCCTTCTTCTACATGTCCGGCTCGGAGTTCGTGGAGATGTTCGTCGGCCTGGGCGCCGCCAGGGTCCGGGAGCTGTTCCAGCAGGCCAAGGATCGGGCCCCCTGCCTGGTGTTCCTGGACGAGCTGGACACGATCGGGAAGACGCGGGCCGGCGCCATGGGCGCCGGGATGGGTTCACATGACGAGCGGGAGCAGACCCTCAACCAGCTCCTGGTGGAGATGGACGGCTTCGACACGTCCAAGGGCGTGATCATC
The DNA here is from genome assembly GCA_046726855.1 of Actinomycetota bacterium. Lineage (GTDB taxonomy): Bacteria > Actinomycetota > UBA4738 > UBA4738 > CALAEC01 > JBKPBL01. Next base: position 1,807 of record JBKPBL010000021.1, on the reverse strand, counting down.
ATGGCCGCCACCAACCGCCCCGATGTGCTCGATCCCGCGCTGCTTCGGCCGGGCCGCTTCGACCGTCAGGTCGTGGTGGATCGCCCGGACCTCCGCGGCCGGGAGGCCATCCTCGGCGTCCACGCCCGGGGAGTGGCCCTGGGTTCCGACGTGGATCTCCAGGTGATCGCCTCCCGGACCCCCGGGTTCACCGGCGCGGACCTGGCCAACGTGGTGAACGAGGCGGCCCTCCTTGCGGCCCGGCGGGAGAAGGACGCCGTGGGCATGGAGGAGCTCGAGGAGGCCATCGACCGGGTCGTTGCCGGGCTGGAGCGCAAGAGCAGGGTGATGAGCGAGAAGGAGCGGGAGATAGTGGCCCACCACGAGATGGGCCACGCCCTTGTGGCTCTGTCGGTCCCCAACGCCGACCCGGTACACCGGGTCACGATCATCCCCCGAGGAGCGGCCGCCCTGGGAATGACCATGCAGCGGCCCCTCGAGGATCGGTACCTGATGACCGAGCCGGAGATCGACGACAGACTGGCCATCCTCCTGGGAGGCCGGACCGCCGAGGAGATCGCTTTCGGCCAGATATCCACCGGGGCCCAGAACGACCTGGAGAGGGCCACCGAGATCGCCCGGTCGATGGTGGTGGAGTTCGGGATGAGCCCCAAGCTGGGGCCGCTCTCGTTCGGCCGCGATGGCTTCCGAGGCAACGAGGGGCGGATCCTGTTCCCCGGCGAGCGCCCCGAGATGTCCGAGCAGACCGCGCGTCTGGTGGACGAGGAGGTCTCCAGGATCGTGGAGGAGGCCCACCGCAGGGCCCGGGACATCCTCTCGGACAAGGAGCAGGTCCTGGAGCAGCTGGCCCGGCTCCTCATGGTCCGGGAGGTGATGGAGGGGAAGGAGCTGCGGGAGTACGTCGACGGTACCGTCGGCATCCCCGATCCGGACGAGGAACGGCGCCGTCTGGAGGCCGAGCACGAGGAGCGCCAGAGACAGGCCGAACAGGCCGAAAGGGAGAAGGTGAAGGCCGCCGCGGCAGCGAGGGCGTCCCAGCGGGTCCCGCCGCCTCCGGCGCCCGAGCCCACCTAGGACCACCCGCAGCGCTGGTCCGAGCTCAGCCCTCCCGGCGCACAAGCAGATCGGTCCGGCCCCGGAACCGGTCCAGGAACCGATAGAAGTTTCGCCTGGACAGCGCGTCCCGACGTTCGGGAGGCAGTGCCTCCCACCTCCTGTGTGGGTGGCGGCTGACCGGCATCTCAACTCGAACGGCGCGGAGGCCGAGCTCCCGGAGACGGAAGGACAGCTCCACGTCGGCCCACCGGTAGAAGCGATACCGAGGATTGAATTCAACGCCTCGCTCCAGGACCTCTCGACTCAAGGCCATCAGATGGCTCTCCAGCCCGTCGACCTCGGGGCCGGGGCTCTCGCGGAACTCGCGAAGGTCGTCGGTGGCCAGGCCGAACGGCCCGGCGATGCCGACGGTGCTATCCGCCAGAGCCTCTTCGAGCGGACCGAACACGTCGCCGGTGGCCTCGATCGAGCCGTCCACGACCATCACACGCCGGCCCGCGCTCCGGCGGAGCCCCGCGTTGCGGGCCGCCCCGAAGCCCGGGTCCCGGTCGAGCTGGATCACCTCGACGTCCTCGGGCCACGCCGCCTCGGACGGGACGGCCTCGACCACGACGTGATGGACCGCGCGGCCTCTCTGATGCTTGCGGAAGGACTCGATGCCCCGGGACACGTCCTCGGGCCAGCCCTCGGCCAGCCACTGGACGCTCCAGTCCTCGGTAGCCGGGCGGTCCAGCACCGACTCGACGTCCTC
>JBKPBL010000020.1:0-21104 GCA_046726855.1 Actinomycetota bacterium | reverse complement strand
GAGTACTGCATTGACATCCTGACTCAGGTCTCGGCGGCGGGGAAGGCTCTGAAGAAGGTGGCCGTGGCCCTGCTAGAGGACCACATCCGGTCCTGCCTGGAGGAAGGGCGGCCGGGACGAGGAGGCCGGGACGCCATGGTGACCGAGGCCAGCGCGGCCATCGACCGGCTGGTGAGCTCGTGAAAGGGCACGACATGGCCGAGCACCACAACGAGAGCGGCGGGGCCCACGACGGCCACGGCGGCGGCCACGGGGACCACGCGGCGCGGTTCCGCGACCGGTTCTGGCTGACGCTGGCCTTGGCGGTCCCGGTGATCTTCTTCAGCGAGACGTTCCAGATGCTCCTGGGGTACTCGGCGCCGGAGTTCCCCGGCAGCGAGCTGATCGCCCCGGTCCTGGGCACGGCGATCTTCCTGTACGGCGGCTGGCCCTTCCTGCAGGGCGCCTGGGCCGAGGCTCGGGCGCGGCAGCCCGGGATGATGCTCCTGATCGGGCTGGCCATAACCGTGGCCTTCGCCGCCAGCGTGGCCACCGAGCTGGGCGCGTTCGACCTGGACTTCTGGTGGGAGCTGGCCGCGCTGATCACGGTCATGCTGCTCGGCCACTGGCTGGAGATGCGAGCCGTGGGCCAGGCCGGCAGCGCACTGGAGGCTCTGGCCGAGCTACTTCCCGACGAGGCCGAGCGGGTCTCCGACGGCGCCGTCGAGACGGTGGCCATCGGCGATCTGGCCGAAGGAGACCTGGTCCTGGTCCGTCCGGGTGGCCGGGTCCCCGCCGATGGGCGCGTGACCGAGGGAGAGGCCGGGGTCGATGAGTCGATGATCACCGGGGAGGCTCGCCCTGTATCAAAGGAGCGCAGAGACCGCGTGGTCGCGGGATCTGTGGTGACCGACCAGGCCCTCCGGGTCAAGGTGGAGGCCGTCGGGGAGCAGACCGCGCTGGCCGGGATCCGCCGTCTAGTGGAAGAGGCCCAAAGATCCCGATCCAGGGCCCAGGCCCTGGCCGACCGGGCCGCGGCCCTCCTCTTCTACGCCGCAGTGGCCGCCGGAGCGATCACCGCCCTGGTGTGGGTGCTGCTGGGGGAGCCTCGCGACGCCGTGGAGAGGACCGTCACCGTCCTGGTAATCGCCTGTCCGCATGCTCTGGGCCTGGCCATACCTCTGGTCATCGCCATCTCCACCGCCCTGGCCGCCCGGAGCGGGATCCTGGTCAAGGACCGGCTGGCCCTGGAGCGGATGCGGGACGTTGACGTGGTCCTCTTCGACAAGACCGGCACGCTGACCGAGGCGGACCATGCCGTAACCGGGGTCGTGGCCGTCGACGGCGACGAGCACCGGCTGCTGGCCATGGCCGGAGCCGCGGAGTCCGACAGCGAGCACCCCCTGGCCCGGGCCATCGTGGCCGAGGCCAGGAGCCGTGGCGGTTTGGCCCGGGCCACCGACTTCCGCTCCATGGCCGGTCGGGGCGTGGAGGCCTCGGTCGACGGGGCCAGTGTGGCCGTGGGCGGCCCCTCTCTCCTCAGGGCCCGGCGGGTCGAGGTCCCGCGGGCCCTGGCCGAGACGAGTCGCCAGTGGGCGGAACGGGGGGCCGCTATCCTCCACGTGGTCCGCGACTCGGAGGTCCTGGGGGCCATCGCTCTCGAGGATCGGATCCGGCCCGAGTCCGCCGAGGCGGTTCGGGCCCTCCACCGCCTGGGGATCTCGGTGGCCATGATCACCGGGGACGCCCGCCAGGTGGCCGAGGCGGTGGGGCGGGACCTGGGCATCGATGAGGTCCTCGCCGAAGTGCTCCCCGAGGACAAGCAGCGAGCCGTGGAGGATCTCCAGCGGCGCGGTCAGACTGTGGCCATGGTCGGCGACGGCGTCAACGACGCCCCGGCCCTGGCCCAGGCCGACGTGGGCATCGCCATCGGCGCCGGGACCGACGTGGCCATCGAGTCGGCCGGCGTGGTCCTGGCCTCGGACGACCCACGAGCGGTGGTCGGGGTGATCCGGCTGTCCAGGGCCTCGTATCGAAAGATGGTCCAGAACCTGGCCTGGGCAGCCGGTTACAACGTGGTCGCCATTCCGCTTGCGGCGGGGGCGCTGGCCTGGGCGGGCATCGCCCTGGGACCCTCCGCCGGAGCGGCCCTGATGAGCATGTCCACGATCGTCGTCGCCCTGAATGCACAGCTGCTCCGGCGGCTGGACCTCCGGCCTGGGACGCTCTCAACTCAGCCGGGCCAGGAGGTCCCGGAGCGCCCGATGGAGCGGGTGGGCTGAAGCCGCCGCGGCCGCCTCGTCCGGGGCCAGCACGCCCTGATCCGTGATCATGCCAGTGAAGAGGCCGAGGGCCGTCCGCTCGTACGGCAGCGGGGCCGGTAGGTCCACGCCCAGGAGCTTCGACCCTCCCGCCACGGCGTAGCGGCCCGCCCCGCCGCTTGCGCCGGCCTCGGCCAGGGCCCCGGTGCCAACCTTGTTCACCACGCCACCGGGTCCGACCGCGTCAGCGCCGGTGACCACGGCCCGACCCTCGGCGGCCGCCAGGATCGCCTCCGAGTCGGACACCAGCTCGGCCTCCACTCCACGCTTGCGGAGCAGCTCTGCCGTGAGGGCACCCTCGCCCCCGGGATCGGATCTCGCGCACAGCGCCCGGACCCCCGCCGCGACGACCGAGTCGACCATGGTGCTCGAGTACGAGTGGGTCACGACGGGGCCCGGGAGGACTCCCTCAGCCACCGAGGCGACCGCATTCCTCTCGGCAAGCAGCTGCTCCGCGAATCTCGCGGCGGCCCCCGCGTGGTCCCCGGCGGAGAGCACCGCCGAGCCCAGGCGCCACAGCGGGGCCATCGAGGGGTGGCCCTCGACGAGGCTCCTAACCGCCTCCACCAGGTCCGCTCGGGGCAGGCCCGCCAATGCGATGGCCCCCCGCCGGGTGATCTCCGCCGCTCCAGCCGCCGTGTCGGCCCCGGCTTGCCGGATCTCCGTCCATGCCGCATCGCGGTCCCCCCTCACCTGGGGCATCGTACTGGCGTGGATCGCGACGAGATCGCCGCGGCGCTCGATCGGGCCCGCCGGGCCGGGCCTCTATGGCTCGAGGTGCTGGGGACCCCTCGACCACCCGCGGCCCCGAGGATCGTGGGGCTGGTGTCCGGCTCGTTCGACCCGATGACGGTGGCCCACGCGGCCCTGGCCGAGGCCGTGGAGACGGAGCTGACCCTCCTGGTGTACTCGGCGGCGACCCTCCCGAAGGAGCCGGGCCCCGGAGGGCCGCCGCACCCCCCGCTGCTGGACGAGGAGACCCGCCTGGCCGCCATGCTGGACTGGTGCGCCGGCCGTTCCGGGGACGCTGTGGCTCTCAGCTCCCGAGGTCTGTACGCGGACCAGGCCGAGGCCGCCGCGACCGCGTTCCCCGGCTCTCGCCTGCGGCTCGGGCTCGGCTCGGACAAGGTGCTTCAGCTCCTCGACCCGCGCTGGTACCGGGACCGCGACGCCGACCTGGACCGGCTCTTCTCGCTGGCCGAGGTGGCCTACGCCGTTCGAGCCGGCGACCGGGACCGCCTTCGGGATCGCCTGGCTGCCAACCCCAGGTGGGCCTCCCGCCTCCGAGGGCTGGACCTTACGCCCGAGATCGCCGCCGTCTCGTCCCGGGCCGTCCGCGAGTCCCTGGTCCGAGGGGAGGACGTCAGCTCTTCCGTGCCGCCGGAGGTTCTGCCGTACTTACCCTCGCCGGGAGGGCCACCCGGAAGGTCGAACCCCGGCCGAGCTCGCTCTGGGCGGTGATCGTGCCGCCGTATCGCTCCACTACGTGACGGGCGATCGAGAGACCCAGCCCCGTCCCGCCTCGCTCTCGCGACCGGGCCCTGTCGACCCGATAGAAGCGCTCGAAGATGCGGGGGAGGTCCCGGGAGGGGATCCCGATCCCGGTATCGGATACCGCCAGGATCGCCCGGTCACCCTCCGCTCGTAGCTCCAGGCGGACCTTGCCCCCGGGCGGCGTGTACCGGATCGCGTTGTCCAGGAGGTTCCTGACCAGCAGGGCCAGGTCCTTCGAGGAGCCCCCGACAGTTACGGCCTCGATCCGGGGAGCGAGCTCGACGCTCGCCTCGAGGGCATGCGGTCGGATCCGATCGACCTCCTCGGCCACCACCACGTCCAGCCGGATCGGCTCAAGGACCGGCCGCTCGGCCTCCAGCCTGGACAGGTCCAGAAGGTCCGACACGATCCGGGAGAGGCGAATCGCGTCCCGGCGAAGCCTGTCGGCGAACCTGGCCGCCGCCCTCGGGTCATCCCTCACCGCGCGCTGGAGCGTCTCCGCAGAAGCCTGGATCGAGGCGGCCGGCGTCTTCAGCTCGTGCGAGGCGTCGGCAACGAAGTCCCGGCGCATCGCCTCCACCCGACGGGCCGCGGTCACGTCCCGGAGCACCATGAGTATCTCGTCGGGAGTTCGCAGGGGAACGGCGGAGGCTCGAACCACCAGGGGCGGCAAGCCCAGCTCGACCTCCCGCTCGTGAGGTCGGCCATCCCCCCGGACCTCGTCCACGAGCGTCCGCAGGGCGAGGGGCGCCAGCGTCCGCAGTGAGCCCGGCCTGTCCCCCAGCACCCGGCGGGCGGCGGGATTCGCGTACCTCACCTGGTCGAAGGCATCGACCAGCAGTACCCCCTCGCCGAGCGCCGAGAGGATGACCTCCCGGCTCTCGCGGTCCCGCCGGACCTCTTCGATGCGGGCATCGAGGTCGGAGGCCATGCGGTTCACGGTCTCTGCCAGGACCGCCAGCTCCACGGTCCCGTCGGCGATGATCTCCCTCTCCCCACCATCCTCGGCCATCAAGGAGATGGAATCCGTCATCCGGCGCAGCGGCCGGGTCACCGAGCGGACCACAACGGCCACAGCGACCACACCCACGGCCCAGGCGGCCAGCAGCCCTCCGATGACTATCAGGCGCGGGTTGATCCCCGCGGCCAGAAGCCGGTCGAGGATCAGGGCCGCCACCGCCAGAATGGGCAGGGCGATCGAGATGTAGCGGGTGACGAGCCGGCCTGTAAGCGTCGGCCGCCCGTGCTGATCGTTCACCGGAGCCAGTCTATGAGGGGGCCGGCTGGCAGCGGGGACAGAAGTACGTCGTGCGTCCGCTCACGGTGGTTCGTTCCAGCGGGGTTCTGCAGCGAGGACATCGGGCCCCAGGAGTGCCTCGGACGTGGGTGAGCCAGCCGCGCATCCGGGGCAGGTAGTCGTACCGTTCCACAGACGTCCGGACGACCTTGCGTAGCGACGTGAACAGCCGGTCCCGCTCCTCGGCCGAGAGATCCTCGATCCGCCGGGCCGGGTGGATCCGGGCCCGCCACAGGGCCTCGTCGGCCAGGAGGTTGCCCACCCCGGCCAGCCAGCGCTGGTCCATTAGAGCGGCCTTGATCTGCCCGCGCCGGCGGAACAGCAGGTCCCGGAAGCCACGGCGATCGAGGGAGAGGGCGTCGGGACCTAGCGGGCCCATGACCTCCCGGGCCTCCTCCTTGTCGTGGGCCAGCCACAGGCCGCCTAGCTTCCGCATGTTCCGATACCGAAGCTCGCCCCCGTCCGTCTCGAAGATCACCCTGTCGTGCCGATGGCGGCCCCGGTGATCCCGCTCCCATCCGAGGTCGCCGGTCATCCCGAAGTGGATGAGGACCGCCGGGCCCGAGGTCCAGGCGATCAGCCACTTGCCGTGGCGCTCCGGCTCCCCGAAGCGCTCCTGCCGCAGCGATCGATCGAGCCCTTCCGCCGAGACGTTTCGCAGGATGGCGTCGTCGGTGACGACCACCCGCTCGATCCGCCGCCCGGTAGCGTGCCGAGAGAGGAAGCGCCGGTAGGCCTCGACATCGGGGAGCTCCGGCACACGGCCAGCCTACCGAAGGGTCTCCAGCAGCCCCCTGACCCGGCGCTCGATCTGGTCGCGGATCCCACGGACATCCTGGAGCGGCTTCCCGCCGATGTCGGGAAGATCCCAGTCCTCGTAGCGCTTCCCGGGGAAGTATGGGCACTCGTCGCCGCATCCCATCCTGATCACCACGTCGGCTTCGCGGACCTGATCGTCCTGGAGGCGAGTTGGCCGCCGTGCCGAGAGGTCGATCCCCACATCCCGCATGACCTGGACCACGGTGGGATTGACCTGGTCCGCTGGACGGGTGCCTGCCGAGCGCGCCCGAACCTTTCCCCGGCCGAGCCGCTCGGCCAGTGCGGCGGCAATCTGCGAACGCCCCGAGTTCTCCACGCACACGAACAGGATCTCGGGCCCGCTCATGCCGGCGGAGGTAGGTACCTGGCCCGGACCGGCCGCCGTCCTTCCGTCTCGATCAGCCATGAAGCCTTTAGTCGATGAACTTGTAGCCGAGCCCGCGGACCGTGATGAGGTGCGCCGGCGCGTGCGGGTCCTCCTCCACCTTGCGGCGGAGACGCTTGACGTGCACGTCGAGCGTCTTGGTGTCGCCGAAGTAGTTCGAGCCCCATACCTCGTCGATCAGGAAGTCCCTCGTGAGCAGTCGCCCCTTCCGCCTGAGGAATGTCTCCAGCAGCTCGAACTCCTTGGGAGGGAAAGCCACCGGGTCTCCTCGGACCCGGGCCTCGTGCCTGGCCACGTCGAGCTCGACGGGGCCTCCCCGAAGGATCTCCTCTATCCCGCCATCGGCCGGCGCCATCCGGACCCGGCGCAAGTTGGCCCTGACCCGGGAGATGAGCTCGCGCATCGAGAATGGCTTAGTCACGTAGTCGTCGGCACCGATCTCCAGGCCGGTGACCTTGTCGGCCTCGGAATCCTTGGCCGTCACCATGATCACCGGCACCGCGGAGTGCTGTCGGATGGCCCGGCAGACGTCCAGCCCGGTGACCTGGGGCAGCATGAGATCCAGGATCACCAGATCGGGCTCGACATCGAGGAACCGCTCCAGCGCCACTCGACCGTCCCCCGCGACGTGGACGGCGAATCCCTCGCGCTCGAGGTTGTAGAGGATCGAGTCGGCCAGCGACTCCTCGTCCTCGACGATCAGGATCCTGCCGAGCTTCCCGTCACCCTGCATTCGGGGGCCCCACCTCCGGGTGGGAGGCATCGGAGAACTCCTGGAACTCGCCGGTCAGCAGGAACGCGACCTGCTCGGCAATGTCGACGGCATGGTCACCGGCCCGCTCCAGCTGGCGGGACACCACCATCATGCGGACGGCCCACTCCAGCATCTCCGGGTTTCCAGCGCACGCCGCCACCTCCCGGTACATCCCCCGGTTCAGCCGGTCGACCGGGTCGTCCATGGCCGGCAGGGCCACGGCCAGCTCCAGGTCGCGGCGGACGAAGGCGTCCAGAGCGGTGCGGATCATCGGCCGGACGACGTCGGCCATCTCTCTAAGGTGCGTGAGGATCGACTGGTTGGAAGGGAGCCTGCTGGTGGCCTGGGCGATCTTGACGATGTTCACGGCCATGTCACCGACCCGCTCAAGGTGGAGGTTGACGTGGATGATGGCCGACAGGAGGCGGAGATCGGTGGCCACCGGGGTCTGGAGGGCCAGCAGCTCCAGCCAGCGCTGCTCTATAGACAGGTAACGCTCGTCTATCTCATCGTCGCCGGAGACCACGGAGGTGGCCTCCCCCTCGTCCCAGTCGATCAGGACGTCCATCGCCCGGCCCAGGGCCTGCTCGGCTAGCTCGCCCATGGCCAAGATGTCGAGCTCGAGGGCTTCGAGCTCCTCGTGGAAGTGCCGTCGGGCCTTCATGGGCCTGGCCATCCAGTGACTCCGTACCCGAGCCACCGGTCAACAACCCCGCTCGTGGTGACCACCCCTGCTCGATCGTACTGCACGAGCACGGTTCCATCGGAGGTGGCCTCCGACCTTCGCGCCGACCCTCACGGTCCCAGGATAGCCACCGGTCCCGGCGGCACCTTTCTCCGACCGGGGGATGTCGCCCAACGTTCACCGAGCCGAGCCGGAACGGCCGCCATCCGGTCACCCCACAGCCACGTTCGCACATGCGTTCGCTCGCTCCATCACGAATCCACCCGTGGGTCGGATGTTCACCTGGCGTTCACCCGGCCGCCGTGGTCCCGTCAAGCCCCCTGCCTAGCATCCGCCTGGTTGGAACCAGGGAGGAGGCTGCATGACCAGGGGAAGGAAGACCTCTGTAAGGGTAGCGGCGCTCGCCGCCGTGGCGCTGATCGCCTCGGCCTGTGCCGACGATTCCGGCGGTGGTGGAGGCGGTGGAACCGAGCAGAGCCTCACCGGCGAGATCTTCATATCGGGCTCCTCCACGGTCGAGCCGATCTCGTCGCTGGTGGCCGAGCTGTTCATCGAGGAGAACCCGGACGTGAACATCACGGTGGAGGGGCCGGGGACCGGGGACGGCTTCGAGCTCTTCTGCGCGGGAGAGACGGAGATCTCCGACGCCTCCCGGCCGATCGAGGAGGATGAGATCGCGGCCTGCGAGAAGGCCGGGATCGAGTACACGGAGCTCGAGGTTGCCCTGGACGGCATCTCGGTGCTGACCTCGACAGCGAACAGCTCGATTAGCTGCCTCGGCAACGGTGACCTTTACGCGCTGATGGGCCCGGAGTCTGAGGGCTTCGCGACCTGGTCCGACGCCAACCAGCTCGGGGAGGAAGTGGGCGGGATCGCCACCCCGTACCCGAACACCCCGCTGGAAGTCACGGCGCCGGGTGAGGAGTCGGGGACCTATGATGCCTTCATCGAGCTATCTGGGATCCCCGACTTCGCCGAGGAGCGCGGACTGCCGGAGAAGGACTGGGAGACCACCCGGCCCGACTACACGGCTTCCGCGAACGACAACGTGATCATCGACGGGATCGCCGGGTCGGACAGCTCGTTCGGCTGGGTGGGGTTCTCTTTCTACGAGCAGAACCAGGACGTGGTGAGGGCTTTCGAGATCGACGGTGGGGACGGCTGCGTGGCCCCCAGCTTCGAGACGATCGCCGACGGCTCGTATCCCCTGTCGAGGTCTCTGTACATCTACGTGAACAACGCCAAGGCGGCAGAGAGCGAAGCCGTCCGGGCATTCGTCGACTACTACTTGTCCGACACGGGCATCCGCACCTCCGTGGAGGAGGTGGCGTACGTTACGCTTCCCGACGACCGGATCGAGGCGACCCGGAGCACGTGGGAGTCGGCGGCAACCGCGTAGGGGCGAAGATCTCTCGCTTGGGACCCGGCTCGGCTAGCGGGCCGGGTCCCGGCGCCGAGCGTGAGGGAGGCTGAGGTGGCGGCCAGCGGGGAAGCGATCGGCGCCAGGCTCTCGCTCCAGGACCTCCGAGGTAGCCCTCGCCGCCGGCGTCGGGAGGCCTTCATCCGCAGGGTGTTCCTGGTGGCCGCGGGGCTGGCTCTGGTCATCAACGCCGCCATCCTGCTCTCGCTCCTGGACGGCACCTTGGAGTTCTTCCGCCGCGCCGATCTGTCGACGCTGTGGAACGACACCGGCTGGTTCCCCCGGCGCGGGCTGTTCGACATCAAGACGATCCTCGTGGGCACGTTGCTGATCACCGTGGTGGCCATGGCCGTGGCCGCGCCGCTGGGCCTGGGGGCCGCCTTGTACCTGTCGGAGTATGCGAGCGGGCGCACCCGCCGGCTCCTCAAGCCGATCCTGGAGGTCCTGGCCGGGATCCCCAGTGTGGTCATGGCCTATTTCGTGATCAGCTTCATAAGTCCGGACGTCGTTCAGCGGCTGTTCAGCGGGGCGCCCTTCTACAACATGCTGGCGGCGGGGATCGGGGTGGGCATCCTGATCAGCCCGATCGTTGCCTCGGTGGCCGAGGACGCCATGCACGCGGTCCCCGCGTCTCTGCGAGAGGCCTCGTTCGGACTGGGGGCCAGGCGTAAGGCCACCGCGGTACGGGTGGTGTTCCCCGCGGCCATCTCCGGTATCGTGGCCGCCCTGATCCTCGGCGTATCCAGGGCTATCGGGGAGACCCTCATCGTGACGATAGCGGCCGGGGCCACGGGAGGGTCGCAGTTCAACCTCAACGTGCTGGAGCCGGGCCAGACGATGACCGCGGCAATGGCCTCCCTGGCCACCGGGTCGGACCAGGTCAAGGGGGCCAGCTCCGCCTATTGGAGCTTGTTCTTCGTGGGGGCGCTGCTGTTCTTCATCACCCTCGGCCTGAACATGCTCAGCGATCGGTTCGTGCGCAGGGTCCGGAGACGGTACTGATGGGCCGGGCCGCAACCACGGACGTTCGAACCACGGCCACGTCCGAGGCGGTCCGCAGGGAGATTCACGGACGCCGTACCGACCTGGGAGGCCTGGCGTTCCAGGCCGCACTTCTCCTGGCCCTCCTCCTGGCCCTGGCGGTCCTGGTCACGCTGATCGGGACGGTCTTGGGTTCGGCCATCCGGGTGTTCTCGGACCGGGGCGTGGACTTCCTGACGTCCGACCTGTCGTCGCTCCCGGAGAGGGCCGGCGTGGCCCAGGGCATCGTCGGGTCCCTGTGGCTCATGGTCTTCGTCGTGATCATCTCGTTCCCCATCGGGATCGGGGCCGCCATCTACCTGGAGGAGTACGCGAGGGACAACCGGTTCACCCGATTCCTCACGGCGAACATCCGGAACCTGGCCGGGGTTCCGTCGGTCGTGTACGGCCTGCTGGGCCTGGCCATCTTCGTCCAGCTCCTGGCGAGCATCACGGGGGGCCGGAGCCTGATGAGCGGAGGGTTGACCATGGCCATCCTGGTCCTGCCGATCGTGGTCATCACCTCGGCCGAGGCCATCCGGGCCGTGCCGGAGAGCATCCGGGAAGCTGGCTTCGGCGTGGGGGCCACCCGCTGGGAGGTCATCCGGAGCCACGTCTTACCGTACGCGGCTCCGGGGGTCCTCACTGGGACGATCCTCTCGCTGAGCCGGGCGCTGGGAGAGGCGGCCCCGCTGATCCTGATCGGGGGAGCGCCGGTGTTCTTCTCCACAGGGAGCGCAGGGCTCATAGAGCGTCTCCAGGGCGAGTACACGGCCCTGCCGGCGATCATCTTCACCTGGTCCCGTAAGTCCCTTAGGGAGTTCGGCGACCTGGTGTCGGCGGCTATCATCGTCCTGTTGGTCGTCCTGTTGGTGCTGAACGCGACGGCGATCTACCTTCGTAATCGATACGAGCGGAAGTGGTGATAGCGTGGATTCGCACCGGGTGACGGATCGCACGGGGCCCGAAGGGTTCGACCATGGGGTCCATCTCTCCTTGAAGAGCCAGGAGACCGTCGAGGAGGTCGAGGACCGGGAGGTCGTGTTCGATGTCCGGGACCTGAGCGTCCTGTACGGGACCTTCCGGGCCGTCAAGGACGTAAGCCTTCCCATCTATCAGAACCAGATCACCGCACTGATCGGCCCCTCCGGCTGTGGAAAGACCACCGTGCTCCGCTGCTTCAACCGCATGAACGACCTGATCGAAGGGGCCCGCGTGGAGGGTACGGTCCTCTACCACGGGATCAACCTCTACGACGGCCCCGTCGACCCGGTGGAGGTCCGGCGGCGGATCGGGATGGTGTTCCAGAAGCCCAACCCCTTCCCCAAGTCCGTGTACGACAACATCGCGTTCGGCCCTCGGGTGGGCGGCTACAAGGGCAACATGGACGAGCTGGTGGAGCGATCCCTCCGAAAGGCCGCGCTGTGGGACGAGGTCAAGGACAAGCTGGGGGAGTCCGGCATGGCCCTCTCGGGCGGCCAGCAGCAGCGTTTGTGCATCGCTCGGGCCATCGCGGTCCAGCCCGACGTGATCCTCATGGACGAGCCGTGCTCCTCCCTCGACCCCGTTGCCACCCTCCGGATAGAGGAGCTGATGCAGGAGATCGTGGAGGACTACACCATCGTGATCGTCACCCACAACATGCAGCAGGCCGCTAGGGTCAGCGACCGGACCGCGTTCTTCACCGTCGAGGTCGGCGAGGAAGGCCAGCGGACCGGGACGATAGTGGAGTACGACAGGACCGAGAAGATCTTCACCAACCCCTCGAACAAGCGGACCGAGGACTACGTCACCGGCCGGTTCGGCTGAGCTCCGCGGGGCGAACGTTCGGCCTGGCCACCACGACCTCTTGCAGGAACTGCTCCCGCAGGGCCATCAGGAGCTCCTCGACCCTGCGGCACGCGACCACGAGCTGACCGGCGCCGTCCGCGACCGAGACGAGAGCCACGATGGCCCGGAGCTCCTCGATCACGTCCGAGAGACGCAGGGAGGCGGGCGGGGCCGCCGGGGGAAGGTCGGCGGCCCCGACTGGTGGCTCGGATACGGTGGCGTCGCAGAGCCGGCAGCGTTCCCCGCGAACGGTCCCGGCGGAGGCGCACTCCGGGCAATCTCGAGCCACCCGGATCACGGCTCCAGGCGATCGATCGATGCTGTCGCGTTTCGGCGCAGCCGCAAGGCGGCGATCGAGCCCAGTTCCCCCAGGAGGACGGGGTCGGAAGGGACCGGCTCCTCGGGGGGGAGCGCCCGGGTCCGGAGGTCGTCCGCGAACGGGGGCGCGGAGCGGAGCGTCAGGATGCGTGATCCGGACCCGGGCTCGTTCAGCACAGCTCGAAGGTAGCCCTCCGACCTGACGGCAGCCCATCGACCCGGTAAACGGGGGGTGAACCCTGACCACCCGTTCGCGGTCCGGCCATAATCCGGGTGGCATGACCGAGCTGCCGGCCGGGACCATCACTTTCCTGTTCACCGATATCCAGGGAAGCACCCTGTTGCTCGACCGGCTCGGCGACCGGTATCCAGAGGTCCTGGAGACCCACCAGCGGCTGCTGCGCGGCTCGTTCGGGCCGCGAGGCGGAGTGGAGGTGGCCACCGAAGGTGACTCTTTCTTCGTGGTGTTCACGGCCGCTCCTCAGGCCGTGGCCGCAGCCGTCGCGGGACAGCGGGCGCTGGGCGCGCAGGATTGGCCCGGAGAGGAGCAGCTAAGGGTCCGGATGGGCCTGCACACCGGCGAGGCCGTCTTCGGAGGTGACGACTACGTCGGCGTGGACCTACATCGCGCGGCCCGGATCGCCGCCGCCGCCAACGGAGGACAGATCGTCGTGTCGGAGGCGACCCGGGCCCTGGTGGAGCCCGCCGCCCCCGAGGGGGTGAGCTTCCGCGACCTCGGCCGGCACCGGCTCAAGGACCTCCCCCGGCCGGAGCACCTCCACCAGGTCCTGGCCGAGGGGCTGGAGGCCGTCTTCCCTCCGTTGCGGTCGATGGACGCTCGCCCCAACAACCTTCCCACCCAGCTCACCAGCTTCGTCGGGCGGCGCAAGGAGCTCGAGGACGTCAAGGAAGCCCTGGCCGGCGCCCGCCTCCTGACTCTGACCGGCCCTGGCGGTGCCGGGAAGACTCGGCTGGCCCTGCGAGCGGCCACGGAGCTGCTTCCTAGCGTCGACGATGGGGCGTTCTTCGTTCCTCTGGCACCGATCAGAGACCCCGCCCTGGTGATGCCCACGTTGGCGATGTCCCTGGGGCTTCGGGAGACGGCGGATCGCCCTCCGGTGGAGAGCGTCATCGACCACATCCGCGACAAGGACCTCCTCCTGATCCTGGACAACTTCGAGCAGGTGGTGGACGCGGCCCCCGAGGTCGGTCAGCTCTTGACCGGCACCGAGCGGGTACGCGTCCTGGTCACGAGCCGCGAGCCTCTCGGACTCCACGGCGAGAGGGAGTACCCGGTGCCGCCCCTCGGGCTGCCGGACCCACGGCAGCTTCCCGCACTGGATGCGCTGTCCCATTACGAGGCGGTGGCCCTGTTCATCGAGCGGGCCACCGCGGTGAGGCCCGGCTTCTCAGTGACCAACGACAACGCACCGGCGGTTGCCGACATCTGCGCCCGGCTCGACGGCCTCCCCCTGGCTATCGAGCTGGCCGCGGCCAGGGTGAAGATCCTGACGCCTCAGGCCATGCTGACCCGGCTCGAGCACCGGCTCCAATTCCTGACCCGAGCTTCCCGGGACCTGCCGACCCGCCAGCGGACCCTCCGCGACGCCATCGCCTGGAGCTACGACCTCCTGGAGGGCGACGAGTCAAAGCTCTTCGCTCGCCTCGCCGTGTTCGTCGGAGGGTTCAGCCTCGAGGCGGCCGAGGTGGTCAGCAACCCCGACGGAGAGCTCGGCCTGGACACCCTGGAGGGCGTGGCGTCGCTCACCAACAAGAGCCTCCTCCGACAGATGGACACCGGGCCCGGGGAGGCCCGTTTCCTGATGCTCGAGACGATCAGGGAGTACGGGGTGGAACAGCTGGCCGAGGATCGGGACGCCGAAGAGGTCTCGCGGCGCCATGCCCGGTTCTTCCTCGATCTGGCGGGGAGGGCAGAGCCCCATCTCACCGGTCCTGACCGGCTCCGGTGGCTCAACGGCCTGGAGGCCGAGCACGACAACCTTCGCGCCGCGATCAGCTGGGCCTCGGAGCACGGTGAGCTCGACCTGGCCCTCCGGATGGGCGGTTATCTCTGGCGGTTCTGGCAGTTCCGGGGACACCTCCGAGAGGCCAGGGACCGCCTGGAAGGGCTGCTGGTCCGGCCCGGATCGAAGGACCTCGACGCCCGAGCCCGGGCCCTGGAGGGGGCCGGCGGGGTGGCCTACTGGATGGGCAACTGGGGGGTCTCCCGGGAGCGGTACGAGGAGTGCCTGGACCTCCGCCGGGAGCTCGGAGATCCGCGGGGGATAGCCGAGGCCAAGTACAACCTGTCCTTCGCCTACGGCATCCCGCCTCCCCCGGACAAGGACCTCGAGATGGGACAGAGACTCCTTGAGGAGGCGCTGGATCTGTTCGAGGAGCTCGGCGACCGAGAAGGGATAGCCAAGGCCACCTGGGGACTGGCCGCCACCCTCTACGAGAGAGAGGATTGGGAGCGCGTGGTCGAGCTGGCTTCCACCAGCGTCGATCTGTACCGGCAGCTCGACAACCGATTCGGGCTGGCCTGGGCCCTCCACCTCCACGGCCTGGCTCTGGCCATCCTGAAGCGATCCGACGAAGCGGGCAGCCGGCTGGAGGAGGCCCTGCGGATGTTCATCGAAGCCGACGATCGGTCTGCGTTGGCTCTCCTGCTCGGGGACTTCGCCATAGTGGCCGCGAGCCGGGGCCAGGGCGAGCGAGCGATCCGCCTGGCCGGTGCGGCCTCCGCGGTCGAGGAAGAGGTCGGTACCGGTCTCCTGGTGACCAGCGAGGGTGTGGCCCAGCGGATGTACGAGCTGAGAGCCATGCTCCCGCCCGCGGAGTCCGAGCGGGCCTACGAGGAGGGCCGGGCCATGACCGCCGAGGACGCCGCGGCCCTCGCCCTGGGCCAGGATCAGCCGTCGACGCCGTAGACCAGCGTGTCGGGGAAGTAGGCCTGCCAGGAGAACCAGAACGCGTCGAGGTGATGCAGCGGCCGGAGCCGGGCCCCCTCGAGTGGCCCCGAAACAGCCGCCCCCGCGAGCGACCACTCGGAACCGGTGTCCTGGTCCACTATCCGACCATTACGGACCGCGAACGTCAGTGACCTGTCTCCGACCTGGGGGAAGAACACGCCGGTGGCGCCGACGTCACGTCCCTCGGCGATGACCGGTGTGTCAAGGGCCGAGGCCGTGCCGGCCCGCCAGAACACGGCGATCGGCTCACCTCCCACGGCATCGTTGACCACGGATGCCCCATCCTCGGTCGAGAGATCCCGATACGCGTACGCCACCTGACGGTCGCCGATCGGGACGCCCACCACACGTGCCATCGGCGGCAGGCGACCATCGACTAGCTGGTGGAAGAACTCGCTGTACGGTCCCTCCTGGCGATCGTAGAACTCGTAGGCGTTCTCTCCATACGAGGTGGGGAACCCAGTGTCACGTGACAGCACGGTCCCCTGCGGAAACGCCCGCCGCCACCCGGCGAACGAGAGCATCTGGACCGGGACAACCTTGAGTCGGGTTCCCGTGAGCGGTCCCTGGATGGCCAGCCCGTCGAAGTGTGTCCACAGCGACTCCGTCTGCCGGTCGTACATCACCAGGGCGCTCCGGTAGAGCTTTCCCGACGTCCCGAAATCAAGGACCTGCCCCTTGACCCGCCGGTCGAAGGCCACCGCCGAGTTGCACAGGGGGCAGTACGTGATCGTCACCGGGGTGCCGCCGACCTCGTCGTTGACGATCTCGTGCTTGGTCAGGATCTGGACGGGGTAGGCCCGGGACTCTCCGGTGAGCTCCAGGGCCACCACCGGCTCCCGCCCAACCATCCATGACGAGGCCCGCTCCTGGGAGACGAATCGGGGGTCATCGATCGGAGCGATCGCGTCGGGAGGCAGGACGTCGACCAGTTGGCCGGCGTACACGAGGGGGTCGGGCTCGGGCGACTCTGCCGTCTGTCGCTCATCAGCGGGTGCGCTGTTCCGGCCGCAGGCGACCGACGCCAGGGCCAGGATCAGCAGCGCGACCACTGGGCGGGACATACTCCCGTCAGGTTCCAACCGGTGGCCCGAGTCGGCATTCCGGGCCGCTCCTCGCCTCGGCGGCACGCCTCCGTCGCGGAAGAGCGCTCCCCAGACCACGAGGGCCACAGGGTAGATCAGGTAGCCGGGCCGCCCTGCCGGGGCCATAAGGATCACAAGCCCGGTGAAGATCGCCGCGTGAGCGGCAGCGCCGGCCACGTCCCGGGGAGGGCGCCTGAGAAGAAGGAACCAACCGCCGGCCAGGACGCCCGCCGCGGCCAGTCCCACCGCGACCCACTCCCGCGCTACCCCCCCAAGGAAGGCCCCCACGGTCAGGGTTCCTGCCAGCGTCGGGTCCGCTGCCATGCCGAGGGGATAGAGCACCGTGTCCTCAACGAACGCGGCCGGCTTCCAGAGAGCCAGGGGAAGGACCAGCGCGGCCAGCACCGCGGTCGCCGCTCCGGAGAGCCGGCCCCACGCTGGTCGTCCGTCGGGCGTCCGGGCGGCCACTGCCAGGAAGGGGAGGAGGGGCCAGGCGGTGAGCTTGATGGAGGCAGCCAGCCCGATGGCCAGGCCCGCCACGGCCGGTCTGGCTCGAGCGGCCAGAACCAGCGATAGCAGCATCAGAGCGAGCACGGGGAGATCATCGCCTCCCGCCACCATGGCCCGAGCCGAGGGTGGAAGGGCCAGCAGGACGACCGCCGCCGTGATGGCCCGGTGCGGCGGAGGCCGCCACAGGGTCAGGGCCGCTGCGGCGACCGCGAACGCTCCCAGGGCGAAGCCGACCCTGGCATCGGCCGGCGGCAGTGGGGCTCCAAGGGCCCTGGGAAGCCCGAAGGCCATCACGCCGGGGAAGTAAGGGAGATGGAGCCAGGCAGAGGCCGGCCACCGCCCCAGCGGCCCGTCTTGATACGAGGCGGCATAGGGATGCTCACCTCGGATGAGGGCCGAGGCGGCCTCCTCGGTGAGGAAGGTCTCGGACTGAGCGTGCCGGCTTGGCGCCTCGGCCCGGGCAGCGACATGCACGAAGGCCGGGACCAGGGCAGCCCCGCCGATCACCACGGCGGCCACCGCGGCCCGGACCGCCGGCGAGATGGCGCGCCGGCGCGATAGAGCTATCGCCGCGGCCAGGGCGCCGGCCGCGTAGGCCCATACCGCCACCCGGGCCCAGTCGCGCTGGAGCGGGATGCCGTCGAAGGCCGCCAGTCCGGCAGCCACCAGGGCCGACCCCCCATACAGGAGGATGTCGACCGCGGCCGCCCGCCGCCCCTCCTCCATGGTTCTTTCGCCGCCGATAGTAAAGCGCGAACTACTCGGGGGCGTTCATGGCCGCCGAGGCGCTCCCTCGTGGAGAACCACCTTGCTCGACCGTAGCCACGCGGGTGGACCAGGCCGTGGCACCGAGGGGACGGAAGGGTGAACGGAGGAGGACGCCTTCGAGGTCGGCGTATCATCGTGAACGGCCCAGGAGGTGAATCCAATGTCCCAGGAGCAGCAGGAAGACTTCCTTCCCCTGATGGGGATCGACCACGTCGAGTACTACGTCGGGAACGCCCGGCAGGCGGCCTACTATTACTCGAAGGCGTTCGGGTTCAAGGTGACGGCCTACGCCGGCCCCGAGACCAAGGTGCGCGATCGGTCCTCGTGGCTCTGCCAGCAGAACGACGTCCGGTACGTGTTCACCGGCGGGATGGGGCCTGAGAGCGACGTCGTTCGGCACGTGTACGAGCACGGTGACGGCGTCAGGGACGTCGCCCTCCGGGTCCCGGATGCCACCGACGCCTACGAGCAGACCACGAAGCGGGGCGCGGAGGGCGTGAGGGAGCCCGAGGTGATCGAGGACGAGCACGGGAAGGTCGTCCGGGCCTCGATCAAGGCGTACGGCGACACCCTGCACTCGTTCATCGAGCGCGAGAACTACTCAGGCCCGTTCCTTCCCGGCTTCCGGGAAGAGGAGGCGTTTCCCGACGAGGGACCCGAGGTCGGCATCCAGGCGGTGGACCACGTGGTGTGCAACGTGGCTCTGGGCGACATGAACAGGATGGTCGAGTTCTACGCCAACGTCCTGGGCTTCAGCCAGCTGGTGCACTTCCGCGACGATCAGATCTCCACGGATTACACGGCGCTCATGTCGAAGGTCATGTGGGACGGACAGGGTCGGGTGAAGTTCCCCATCAACGAGCCGGCCGAGGGCAAGAAGAAGTCACAGATCGAGGAATACCTCGAGTACTACCGAGGGCCTGGGGTCCAGCACATCGCCATGGCCACGGACGACATCATCGGGGCGGTGGACGCGCTGCGGCAGCGCGGCGTGCGGTTCATCAGGGTCCCGGCAACCTACTACGAGGCCCTCCGGGGACGGATCGGGGAGATCGACCAGCCGATCGAGGACATCGAGCGCCTGGGGATCCTGGCGGACCGGGACGAGGAGGGATACCTCCTCCAGATCTTCACCAAGATCCAGCAGGACCGCCCCACTGTCTTCTACGAGCTGATCGAGCGCCACGGCTCCAAGGGCTTCGGCCTGGGGAACTTCAAGGAGCTGTTCGTGGCCATCGAGCGCGAGCAGGCAGAGCGGGGCAACCTCTAGGTGGCCGGACCCAGCCGCGAGGAGATCGACGAGGTCCTCGACCTGATCGCCGGCGAGGCGCGCTCCTACCTCGCCACGGTTGACGATCGGCCCCTGCGCGAGGAGAAGGCCGAGGACTTCGCCGACGCCTTCGCCGGGCCGCTCCCCGAGCGGGGCTCGGGGGCCATGGAGGCGCTCCGGGAGCTCCTCGACCGGGGACTCCCCGCTTCCGTGGCGTCATCTGGCCCTCGGTTCTTCCACTTCGTCATCGGAGGCGTGACTCCGGCCGCCCTGGGCGGGGCGTGGCTGACGGACGCCATCGACCAGAACCCCGGCCTTTGGACGGCCAGCCCTATGGGCAGCGCGCTGGGGCGGGTGAGCGTCGACTGGCTCCGGGACCTCTTCGGGCTGCCCGAGGGCTGGGGTGGGGTCCTGGTTACCGGCGGGACGATGGCCAACTATGTCGGGCTCGCGGCGGCGCGGCGATGGTGGGGACTGCAGCATGGGGCGGACATCGAGAACCAGGGGATGAGCGGCCTGCCGGCGGTCCCCGTCTTCTCCAGCGGCTACATCCACTCCAGCGCGAAGAAGGCCCTGGCCATGCTGGGCATCGGCCGGGAGCGCCTCCGGATCCTGTCGCGGGACGCCGCGGGGCGGCTGGACCTCGACGCGCTGGGCTCCGCCCTCAGCGAGGCGGGCGCTCCGGCCATCGTGGTGGCCAACGCTGGGGAGGTCAATGCGGGCCACTTCGACCCGATCGCTGGCGTGGCCGACCTCGTCGAGGAGCACGGCGGGTGGCTTCACGTGGACGGGGCGTTCGGCCTGTTCGCCGCTCTGTCCCCCCGGACCGAGCACCTGGTGGCCGGGGCGGAGCGGGCGGACAGCGTGGCCGCGGACGGACACAAGTGGCTGAACGTTCCTTACGACTCCGGGTTCACGTTCGTCCGGGATCCGGCGATCCTCGACGGTTTCTTCTCCCAGTCCGCTGCGTACCTCGGGACCGACGAGGAACACCCGAACCTGATGCGTCGCACCCCCGAGAGCTCTCAGCGGGCCCGGGGGATCGCGGTGTGGGCCACGCTCCGGGCCTACGGCAGGGAGGGACATCGGGAGATGGTCGAGCGCCACCTGGATCTGGCTCAGCGGGTGGCCCGCCGGGTGGACGAGGCTCCCGACCTGGAACGGCTGGCCGACGTCCCCCTCAACATCGTGTGCTTCCGGTACCATCCCCCGAGCTTCGACGATGAGGCTGCGCTGAACGACCTCAACCAGCGACTGGGGCAGTCAGTGCTTGCCGACGGCCGGGTGTACGTGGGGACCACCGCGTACGAAGGGAAGACCGCGTTCCGGCCGGCCATCGTCAACTGGCGAACCCGTGAGGAGGACGTCGATCTCCTGGTCGACGTGATCCGCGAGCTGGGGGCGCGGCTCCGCTAGAGCGTCAGGCCGGTGATGCCTCGCCAGGCCAGGCGGACCAGGGTGTCCACTGTCTTCCGGCGATCGTCCTTAGACCGGCCGGGGGAGTGCTGTGCCGCCATCTCCGCCATCCCCACCAGCCCCAGCGAGACGTCCTCGGCCTCACGGCGGTCCAGCTTCCCCTTCGACTCGCGGGCGATCACCTCGGTCACCTTGGCCAGGACGCCATCGCGGAACCGGGCCACCATCTCCCGGAACTCGCGCTCCGCTCCCACGGCCTCCTGCATCAACAGCCGGAAACCCTCGGCGTGCTCGTCGACGAAGTCGAAGTAGGCCTGGAAGGACTGGCGGATCCTTTCCCGGTTCCCGGTCTCGGCCTGGAGCGCCCCTGTGAGGCGGTCGTCCAGCTCTTGGAGGTCTACCTCCAGGAGCGCCAGATACAGCTCCCGCTTCGAGGGGAAGTGGTCGTACAGGATCGGCTTGGTCACCCCGGCCTCCCTGGCCACGGCGTCCATGGTCACGGTGTGGTATCCGCGGCGGCCGAAGACCTTCCGGGCGACCTGAAGCAGCTGCTCCCTCCGCTCGGGAGCCCGCATCCGCTTCCTGGTCCTGGTTTCCGCCATGTTTGACCAAGTATCCTACTGGATGGTAACCTACTATTCGGTAGGAATTCGCCTGATCGACGTCGAACGTGTAGCCGGGACATTCTGCCGGGAGGAACGATGGATTTCCAGCTAAGCGAGGATCAGCTCACCGCCAGGAAGTGGGCTCACGAGTTCGCC
>JBKPBL010000019.1:0-11572 GCA_046726855.1 Actinomycetota bacterium | reverse complement strand
GCGTCGATCTTCAGGGCCTCGGCACCGCACACCGCCGGCTTCCCCATCCCCCGGGCCACCACCGCGGCGTGGGAGGTCTTCCCCCCGTGGGAGGTGAGGATCCCCTTCGCGGCGATCATCCCGTGGAGGTCGTCGGGATTGGTCTCCCGGCGCACCAGGACCACGGCCTCGCCCTTCTCGGCCCAGGCCTGGGCGGTGTCGGCGTCGAACACAGCTGCCCCCACCGCGGCGCCGGGACTGGCGTTCAGCCCTTTGGCCAGGACCTCGAGATCGGCGTCCGGGTCGAACTGCGGGTGGAGGAGCTGGTCCAGCTGGTCTGGCTCCACCCGGACCACGGCCTCGTCCCGCGAGACCAGGCCCTCTTTGGCCATGTCCACGGCCATCTTCACCGCGGCGCCGCCGGTCCTTTTGCCCACTCGGGTCTGGAGCATCCACAGCCGGCCCTTCTCGATGGTGAACTCGATGTCGCACATGTCTCGGTAGTGCCGCTCGAGCTTCTTCATGATCTCCAGGAGCTGCCGGTAGGCGTCGGGGTTGATCCGCTTCAGCTCGGGGAGAGGGAGGGTGTTGCGGATCCCGGCGACAACGTCCTCCCCCTGGGCGTTGGGGAGGTAGTCGCCGTAGACACCCTTCTCGCCGGTGGCCGGGTCGCGGGTGAAGGCCACCCCGGTCCCCGAGTCCTCACCGAGGTTTCCGAACACCATGGCCACCACGTTCACCGCGGTCCCCAGGTCGTCCGGGATCTTGTACTGCTTCCGGTAGGTCTTGGCCCGCTCGTTGTTCCACGAGGAGAACACGGCCTCTATGGCCATCCGGAGCTGCTCCTTCGGGTCGGTGGGGAACAGCCGCCCGGCGTGGTCCCGGACGATGCCCTTGAACCGTTCCACCAGGTCCATGAGGTCGATGGCCCCCAGGTCGGTGTCCTTGGCGTCGGGCCCCTTCCGGGACTTGGCCCGCTCCAGCTCTTCGTCGAAGGCCTCGGCTGGGATCCCCATGACGATCTTGCCGAACATCTGGATGAACCTGCGGTAAGAGTCGAAGGCGAACCGGTCGCTGCCCGCCTGGCGGGCCAGGCCGAGGACGGAGCGGTCGTTGAGCCCCAGGTTGAGGACCGTGTCCATCATCCCCGGCATGGAGTACTTGGCACCGGAGCGGACCGAGACCAGCAGGGGGTTGTCTCGGTCGCCCAGGCGGCGGCCCATGGCGCCCTCCAGGCTTCGGAGGTGCCCCTCCACCTCGTCCCACAGCCCCTCCGGGAAGCCGCGGGTTCGGAGGTAGTCGTTGCAGGCCTCCGTGGTGATGGTGAACCCGGGGGGGACCGGGAGGCGAAGGTTTGTCATCTCGGCCAGGTTGGCCCCCTTGCCTCCCAGGAGGTCCTTCATCTCCTTGTTGCCTTCCCGGAAGTCGTAAACGAACTTGGTCTTCCCGGTGCCCATCTGCCTGCCTCTCGTCCGCTCGGCTAACTGTAGCGCGGCCCCTCCTCGGGCGGATACGTTGGCGCAACAGAGTTCGTTGCGGTATCCTGGAAAGTCGAGGAAGGGGCCTGTCGGTGGGAGGTGCCAGGCTGTGCCTGTGGCGGTGAGGGAGAAGCTCAAGGCGATCACCAAGGACCTCGGCAGCCAGTCAAGGGCGGCCGAGGCCCTCGGGGTGAGCCGGTCCCGGGTCAGCCGATGGCTCCGGACGGAGAAGCCCGACCCGGAGAACCAGCGGAAGGTCGAGGGCCTGGAGTTCGTGCTGGCCTACCTCCTCTCCTTCCTCCACCCCGACACCGCCGTTGCCTGGCTCAACGGGCACAACGGGTTCCTCAACGATTTCCGTCCCATCGACTACCTGTCTCGGGGGCGGCTGACAGAGGTCATCGAGGCCGCCAGGGCCCACAAGGCCGGCTCGTTCCACTGAGCCGTGCTGTACCGGTTGTTCCCGGCTGTCCCCGGGGCCGGGCCGCACGAGCCCGGCGGGGCCCTGCACGTCCCCCGGTTCGACCAAGGAGGAGGGCGGCACGACAACCCCGAGGTCTACGGGGCCCTGTACCTGAGCAGGCTGCCGGTTTCACCGATCGCCGAACAGCTCCGTGAGTACGTGGGCCGGCCGGTCGAGGCCACCAGGCTCCTGCGTGAGGGGTTCCCCGGCGCGCTGGCCACCGTGGACGAGGGGGCCCTGGAAGGAGTTCTGGACCTGGACGACCCGGCGAACCTGGCGGCCCGGGGGCTCAGGCCCTCCGGAGTGGCCACCAGGAACCGCCGCCCCACCCAGAGGATGGCCCTGGAGCTCTACCGCGAGGGTGTGGCGGGGTTCGAGTGGTGGTCGACGATAGAGGCCTCGTGGATCAACGTGACTCTGTTCGCCGACCGGACCGCGGACCGGCTCGAGGTGGTGGACGAGCCGGAGCCGCTGACCCTGGAGCACGTGGCGGTCCGGGAAGCGGCCGAGGCCGTGGGGGTGCTTCTTACGAGCTGACTACTCGCCCACGAAGGGCGAGCCCTCGGGACCGGGCGTGTGGTCGTCGACCCAGTCCCGGGTGACGAAGCACCAGAACGCCAGGCCCGCGAAACGCCCGTAGGGGCGGAACCGCCGGACGATGGTGTCGTCAGGGATGAGCTTGCGACGACCTCGCAGCCGGGCGTACGTGGGTCGGGTCCACGAATCCAGGATCAGACGGGAGTACCGGCCCAGGAGCAGCATGATGTGGGCCGCGGCGTAAGGTCCGACCCCGGGTAGCGCCAGCAGCTGCGACTCGACCTCGTCGTCGGAGACCTCATCGACCGAGGCCCGGCCCAGGGCCTCGAGGTCCAGCGCTCCGGAAGCCACCGACCGGGCCAGGGATCGGAGGTACGGACCGCGGTATCCGGCCCGGACGACGTCACGGTAGAAGCGGGGGGTGGCGGAGGCCATGGCCTCCGGCGTGGGGAAGGCTCGCCTGCGCCAGCCCTCCCGTGGGGCTCCGGGGGCAACCTCCCCGAGCCGCGCCACCAGGGTGGTGATCATCTTCGTGGTGAGGGCCCACGAGCAGTTGGTGGTGCATACGATCCGGACGACCTCCTCGAACACCGTGGGGCTCCGGATCATCCGCCCCGCGCCCCTCGTTACCCACGACAGATCCGGGTCCTCCCTGGCCAGGTCATAGAAGCCCGACAGGTCCTCGTCCAAGTGGAGGACGTGGCGGACCCTGGCCCCCAGGGTGTCGGCCCCCTTTCGGCCGGGCCGGCGACCTATCACGTCGACCCGGGCGTGCCCGTCTGAGACCGGGGACACCTGGACCGTCCGGGGCCGGCCCCCGGCGACGGCCAGGGTGGTGGTGAGGGTCCCCGCTTCCTCGTCGATCTCAAGCGGCGGCAGCGAAGCCAGCCCGTGCGACGTGATCGTCCTCATGAGGTCCACCGGCTCGCCGCCCGCTCCCGACAGGGCTATCTCGAAGCTGGCCACGGCTCGCCAGTATGTACGTCGGAGGCCGTCGGTGGGTCTCCGGGAGTTTCCCTCCGGCTCGTTAAGGAAACAATCCCTCCGGCCGGCATGGCACCGGTCGAGGAGGGATGTGATGGCTGAGCAGGTAGATGCCAGCGCCGGCTGGTGCTGTGACGGCCGCACCTGGCAGGAGCACGCCGACGCCGACGGCCACTGCTGCCAGCAGCCCGGAACTCAGATCGAGCATCTTCCACCGGACGGGCAGCAGAAGGCCCGCGATCGCCTGGCCGCCGGCGGCTAGCGCGACCCCCTAGTCTTCGGGCCCGATCATCCTCTCGGGGCGGACCGCCCCGTCGTATTCCGCCTCGGTGAGGTAGCCCAGCTCGAGGGCGGCTTCTTTGAGCGTCTTTTCCTCCTGGTGGGCCTTCTTGGCGATCTCCGCGGCCTTGTCGTAGCCAATCTTCGGGCTGAGCGCGGTGACCAGCATCAGCGACCGATCTACCAGCTCCCGGATTCGGTCGTGCCGGGGGCTCAGGCCCTCCACGCAGAACTGCCGGAACGTTCGGCACACGTCGGTCAGGATCTCGGCCGAGTGGAGGAAGTTGGCGATGATCACCGGCTTGAACACGTTGAGCTGGAAGTTGCCCTGCGAGGCAGCCACCGTGACGGTCACGTCGTTCCCGAACACCTGGCAGCACACCATGGTCATGGCCTCGGACTGCGTCGGGTTCACCTTCCCGGGCATGATCGAGGAGCCGGGCTCGTTCTCCGGCAGCTCCAGCTCTCCCAGCCCCGACCGGGGCCCCGAGCCCAGCCACCGGATGTCGTTGGCGATCTTCATCAGCGTGGTGGCCAGCGTGGTCAGCGTCGAGTGAGCGTGCACAAAGGCGTCGTGGGCAGCCAGGGCCTTGAACTTGTTGGGGGCCTCCGTGAACGGGAGGCCGGTCAGCTCGGCGATCTTGGCCGATGTCCGGGCCCCGAAGTCACTGGGGGCGTTCAGCCCGGTCCCCACGGCCGTGCCCCCGATGGCCAGCTCGTAGAGGCCCGGCAGGGAGCCCTCGATCCTCTCGAGGTCCGCATCGAGCTGGGCCACGAACGCCGAGAACTCCTGTCCCAGGGTGAGCGGGACGGCATCCTGGAGGTGGGTTCGGCCGATCTTCACGATGTCGGCGAACTCCTCGGACTTCCGGGCCAGCGCGTCCCTGAGCTCCCGGACGGCCGGCAGCAAGTCGTGGACGGCGCCGGCCGCGGCGATGTGCATGGCCGTGGGGAAGGTGTCGTTCGACGACTGGGACATGTTCACGTCGTCGTTCGGATGGACCGGCTCCTTCGAGCCGAGGCGGCCGCCGGCCAGCTCGATGGCTCGGTTGGAGATGACCTCGTTGGCGTTCATGTTGGACTGGGTCCCGGAGCCCGTCTGCCATACGAAAAGTGGGAAGTGGTCGTCGAGCTTCCCGTCGAATACTTCATCGGCCGCGTCCACGATGCGGTCCGCCTTCTCATTGGGCAGCTTCCCCAGCTCCAGGTTCACCAGCGCGGCGGCCTTCTTGAGCACCCCGAAGGCCCGGACCACCCGGAGGGGCATCCGGTCCTCCCCGATCGAGAAGTGGTGGAGCGACCGCTGGGTCTGAGCTCCCCAGTACCGGTCGGCCGGGACCTCCACGGGCCCCATCGAGTCGGTCTCGGTCCTGGTCCCCTCTGCCATACCTCTATTGTCGCGCCTCGGTCGCTCCCTTGACCGCGTCCACCTCGCCTCCGATCCCCAGCGCATCTCTGAGGAAGCGGACCTGGAGGAGGAGCAGGTTCTCGGCCACGACCTCCTCGCCGGCCATGTGGGTGGCGCCTGACAGCGGGAGGAATTTGTGGGGCCGGCCGGCCTCGAGCAGCGCCCGGGACAGCCGGATCGAGTGGGCCACGTACACGTTGTCGTCGGCCAGTCCGTGGATCAGGAGCATGGGACGCTCCAGCCCGCCGGCGTCCGCCAGGAGCGAGCTCCGCCGGTAAGCCTCGGGCTCCTCGTCTGGATGCCCGAGGTATCGCTCCGTGTAGTGGGTGTCGTACAGGCGCTGGTCGGTCACCGGAGCGCCGACTACAGCGGCGTGGAAGACGTCGGGACGGCGGAGCACGGCGGCCGCCGAAAGCTCCCCCCCGAACGACCAT
Source organism: Actinomycetota bacterium (assembly GCA_046726855.1). Classification (GTDB taxonomy): domain Bacteria; phylum Actinomycetota; class UBA4738; order UBA4738; family CALAEC01; genus JBKPBL01. Next base: position 6,010 of record JBKPBL010000019.1, on the reverse strand, counting down.
CCTCGGATGGCCACCCGGGACAGGTCAAGGAAGGGGAACCGCTCGGCCGCCGCGTGGAGCGCCTCGATCTGGTCGTCCAGGGTGGGCGCCAGGAAGTCTCGGCGCACCGCCTTCTCCCAGCTCACTCCCCGCCCCGGGGTGCCTCGCCCATCGGCCACCAGGACGGCGAAGCCCTGGTCGGCGAACCACTGCGACTCCAGCATCGCGTCACGGGCCCGGACGACCCGCTGGAAATGGGGGCCGCCGTAGGGGTCGAGGAGAATCGGGAGCGGCCCGTCCGGATCAGCCCATTTCGGGGTCAGGAGGGCGCTCCGGAGCCTCCGGGGGCCGGCCTGGAAGAAGGTCGGTCTCGGCTCGATCACGGGAGCTTCCGCGTGGGAGCGGATGGTGGCCACTGCCTGGCCACCTCGATGGACCGTGGTCACGGGCGCGGCCTCCATCGTGGCCGAGGTGATCACGACGACCGTGTCATCCCCATCCGCGGTGTGCATCCCCGAGGCCTCGGTGAGTCGCTCCAGCCCGCTCCCTTCCGACCACCGCCACACCTGCTCCTCCACTGGGTCCTCGGAGGCCACGAACAGGACGCCCCGGCCCGCGTGAAGGATCCGGCGGACCTGCAGCCCAGCTGGGGTGACCGGCTCCTCTCCGACCAACAGGCGGCGGGTGTCCTCGAGATCAACCGTGGCGACGAGCCGCCCGTCGGCGGTCCACGCCGGTGAGCCCTCGACCAGCTCGATCCAGGCCTCGTCGGTGTCCTCCCGGACCAGCTCGGTGGACCCGTCGTCGGCCACATGGAGTACCCGGGTGACCCGCTGGTCCCTCGACTGGACCAAGAGGGTGAGTGGAGAGCCCTCGGTCCAGACCACCCGGGCCAGGTATTCGAAACCGGCTCGGTCCCACCGGACTTCTGCCCGTCTACCGTCCAGGTCGAGCAGGTGCAGGCCGACGTCGGCGTTGGGGGTCCCCGCCGCCGGGAACCTCACGGCTCGGGGGACTCCGGCGGGATCGACGGGATCGAAGATGTGCCAGGTGGTCACGGCACGCTCGTCCACCCTGGCCGCTGCCAGGCGGGCGCCGTCAGGCGACCACCAGAAACCCTCCCGGCGTTCCATCTCCTCGGCCGCGACGAACTCGGCAAGGCCCCAGGAGACATCGGGGTCGTCGTCGCCGGTCAGGAGGCGGTCCCCGTCGTCGAGGTCGGCCAACCGAAGGGCCCGGCCGGACACGTAGGCAACTCGCCGTCCCGAGGGATCGAGCCGGGGGTCGAACACCGGCTCGGCTGCCGGCAGCCTCCGTGGCTCCGAGCCCTCGAGATCGACCACGAACAGCCTCCCCCCCGCCGCGAAAGCGGCCTTCGACACGGACCGGTCGGTCGAGTAGGCCACCACGCCGCCGGCCTGCTCCCGAGCCCTCTCCCTCCGGGCCCGCTCCTCAGGAGGCAGGTTCGACTCGTCCGCTTCCGACGCCCGGGGATCGAACGCCAGCCTCTCGCCGCCCCCGTCGAGGTCGAGCACCCACAGCCCGGTGCGGGGATCGTCCCCGGCCAGCGAGCGGAGGAAGGCCACCCGGGATCCATCGGGGGAGACCTTGAAGTCCCTGGGGCGGCCCAGGGTGAAGCGCTGGGTCCTGGCCTGCTGGCGGGGGAAGGAGACTCGCGGGTCGCGGTCCGGCACGGCGGCGATCCTACCCTGTCGATCGCGGGTCCGGCCGTTCGTCGTCATGATGATGGCTGTCGAAGGGAGATCGCATGGAGGCGCCGAAGCAGGTGAAACCGAAGGGCCTCGCTGACTACCTCGAGGTGATGTCGAAGTCGGTGTTCCAGTCCGGGATCAGCTGGCAGGTCATCGAGGCCAAGTGGGACGGGTTCCGGGAGGCCTTCGAGGGCTTCGATCCACAGACCGTGGCCGGGTTCGAACCCCCGGACGTGGACCGACTCGCTCAGGACACCCGGATCGTCCGGAACCGGAAGAAGATCGAGGCCACGATCCACAACGCCCGGACGATGATCGATCTCGACCGGGAGCACGGGGGATTCCGCAAGTACCTCCGCTCCCACGATGACTTCGAGGAGACCGTGGTCGATCTACGGGAACGCTTCAAGTTCCTTGGCGACACCAGCGCGTACCACTTCCTGTACGTCGTGGGAGAGAGGGTTCCCCCGCACGAGGAGTGGATGGCCTCGCACGGAGCCGCCGCGGCCCGGAAATCCGCTCGTCGTCGGTAGTCCGGGCCGGTTAGGCGGGGACCTCCTCGGAGAGGAGCGCCCTGTACGCCGGGATGACCGCCGCCGGCGGTCGCTCCCCCACCTGAACCTGCTCCACCTCCGGACGGTGGTCCGCGTCGAAGCGCAACAGCTCCCCGGTCGGATCGACCGAGCCATCGAACCCCGCTCGCCGCAGGGCCGCGGTGAGGATGGCCATGGCCTGAGGGCCGAGGTCTCGCAGCGTTCTGTGGGCGTGCTCGATCCACCCCAGGTCCACCTGGGCGACGCCCTCGAGCCCGAACCGCTCCACGACATCGACCAGCAGCGCGAACTCCACGCCCCAGCCCTGAAGGAAGGGAAGGGTCTCCAGGACGGCCCGCCGGCCCGCCGTCCCCCCTGCCAGCGGCTGCACCACCCCGGACAGATGGGGGAAGAGCTTGGAGATGAGGGGCCGGGCCATCAGCTCGGTGACGCGGCCGCCGCCGTGCGGCGATCCGTCGGCGGGTCGTCGGTAGAACCCCTTCACCAGGACGACCTCGGGGTCCACCAGCAGCGGGCCCAGCAGACCGGTGACGAAGCGGCAGTCGAAGGTCCGGATGTCCGCGTCGACCCAGCAGACCAGGTCGCCACGCGAGGCGAAGAGCGATTTCCACAGGACGTTGCCCTTGCCGGACCCCGGATCCAGGTCGGGGAGGACCTCCGAGACACGAACGACCTCCGCCCCCGCGGCCGCGGCCTCCCGGCCGGTCCCGTCGACCGAGCCATCGTCCATGACGATCACCTCGTCCACGAGGCCCCACCGATTGCAGAGCTCGCCTCGGATCCGCCGGACGATGTCGCCCACCGTGGGAGCCTCGTTCCGGGCCGGGAGACATACCGAGACGCCTACTCCCTCGGCCCATCGAGCCCTGGCCAGGTCGGCGGGGTGGAACTCACGCTGGTGGAAGTGGCGACGAGGCGCTGCTGCCCGCACGGTCATGGCGCCCCTTTCCTCTGCCGGTCTCGCAGGACCCGGTCGGCAGCACGATAGGTGGCCCCGGACGTGCCTACAAGCAGCGGCGTGGGAACGCTGTTCGACCGTGCGGTGAACGGTCGGGGACCTCGAGGCGGCGGCTAGCTCCCCTCGCCCAGGCCTCGCCGGGCCAGCTCCCCCTCCAGGTCCAGCCGTCGGGTACCGAAGCCTCGGGAGGCCCACTCGTCTCGAGGCACCATCCAGAACACCTCGAACTCGTTGCCGTCGGGATCCGCTCCGTAAAGGCTCAGGCTGCTCCCGTGGTCGGCCGTTCCGGTCAGCGCGCCGGCCTCAACCAGGGCGGCCCTGGCCTGGGCCAGGTCGGGAAGGGCTTCCACCTCCCAGGCCAGGTGGTAGAGCCCCACCCGGCCGGGGCGGGGCGGCTCGGCGCCCGGGCCGACCCCGAAAAGCCCCAGGTCGTGATGGTTGTCGCTTCCGTTGGCCCGGAGGAACACCGCCTGGTCCCCCAGGGCCTCGACCGTCTCGAATCCGAGCACCCCGCGGTAGAAGTCTGCCGCTCGCGTGGCGTCCCGGACGTACAGGACGGCATGATTCAACCGGTTGATCGTGAACGATCCGTTCACTGTTCTACGTGGGTCGGCTGGAGCTCCGTCGCTCCACAATCCAGTCGACGAACAGAAGAAGCGCGAAACCGGCGACCGCCGATCCCGCGATGAGCCACCCGGGGTAGGCATGGACGGCCAGCCATATGGCAACCGCTTCGATCACGACCGCGCCCCCGTACAGCATCCCGACCCATTATCTCTCTCTGTCAGAAGTCCCGACGGCCGTCGAAGTGGCCCCCGACCTCTGGCCTGGTCAGCTCGTACAGCGCGATGCGGTGGCCGCCTGGAGTGTGGAACGAGCAGCACGGCCCCTGGGGTATCTCCAAGGTGGGACCCCGTTCCCACCCCCTCGACTCGAGCTCGGCCAGCGCCGCTCGGAGGTCGGCCACCCGGTACACGAGTATCGGGCTCTCTCCTTCGAGATGGTCGGCCAGGAGCACCCGGGGTGGCCCCTCCGTAAGCTCCACCGCCGCGACCCTGGTCCCCATGCCCTCGATGGCGAACGCCACGCGTCCGCCCAGCACCTCGGTGAAGTACTCGAGATCCGCGGCCACGTCCCGGCTCGGCATGTAGAGGAAGTCCAGGCTCTGGAGGAGATCCGGCAGCACCCCTCGACTCTCCCACACCGGGGAAACATCAGGTGATGGGACTCTCCGGTGCCCACGCCGGCCTCGACGAGGTGAAGGCCAAGGACCGCTACCTCGAAGCCGCGGTCCGGGCCGGGCGCGAGCTCAAGAGGTGAGGGCTGCCCCCCGAGCTCGGATGCCTGCCAGGACCGTGTCCACCACCAGCTCGGCCCGTTCGCGGGCCCCTCGACTAGTCAGGCGGCCCAGGAGCTTCCACGCGAGCACGGGGCCCACCAACAGGGCTCGCACCAACTGCGGGTCGACGTCGGCCGGAACTTCGCCGCGTTCGATCCCTCGCTGGAGCATCCCCTGGAAAAGGGCGAACCGCGGCTCGATCACCCCCTCGAGATAGGCCCGCCCTAGAGGTGTTCTTCCCGCGACGTGGGCCGCCATCCTGGGGAAGATCTCGCCCACGAGCGAGGAGGTCATGATGGCCTGGATGATCACGAGCATCTCGACCAGGTCCTCCCGGACCGATCCGGTGTCTGGCGGCTCGGCGTCGAAGATCAGCTCATCGATGGCGCCCACGAGCAGATCCTCCTTGGAGGCCCACCGGCGGTAGATCGTGTTCTTCCCCACGCCCGCCCGGGCCGCGATCCCCTCGATGCTCATGGCCTCGAAGCCCTGCTCGACGAACAGCTCTATGGCCGCCGCGAGGATGGCTCGATCGGCCCGCTCGCTCCGGGGGCGCCCCGGACCGCGGCTGGTGGGCTGCTCCGCGGTCGAAGAACCCATCCCGGCCGTCACCCTCCGACGTCGACCGAGGCAGGCTCAGGAGGAGCGTCAGCCTCGTCGCGGCGACGGCGGGCCCGAGCGGGCAGGAACAGGATCACCAACAGGGCCCCCGCGGCGGCCACCCCGGCGCCCACGAGGACCGCATCGCCCATCCCCTCGACGAACGCGGCGCTGGCCGCCGCCAGGAGTCCCTGACCCTGTGCGCCGAGCTGCCCGGCGATCGTCGTGGCCGCTCCGATCGAGTCGCCGGCGGCCGCCGCGATCTGAGGCGGAGCGCCTCGAAGGGCCGGCTCGATGGCCGCGCCGTAGCTCGAGGCCAGGATGCTTCCGAGCACGGCCACGCCCAGCGCGCCCCCGACCATCCGGGTGGTGTCGTTCATCGCCGACCCCACGCCCGACTTGGCCAGCGGGAGCGAGCCCATGATCGACTCGGTGGCCGGGGCCATGGTGAATCCCATGCCTGTGCCGATGATGGCGATCGAGGCCGCCACCAGCCCGTAGCCGCTCTCGACTTCCACGGTCGAAAGGAGCCACAGGCCCACGGACACGATGAGCAGGCCCGCGGCGACCACGATCTTCGTCCCGATCGCCTCGACCAGCCGGGCGGAGAGAGGCGCCGCAACCACCAGGGTGGCCACGGGGAGGACCCGGAAACCGGCCTCCAGCGGCGAGTAGCCCAGCACGAACTGAAGGTGCTGGGTCAGCAGGAAGATCGATCCGAACAGGGCGAAGAACACCAAGGTGATGGCGGCGCTGGCCGCGCTGAACCTCGGGTTGCGGAAGAACTCCATCCGGAGCATGGGGTGCTCGACTCGCCGCTCCCACCAGATGAACGCAACCGACAGGACGGCCGCGATCCCGAACGCGC
>JBKPBL010000018.1:0-17164 GCA_046726855.1 Actinomycetota bacterium | reverse complement strand
CCCCCCACTTTTCAAGCAGAAGACGGCATACGAGATATTACTCACCGTCTCGTGGGCTCGGAGATGTGTATAAGAGACAGAAGATCGACCGGCACGACTACGAGACGAAGAAAGGGCACGTGATCCGGTTCCTCAACGCGGGGGCCCGGGTCAAGGTGACGATAATGTTCCGAGGACGTGAGATGGCCCACACGGAGCTCGGGAAGCGTATCCTCGATCGGCTCATTGAAGATCTCGACGGGTTGGCTACCGTGGATCAACCCTCCAAGCTCGACGGCCGGAATATGGTGATGGTGATCGCGCCGACGAAAAAGCACTCTCGGAAGGGCGGGCCGGACTCGGCGTCGAGCGTTCAGGTAGAGCGGGAGCCGGAGGAGTCAGCGTGAAGCCGAAGACGCATCGAGGAGCGGCCAAACGGTTCCGGGTGACGCGTACCGGGAAGGTCGTCCACCGCAAGTCCAACCTCAACCACAACTTCAAGAAGAAGTCGTCCAGCCGGAAGCGGCGGCTCTCGCGCAGCGGCGAGCTGGGCGTCGACAAGCGCGAGATCCTTCGCCTGCTGGGGAGGCGATAGTGCCCCGGATCAAGCGAGGCGTTCACGGCCGGAAGAAGCGGCGAGCCGTCCTGGAGCAGGCCAAGGGGTACTACGGCGCCCGGTCCCGCAGGTACCGGGTCGCCCGCGAGCAGCTCCTGCACTCAGGGCAGTACGCCTACCGCGACCGCCGGGCCCGCAAGCGGGACTTCCGTCGGTTGTGGATCACCCGGATCGGGGCGGCCGCGCGGCTCAACGGGATGTCGTATTCGGCATTCGTCCGTGGCCTGCGGGGTTCCGGTGTGGAGCTCGACCGCAAGGTGCTGGCCGACATCGCCGTGTCCGACCCCAAGGGCTTCACGGGTCTGGTCGAGGTGGCGAAGAAAGGCCTGCCCGCCTGACACCGCCGGGACGGGTGTGATCACCTCAGTCCGCAACCGGCAGGTCACCGCCTCGGTCAAGCTCAAAAAGCGCGGCCTTCGCGAGCAGGCTCGCCGGCTCCTGGTCGAAGGTGCCCAGGCCACCGCCGAGGCTCTCGATGCCGGAGCGGTGGAGACGGTCTTCCACGTGCCCGGGGCCGCCGGTCGCGTCCCCGCCGTTGTCCAGAACGCGCGGGAGTCCGGCGCCGAGATCGTCGACGTCTCCGAGGCGGTGATGGCTCGCCTCACATCGGCGGTCACCCCTCAGGGGCTCGTGGCCGTGGCCCGCTTCGTGGACGTTCCTCTCCGGGAACTCGCCGCGGAGGGACGTGTGGTCCCCGTGCTGTGCTCGGTCAGGGATCCGGGCAACGCCGGGGCCATCGTTCGTTCTGCCGATGCGGGTGGGGCGGCCGGTGTCGTGTTCACTCGGGCCTCCGTTGACGTCTACAACCCCAAGACCGTGCGAGCCTCGGCCGGCTCGCTGTTCCACCTGCCCGTGGTCCGAGAGGTCGAAGCGGACGAGGCGGTCGACCATCTCCGGAACGGCGGGGCACAGGTGCTGGCAGCCGACGCAAGGGGAGAGTCCGACGCTTACGAAGTAGATCTGTCCCGGCCCACTGCGCTGCTATTCGGCAACGAGGCCTGGGGCCTCACCGAGGAGGCCCGCCGGCTGGCGGACGCGACGGTGCGGGTGCCCATCCGGGGTCGTGCCGAGTCCTTGAACCTGGCCGCGGCGGCCGCGCTGTTGATCTTCGAGGCGGCCCGCCAGCGCCGAGCCCGCGGCCCTCAGGGGGGCGACCTGGCGAACCTGATGGTGGCGTGCGTCCACGACCTTCGGCTCCCGCTGACGGCGCTCAAAGGGTTCACCGCGACTCTGGTCGACCGGTGGGACCGATTCGACGACGCGTCCCGACGCGGGATGGTCGAGGGGATGGGACTGGACATCGAACGGGTCTCCGGCATGATCACGCTCCTGGTGGAGGCGGCCCGGCTGGAGTCGGGGCAGCTTCGCCGACCCGCCGGACGGACGGACGTGGCGGGCGCCACGAAATGGATCGCGGGGGTGTTCGCCCGCACCCCCGACTACCCCGACGTGAAAGGCCGGGGCGAGGCCCAGGCGTCCATCGATCCCGAGCGGCTCCAGGCGGTGCTCCTGGCGCTGTGCGAGGGCGCGATGTGGTGGGGACAGGATGGGCCAATAGTCATCGAGTCTCGACCTCGAGATGGAGGGGCGGACGTCTCGGTGTCCCGGGCCGGGAAAGGGCCCGATCCGGACCAGCTGGCCACGATGTTCGCCGGGCCCGCGGCGGGTGGGGCCAAGATCGGTCTCCACCTCGCGGCACGGGTGGTCGAAGCCCTGGGTGGCTCCATCACAGCGGAGGGGGGCGACGGCGTCACGTTCCGGGTAACGCTGCCGGGCTGATTCACCGTTCAACCAGCTCGGTCAGCAAATCCAGGTCCCGGCGAAACGTGCGACGCATAAGCGGTCGAAGGAGCGCCAGGCCCATCCGGCCGATCCGGCCCCAGGGCGGGACCAGGGCCTCCCGCCAGAACAAGTGGGCGCCCGACTCAGTCGGGGACACCTCCATGTAACCGGTGCCCTTGACCCAGCCCAGGTGGGCCATCTCCAGCACACTGGGAGGCTCCCACCTCGTGACTCGGATGCGGTCGCGGGTGGTGATGCCGGCGATGCGCACGGTTGCCTCCGCTTCCACGCCGACGCCTTCGCGGTGCCGGGAAAGGACCCTGAATTCGCGGGCCTCGCGCATCCATTTGCCCAGGCGCTCCCAGTCCACCAGGTGCGGCCACACTTCCCCTGGGGGCCTGGCGATGTCCGCCTCGGTGATGATCACGACCTCGGCCACGGAGTGACTCCCGTACACTAGCCGCCAACCGTGGACCCAGACGAGGCAGTCCGAACGCTCGAGCAGGCCAGGTCCGACGGGCTGGCGGTGATCTCATCGGCCGGCACCCTGGTCGAGCTGCGCGACGCCGAGGTCCGGGTACTGGGTCGGAAGTCCTCCGTGGCCGGGGTACAGCGATCGCTCAGCAAGCTGCCTGCGGAGGACCGGCCCCGCGTGGGAAGGGCCGTCAACGAGACCTTCGATGCTCTCCGGGCGGCGGCGCGCGAGCGCCAGGCGACCCTTCGGGGGGCCGCCGAGGCGGCCGAGGCCGGCGCCGATCGGCTAGACGTGACCCTCCCCGGCCGGCGGCCTCCCGCCGGCTCGATCCATCCCCTGACCCGGACCGAGCGCCGGATCGTCGACACGTTCGTCAGCATGGGCTACCGGGTGAGCGAGGGGCCGGAACTGGAGACGGATTGGTACAACTTCGGGGCCCTTAACTTTCCCGAGGATCACCCGGCCCGGACGATGCAGGACACCGTGTACCCGGAGGTTCCGGGGCGGGACGACCTGGTCCTCCGGACGCACACCTCGCCGGTCCAGATCCGGACCATGGAGGCGCAGGAGCCGCCGATCTACGTGGTGATCCCGGGGCGGTGCTTCCGGCGAGACACCCCGGACGCCACCCACACCCCGATTTTCACCCAGATCGAGATCCTGGCGGTGGACGAGGGTCTGTCCCTGGCTGACATGAAGGGGACGCTGGAGGGATGGGCTCGGGCCATGTTCGGTCCGGAGCAACGGGTGAGGCTCCGGCCTTCGTACTTCCCGTTCGTCGAGCCGGGGGCCGAGGTGGACGTGGTGTGCTTCGTGTGCGGAGGAGCGGGCTGCCGCGTGTGCGGCTCCGGGTGGATCGAGCTGATGGGAGCGGGGATGGTCCACCCGTTCGTGTTCGAGGCCACGGGGATCGATCCGGAGCGGTACACGGGGTTCGCGGCGGGGATGGGAGTTGAGCGCATCGCCGCGGTCCTCCAGAGCGTGCCGGACATCCGCCTCTACTTCGAGAGCGACGTCCGTTTCCTTGAGCAGTTCGCTCGAGGGGCCTAGAACGGTGCGCGTACCCCTTTCTTGGCTCCGAGACTTATGTCCCACCGGCCGGTCGGCCGAGGAGCTGGCGGGCCTGCTCACGGATCACGGGATCGAGGTCGAGAGGGTGATCCGCCCCTGGGACGAACTGTCCGGCGTGATGGTCGCCCGTGTCCTGGAGGTTCGGGAGCATCCAAAGGCCGACCGCCTGTGCGTGGTTACGATCGACGACGAGGCGGGCCAGCGCGAGGTTGTGGTTGGGGTGCGCAACATGGGCCCCGGGGACCTGGTGCCGTACGCCCCTCCGGGGGCGATGCTTCCCGGGTTCGAGGGCAAGCTGGAGCGTCGGGAGATCCGGGGCGTCATCTCGGAGGGGATGCTGTGCTCCCCGAATGAGCTGGGGATCTCCGCGGACCACTCGGCCATCCTCGTGCTGGACGAGGGCGCGGAGCCGGGGGCCGGGCTGAAGGAGACCCTCGGTCTCGACGAGTCGGTCATCGATATCGAGGTCCACCCCAACCGACCCGACCTCCTGTCGGTTGTGGGGGTGGCCCGGGAAGTCGCCGCCATAACCGGCGAGGACCTCTTCCTCCCGGACGTCTCGGTGGAGGAGTCGCCCGAACCCGCCGCGGAGGCCGCCACCGTGGTGATCGTCGACCGGGATCGGTGCCCCCGCTACCTGGCCAGGGCGATCCGGGGCGTCGCCATCGAGGCGGCCCCGCTGCTCGTGCAGATCCGGCTGACTTCGGCCGGGATGCGCCCGCTATCCAACGTCATCGACGCCACGAACTACGTCATGCTCGAGGTGGGCCAGCCCCTGCACCCCTTCGATCTGCACCGCCTGGCGGGGCCGGGGATAGTGGTCCGCCTGGCCGGGCAGGGGGAGCGCCTGACCACGCTCGACGGCGTGGAACGATCGATGACACCGGACGATCTCTTGATCGCCGACCAGGAGCGGGGCGTCGCGGTGGCCGGGGTCATGGGAGGCGCGGGCGCGGAAGTATCGGAGGGGACGGCCGACGTCCTCCTCGAGAGCGCCAACTTCCACCCCGCTGGCATCTTCCGGACCGCCCGCCGGCTGGGCGTTCGCACCGAGGCCTCGGTCAGGTTCGAGCGAGGAGTCGATCCCGAGGCGGTGTGGGGGGCGGCCACCCGGGCCGCCTCGCTCATCGCCGAATGGTCGGGCGGAACGGTTCTTCGAGGCGTCATCGACGTGGGTGCGGCCCCCAAGCGCCGGCGGGTGACCGTCCGGCCTCACAGGGCCTCGCTGCTGCTGGGTATGGAGCTGTCGTCCGCCGACATTCGGGAGGCTCTTGGCCGGCTCCGGCTCCCGGCCTTCGAGGAGGAGGATGCGGTGGCCGTGGAGGCTCCCTCGTACCGCGTGGACCTGGCTCGAGAGGTGGACCTGATCGAGGAGGTCGGCCGGGTGGCGGGCTACGAGCGGGTTCCGTCGACCCTTCCCGGCGTACGCCAGGCCGGGGGGCTCTCCCGGGATCAGCGGATCCGCCGGCGGCTCCGAGACGTGCTGGCCGGGGCCGGCCTCTGGGAGGCACAATCCTCCTCGTTCGTCCCCGCCTCTGACGCGGGGCTTTTCCCAGGTGATCGATCCCGGGCCGTGCGCCTGGCGAACCCCGTGGCCGAGGACCAGGCGTACCTGCGTACCAGCTTGCTCCCCGGCCTCCTTCGCGCGGCCCGCCACAACGTGGCCCACCGGCGCCTCTCCGTCCGCCTGTTCGAGGTTGGAAGGGTCTTCCGCGCCGACCAGGGGGATCCGGTCGAGGAGGAGCGGGTGGCCGTGGTGCTGACCGGGCCGGCCGCCGAGGAATGGCCCGGAGACCGGCGGGAACTGGACTTCCTCGACGCCAAGGGGGTGCTTGAGCACCTCCTGTCTAGCCTGGGTGTGGATTCGTGGTCGATCGGCCCGGGCGCCGGGGCTCCCTACCACGTGGCCCGGTCGGCGCAGATCCTCCTCGCCGGGGAGCCCGTGGGCGAGCTCGGCGAGGTCGACCGGCGAGTTGCCGAGACGTTCGACGTGTCAGGCCGTGTGGCCGGGCTCGAGCTCCTGATCGAGCCGATGGTGGCCGCTGCCTCGTCCGAGGTGGCCTACCACCCGGTCTTTCGGTTCCCGCCCGTCCACCGGGACCTGGCGTTCGTGCTGGACCGCGACGCTCCCGCGGGCGAAGTGCGGGCCGCGCTGATCGAGACGGCCGGCGAGCTCCTGGACCGAGCGGCGCTCTTCGACGTGTACGAGGGCGACCCGCTCCCTGCGGGGAAGAAGAGCCTGGCCTTCTCGACCGACTTCCGGGCCAAGGACCGTACGCTCTCCGACGAGGACGCCGACGCTGTTGTCCGACGGATCGCGGAACGCCTGGCCCGGGACTTCGGCGCCGAGCTCCGGGCAGGCTAGCCGGCGGCCAGCCGGGCAGTGACCGCGGGCCGCCGCCCATCTGTCGCTCAGCCGGTCACCATGAACCGCACGGCCGGAAGGGCTGATGCGCTCAGCTCGCCGCCGGCGATGACGACCAGGGGGTACTCGCCGACACCGGCCGCGGGGACGGTGAACGGGATCTCGTAGGTGCAGCTGGCGGCGGGGAAATCGATTCGTCCGAGTCGGAGGACCGGGCCCGGCCCGGTCGGGACCGGCTCCTCGCCTCCGGGGAGGGCCGAGGCCCACTCGGCCGGGTCCAGGTTCCACCACGCCTCCACGTGGGTCGCCGGGTCGCCCGGAAAGCCACTCTCCTGCCCCTCGCCTCCGGGGAGCTCGCCCGAGACCGCCGCAGGGCTGCCGGGGGGACCCGATGTGGGCGCAGGCGAGGGCGCGTAGCCGTCGTCTGCCGCGTCGCACGCGTTGACCTCCAGGCTGTCGAGCGCGGCGACGACTTCCCGGACCAGCGTATCCGGTACGTCCCGTCCCAGGGCCACGTGAGCCTGGAAGAAACGGTCCTCGTCCTGGAATCGAATCCGGTACGTCGGGTGTATCCCGGAGCAGTCGTAATGGCCGTACTTGTCGCCCAGGGCGAACGGGCGCGGTCGTGGAATGAAGTCACCCGGGTCATCGGGGCCGTGATACTCGATCAGCCAGAGGAAGGCTCCATCGGTCGGCAGGTCGCGGAGCGCTTCGAAGGGCGCACACACGCCGCCTCGAGGGAACCGCCACGACCCCGCGGCCAGGACGTTCTTCGGTTCGATCGGCCTGGTGGGGTTGGCTTGGAACGACCACGAATCAGGGATGGTCATCGCCAGGCCGTCGTCGGCATCCACGTGCCTGACGTACGAGCCGGAGCCCGCGGTGGCCGGCGGTTGGTCTCGCTCGGAGCCGAGCGGCGACAGCAGGTAGAGGGGCACGCCGACCGCCACGGTGATCAGCGCGGCCACGGCCAGCCCGGCCACTGCCCGGGCCACGGATCGGCGCCTCGGGCGGTGCTCGCCAGTGGCCGTTGGCTCCCACCTCGAAGCCTCGAAGCGGACGCGCCGAGCGTCGCGATCGAGCTCCGTGCGGATCAACTCGTCGAGATCGGTCAAGGTCCCTCCTCCCGGATCGCGGGCTCCAGAGCCTCGGCCAGCCGTCTCCGGGCCCGGCTGAGTCGCGACTTCACCGTTCCCACCGGCGCCCGCAGGGCCACGGAGAGCTCTTGGTCGGTGTACCCACCGTAGAAGCGCAGCACCACGGCCTCCCGCATCGGCCGGGGAAGGTTTGCTACAGCCCGGCGCACCATGAGCCCGAGATCCGTGTCGTGGTGGGATCCCGTTCTCTCCGCAGAAGCGGCGCGGATCCGCTCGCGCTCCCTATGCTCGGCTCTCCGATGGCGGCGGCAGAGATTCAGGGCGATGCCCGTCACCCAGGCCCGGAACTGCTCGGGGCTCCGGAGCCGGCGCAGGTCACGCCAGCCGACCAGGAAGGCCTCCTGGGCGACGTCCTGAGCCAGGGATCGGTCGCGGAGCAGGAGGTACACGGTTCGGGCAACCGCCTCACGGTTCTGGCGAAATAGCTGGTCGAAGGCCTCCCGGTCCCCGTCTTGGGCTCGCTCGGCGAGGGCCGGGATGCCCACCGACTCGATCGACCCCGGCGGTGAGTGCATCGTCCTATAGTCGCCGCCGGAGGCCGGATGGTTCCGGGAGCGGTCATTTTCCCCTCCCGAGTGGCGGGGATAGACTCGGCGCGTGGGCCGCGACTTTCTCTCGATCGACGACCTCAGCCCCGAGGAGGTCCAGCACCTCCTGGAGCTCTCGGCCAAGGTGAAGTCCTCGCCCAGCGACTACGCGGCCCGGCTCGCCGGGACCGCCGTGGCCCTGATCTTCGAGAAGCCCTCTACCAGGACTAGGGTCTCCTTCGAGGTGGCCCTGGCATCGATGGGGGGCCACCCCCTGGCCCTGTCCTCCTCGGAGCTGCAGCTCGGGCGGGGCGAGACGATCGAGGACACCGGCAGGGTCCTGTCACGATACTGCGATGCGATCGTCCTCCGAACCTTCGGGCAGGAGCGGCTGGAGCACCTGGCCGCCGGGGCCACCGTCCCGGTGGTCAACTCGCTCTCGGATTACGAGCATCCCTGCCAGATCCTGGCCGACCTCCTGACGGTGGTGGAGAAGAAGGACGACGCCGCCGGGCGCCTCTTGGTCTACCTGGGCGACGGGAACAACGTGGCCCACTCGCTTCTCCTCGGAGGGGCCAAGCTGGGGATGCGGGTCCGGGTGGCCACCCCCACCGGTTTCGAACCGATCCCGCAGGTCATCAGGCGAGCCGAGGAGATCGCCCGCGAGACAGGCGGCTCGGTGGAGGTCACCGACGACCCCAAGGCCGCCGTGGAGGACGCCGACGTGCTGTACACGGACGTGTGGGCCTCGATGGGCCAGGAGAGGGAGCACGCCGAGCGGGTCCTGGTGTTCACGCCGTACCGCCTGGACTCCCAGGCCGTGGCCGGGGCGGCCTCCGACGCCATCGTCATGCACTGCCTGCCGGCCCACCGGGGAGAGGAGATCACCGACGAGGTCATCGACGGGCCCCAGTCGGTGGTGTGGGATCAGGCGGAGAACCGGATGCACACTCAGAAGGCCCTGTTGCTCTGGCTCCTCCGCCGGGAGTAGATGCCCCGGTCCAACGACGAGATCGCCGAGCTCCTCCAGGAGTACTCGGACCTCATCTCGATATCAGGGGGTGACCCCCACAAGGCCCGGGCGTATGAGAAGGCCGCCCGCTCGGTCGGTGGGTTCCACGCCGACCTGGACACCCTGGACGAGAGGGGCCTCAACTCCATCCCCAACGTCGGGAAGTCCATCGCGGTGAAGATCCAGGAGTACTTCCAGACCGGCGCCATTCAGGCCCTCGAGGACCTTCGGGCGGCGATCCCCGACGGCGTCCGGGCCCTCCTCGGGATTCCCACGCTGGGACCGAAGAAGGCCATGAAGCTGCACGAAGAGCTGGAGATCTCCTCGCTGGACGAGCTCCTCGACGCCCTGCACGAGAACCGCATCCGGGGCGTGCCCGGGTTCGGGCCGAAGACCGAGGAGAACCTCCTTCGTGGTATCCAGCTGATGCAGCAGGCCGGCGACCGGGTCCAGCTTGCCGCGGCCCTGGACCTGGCGGAGGAGGTCCTCGCCGAGCTTCGGGACGTCAAGCAGGTCCGGCAGTGCGACTACGCCGGCTCGCTGCGTCGGATGCGGGAGACCATCGGTGACATCGATCTCCTGGTTGCCTCGGAGGACGCCGGGCCGGTGATGGAGGCGTTCAGAGGGATCAAGTACGTCGACCGGATCATGGCTCAGGGGGAGACGAAGTCGTCGATCCTGACGACCAAGGGGCTCCAGGTGGACCTCCGGGTGGTCGATCCGGCCGTGTGGGGGGCGGCCCTCCAGTACTTCACCGGCTCCAAGGCCCACAACGTCCGGGTTCGGGAGATGGCCGTGCGGAATGGGTTGAAGCTCTCGGAATACGGCCTGTTCCGTGCCAAGAGCGGAGAGCTGATCGTGGCCGAGACCGAGGAGCAGGTCTACGAGCACCTGGGTCTGCCGTGGATCCCTCCAACCCTTCGGGAGGATCGGGGGGAGGTCCAGGCCGCCCTGGCCGGCGAGCTTCCCACGCTGATCGAGGAGCGCGACATCCAGGGCGACCTACACACCCATACCGATCTCACCGACGGGTTGGCCACACTGGAGCAGATGGTCCAGGCGGCCCGACGCCGAAAGCTGAAGTACTACGCCGTGACCGACCATGCCGAGCTCCTCTACATGCAGCGGATGACCAAGGACAAGATGCTGGCCCAGCGGAAGCGGCTCCAGGACCTGGGGCGGAGCGGCGACACGGTACTGCTCCACGGCACCGAGCTGAATATCCAGCCCGACGGCTCTGTCGACTGGGACGACGAGTTCCTCGAGGGCTTCGACGTCCGCGTGGCCTCGGTCCACTCGCACTTCAACCAGTCGAGGGACGAGATGACCAAGCGGATCATCAAGGCTATCGAGCACCCGTACGTGAACATCATCGGGCACCCAACGGCGAGGCAGATCAACAGGCGCCCACCGATCGACTACGACCTCGAATCGGTCTTCGAGGCGGCGTCCCGGTCGGGCACGGCGCTGGAGGTCAACTCGTTCCCCGACCGGCTGGACCTGGGCGACGAGCACGTGCTGTGGGCCCGGCAGCACGGCGTCAAGTTCGCCGTCGATACGGACGCCCACGCCGTGGGCCACCTGGCCAACGTGCGGTTCGGAGTGGCCACCGCCCAGCGGGGGTGGCTTACCAAGGCGGACGTCATCAACACTTATCCGCTGACGCGGCTTCGCAAGTTCCTGGCGAAGGGGCGGTCCTGAGCTTCCGAGTGCTGGCCGGCAAGTTCTACGACCGGGAGTCCCTGGAGGTGGCCCGGGACCTGATCGGACGGCTCCTGGTGCGGGAGATCGATGGATCTCGGATGGTGGGGCGGATCGTCGAGGCGGAGGCCTACGGGCGGGACGACCCCGGGAGCCACGCATTCAGGGGACTCACCCGTCGGAACGCCTCGATGTTCGGTCCTCCCGGCCGAGCGTACGTTTACGTCTCGCACGGGATCCACCACTGCCTCAATGTGGTGTGCCGGGCCCCCACCGCCGTGCTGATACGGGCGGTGGAGCCGGTCGAGGGGGAGGGCCAGATGGTACGCCGGCGGGGGCTGGAGGATCCGCGGCTTCTGTGCGCCGGACCCGGCCGCCTCTGCCAGGCCCTCGGTATCACGCTGGCGGAGGATGGCACGCCGCTCACCCGCCGGAACGATCTGTGGCTGGCCGAGGGTGAGCCGGCCACCGACGTGGCGGCGACGCTCCGGATCGGGATGTCCGACTCGGTGAACCGCCCCTGGCGCTTCGTGGAGGCGGGCAGCCGGTTCGCGTCCAGGCCGTTCAGCGGGCCACGGTGACCGTCACCTGGGTCCCCGCTTCCACTTTGGTTCCGGCATCGGGGTACTGATCGATCACGGTGCTCCCTTGGGAGCCGTCCGTCACCTGAACCGTCTGCTCCACCGTAAGGCCGGCCTCCTCGAGGATCTCGAAGGCGGAGGAAGATGACATCCCGATCACAGAGGGGACCTTGACCGGCCCGTAGGCCCCCTGGTGGCACCTCCTGGTGGGCTGGGTTCCTCGGGTGTACTGGACCTCCCGGGCGTACTCGTCGGGGGTCGACTCCGTTGCCAGGCAGCCCTGGGTGATGTCGACGGACACCGTGACGAAGCTCTCGCCGGGAGGCCTGAGGTCCAGCACCTTCATCCGGGAGGTGGCCGCGGCCATGAACGTGTGCCAGATCTGGGCGGGGTAGGAGCCGCCGTAGACATGGGAGATCCTCGTTCGCGGGTACACCATGGGGATCTGCCCCTGGGGATATCCCACCCACACCGCCGTGGTGAGCTGAGGGACGAAGCCGTAGAACCAGGCGTCCCGCCACATCTGGGCGGTGCCGGTTTTGCCGGCGGCGGGCCGGCCGAAGCTCGCAGCCGTCCCCGTGCCGGAGGTGATGACCTTCTCCAGCACCTGGGTTGCCGTCCAGGCGATGGCGGGGTTGACGACTTCGCGGCCCTTGGGACGAGCCTCGAAGATCACTTTCCCATCGGCACCTTCGATCCGCTCGATGGCGATGGGCGGGTACCGAACCCCGTTGGTCGACAGCGTGCCGATCGCCGAGGCCATCTCGAGGGTGTTCACCTCGTTGGTCCCCAACACCGAGGAGCAGTACGGCCGCAGCTCGCTGCGGATCCCCATCCGGCGGGCCGTCTCGTTCACCTGCTCGGGTCCCACGTCCCGGATGATCTGGGCGTAGACCACGTTGACGCTGGAGATCGTGGCCTGCTCGACGGTGATGCTCCCGTAGCTCGAGCCCTCGTAGTTCTCGACGTTCCACGGGTCGGCGGGGGAGCCGCAGGGCGGCTCATCCAGGACCACCGACGAGCCCGAGTACGTTCTGCTTAGCGGGATCCCGTTCTCGAGCGCGGCCACCAGCGCGAACACCTTGTACGCCGAGCCTGCCTGTCGCCCGGTGGAGCCCCCCGTGGCCAGGTTGATCTTCGCGTACGGGTCCAGCCTCTGGCGGACGAAGTAGTCGCGTCCGCCGACCATGGCCTTGATCTCGCCGGTCCGAGGGTCGATGGCGGTAAGCGCCGCGTAGGGGTCGCCCTCCTCGTAGAGGATGCTTCGTACGGCCTGCTCGGCGGCTCGCTGCATCCGGAGGTCGATGGTCGTGTAGATGCGCAGGCCCCCCTTGAACAGGAAGTTGTACCGCTGCCTGTAGCGCTCCCCGAATCGCTCGTCGGTGAGGATCACGTGCTTCACGTAGTCAACGAACCAGGGAGCCGGATACTCCCCGGTCTCCAGAGACGGATGGAGGCCCAGAGGGCGGGCCGCGACTCTCTGATACTTGCTGGACGTGATGTACCCCAGTTCCTCCATCCGAGCCAGCACCGTGTTGCGTCGGACCAGGGCCGCATCCGGCTTGTCGATCGGGTCCCAGCGCCCGGGACCGGCGATCAGCCCGGCCAGGAGAGCCCCCTGGGCGAGCCTGAGGTCGTCGGCCGGGCGGGAGAAGAAGGTCTCCGCGGCCCGCTCGATCCCGTAGGCACCCTGTCCGAAATACACGGTGTTCAGGTACCGGCTGAGGATCTCCTCCTTGGAGAGCTGCTCCTCGAGCTGCCAGGCCAGCGAGGCCTCGCGCACCTTCCTGCCGATCGTCTCGTCCGTCCCCACTCCGGTGAACACGTTCCGCACGTACTGCTGGGTGATGGTAGAGCCGCCCTCCTCGATCTCCCCGGTGGTGGCGTTGACGTAGGCGGCTCGGACGATCGCCTTGACGTCGATGCCGCGGTGGTGCCAGAAGCGCTGGTCCTCGATGGCGATCACCGCGTCCTGGACCGGCTGGGGGATCCGAGCCAGTGGGATCAGCTCCCGATCCTCCTCGGCGTGGAGGGTCGTGATGAGGTTCCCTCGGCTGTCGTAGATCTTCGAGGTCTGGGCCAGAGGGGGAGCCTTGGCCATCTCCGCGTCCAGGTCCGAGACCGCCGTACAGGCCGAGGACGTGATGGCAAGGGCCGCGAGAGCCGCGACGACACAAAGGAGCCGACGGGGAGGGGAAGGCCGGCCCATCCCGCCCGAAGTATACGTCTCAGTTGCTAGATTGGCGCCGATCATGTCCCCCCCATCCGACGTCTCGGCGGCCCGTCGGGTTCTGCTGGCCAGTGCCGCGGAGGTGGTTCCGGCCGGGGAGCTGAACGCGAAGCTGGCCGAGGGTCGGCCCCTCCGGGTGAAGCTGGGTATCGATCCCTCCACACCGGACCTCCATCTCGGCCACACGGTGGTACTGGGGGCCATGCGGCGGTTCCAGGACCTCGGCCACACCGCGGTCCTGATCGTAGGGGACTTCACCGGAAGGGTCGGTGATCCCGCGGGACAGTCCGAGACCCGCCCGATGCTTTCGCAGCAGGAGCTCGAGGAGAACGCCCGAAATTACATGGAGCAGGCCGGCAAGGTGATCGACGTCGACGCGGCGGAGATCCGGCGAAACAGCGAATGGCTGGCTCCGCTGACGTTCGAGGACGTGGCCCGACTGGCCTCCATCCTGACAGTGGCCCGGCTCCTCGATCGCGATGACTTCTCGGAACGGTACCGGGCCGGTAAACCCATCAGCGTTTCCGAGTTCCTGTACCCGCTGATGCAGGGCTACGACTCCGTGGCGGTGCGAGCCGACGTCGAGCTGGGCGGCACCGACCAGCTCTTCAACCTCCTGGTGGGCCGCGACCTCCAGCGGGCCCACGGCCAGGATCCTCAGGTCGCCTTCACGCTCCCTCTCCTGCAGGGCACGGACGGCGTCAGGAAGATGTCCAAGACCTTCAACAACCACGTGGGGGTGACGGACCCGCCCGAGGAGCAGTTCGGCAAGGTCATGAGTATCCCCGACAAGCTCATCGAGGCGTGGCTCCGGCTATGCACGGGCCTCCCCACCGAGGAGCTCGAGGCTATCCGATCGATGCCGGCCGTCGAACAGAAGCGGCGGCTGGCGCGGGAGATCGTTGCCCGGTACCACGGTCAGCAGGAGGCGGAGGCGGCCGAGCAGCGCTTCGACACAGTGCACCGGGAGCGCGACATCCCCGTGGACGTGCCGGAAGCGCCGATCCCCGCCGAGACGATCCGCGACGGAGCCGTGTGGCTTCCCCGGCTACTGGCGGTCATGGGCCTGGCGACGTCCAACGCCGAAGCCCGTCGGTTGATCGAGCAGGGAGGCGTTCGCCTCGACGGCGTACCCGTGGCCGATCCCGATACGGAGTTCGACCCTTCGGACCTCAGAGACCGGGTGGTTCAAGTCGGCCGGCGTCGCTTCCTCAAGCTTAGCTGAGATAGCCCGTGGAGCCGCCGGAAACCCGATACGCATTGATCGTGATCAACGGGTATTCGAGGCTGGTTCGGACGACCGATTACCCCTTCGGCAGATCCGAGGAGGAGATCAGAAGGTACGTCGCGATGGCGAAGGACCGCTGGGGAAGGGGGGCCCACGATCGATGATTTGGCTCCATCCATGGCGACCGATGAAAAGGTGCGCCGGGAATTCGCGCGATACGAGCGCGGCTGGGCCAGTCCTTCCGAATACGCTGGGCTGACGTCAGCGCGGGAGGAGAACGACGTGCGCCATGTGCTGCCCGCGATAAGGGTGCCCACCTTGGTGATTCACCGGGCCGGCGCTCGCTTCGCTCCGCCGGAAGGCGGGCGCTATATCGCCGAACATATCCCCGGTGCCCGGTACGTGCAGATCCCCGGCATCGACACCTACCTGTGGGCGGGCGACGTCGAGGCCGTCGGTGGCGAGGTGGAGGAGTTCCTGACCGGCGCTCGCCGCCCTGCCGTGAAGGACCGTGTCCTGACCACAGTCCTGTTCACCAATATCGTGGGGTCGACGGACCGAGCGGTTGCTCTTGGCGACGCGGCGTGGGAGGAGCTCCTGGAACGCCACGACGAGTTGGTACGAGAGCACCTGACCGTCTTCCGCGGCCGGGAGGTCGACAGCGCGGGGGATGGCTTCTTGGCCACGTTCGATGGCCCCGCACGGGCCATCACATGCGCTCAGGCGGTAACGGAGTCCCTTCGGTCCTTGGGACTGGAGATCCGAGCGGGACTTCACACGGGCGAGGTCGAAGTCGCCGGGGACCATATCCGAGGCATCGCCGTGCACATCGGTGCTCGGGTTGCCTCACTGGCAGGCCCGGGCGAGATCCTGGTCTCGTCGACCGTAAGAGACCTGGTGGCCGGAGCGCGCATCCGGTTCGAGGACCGCGGCATGCACAGGCTCAAGGGGGTTCCCGGCGAATGGAGGCTGCTCGCCGTACAGGGCGCACATGAGGCAGGCCTTTGACCTGCGGTTTTGTCTGTCCGAATCGTCCGATTGACGCCGACCCGGGGCAGGCCGTATCATTCCTCTTGGAACGACCCCCTGTGGGCGGGAGAGAAGGGTCCTGAATGGGGAACCTCCTCCTGACAACCGAAGACGGGGAGGTGGCTGCCTAGCGGTCGACCATCGAATATAGGTCGGTAGTTGGGCGGTCGTCGGCTGTGTCCGGCGACTTTCGCGTCTTCGGGCCCGGTAGGGCGGTGCACCTTGAGAACTGAACAGCGTGCCAAAAGCCAGTGCGACTCCCGTCAGACGAGGAAGGCGCGCGTCAGCGTGTCCGAAACTCGCCTGGCGGTCTGTACGAATCCGTCCGGATGACCGGCCGGATCACAGGACCGGGACGGGGTTAGCCCTCCCCGGTCGCTCCAATCGAACGAATGAACCGGCCTTTCGGGCCGGGTCTGAAGTTCCTACGGAGAGTTTGATCCTGGCTCAGGACGAACGCTGGCGGCGTGCCTAACACATGCAAGTCGAGGGAGAACCTCAGCGGGGGTAACCCTGCTGAGGGGAAACCGGCGAACGGGTGAGTAACACGTGGGCAACCTGCCCCAGGCTTCGGGATAACCTCGGGAAACCGGGGCTAATACCGGATACGCTCCTCGGATCACCTGGTCCGAGTAGGAAAGCTCCGGCGGCCTGGGATGGGCCCGCGGCCTATCAGCTTGTTGGTGGGGTAAAGGCCCACCAAGGCGACGACGGGTAGCTGGCGTGAGAGCGTGGCCAGCCACACTGGGACTGAGACACGGCCCAGACTCCTACGGGAGGCAGCAGTGGGGGATCTTGCGCAATGGGCGAAAGCCTGACGCAGCGACGCCGCGTGGGGGATGAAGGCCCTCGGGTTGTAAACCCCTTTCAGCGGGGACGAAGCGAGAGTGACGGTACCCGCAGAAGAAGCCCCGGCTAACTACGTGCCAGCAGCCGCGGTAAGACGTAGGGGGCGAGCGTTGTCCGGATTTATTGGGCGTAAAGCGCGCGCAGGCGGCTCGTTAAGTCGGATGTGAAAACCCGAGGCTCAACCTCGGGCTGTCATTCGATACTGCCGGGCTCGAGGCAGGTAGGGGAGATCGGAATTCCCGGTGTAGCGGTGAAATGCGCAGATATCGGGAGGAACACCGGTGGCGAAGGCGG
Organism: Actinomycetota bacterium; assembly: GCA_046726855.1. Taxonomy (GTDB): domain Bacteria; phylum Actinomycetota; class UBA4738; order UBA4738; family CALAEC01; genus JBKPBL01. Next base: position 268 of record JBKPBL010000018.1, on the reverse strand, counting down.
ATCTCTGGGCCTGTCCTGACGCTCATGCGCGAAAGCTGGGGGAGCGAACAGGATTAGATACCCTGGTAGTCCCAGCCGTAAACGTTGGGTGCTAGGTGTGGGGAGCATCAACCCTCTCCGTGCCGACGCTAACGCATTAAGCACCCCGCCTGGGGAGTACGGCCGCAAGGCTAAAACTCAAAGGAATTGACGGGGGCCCGCACAAGCGGCGGAGCATGTGGCTTAATTCGACGCAACGCGAAGAACCTTACCAGGGCTTGACATGCGG
>JBKPBL010000017.1:0-9886 GCA_046726855.1 Actinomycetota bacterium | reverse complement strand
CTCCGGGCCGGCGTGCATCCGGCTCTGCTTCCCGGAGGTCGCCGCGTCGTGGACGCCGGCGAGCGCGCGGAGGTCGAGGACCTGTGGGGCCCGGTTCTCCCATCCGCCCCGGGCCGGGGGACCCGGGACGTCCTGGAGAGTGCGGCCCGCCGTGAGATCGGCGTGCTCTTCCTGGTCGGCGTGGACCCGCTGTCGGACTTCCCCGACGCCGCCCTGGCCGAGCTGGCGGTGGCGAACGCTCCGTTCCTGGTCGTGCAGGACCTGGCCCTCGGGCCGTACCGCGAGTACGCCGACGCCGCCCTCCCCGCAGCGGCGTACCTGGAGAAGGACGGCCACTTCACGGACTGGGAGGGGAGAGGCCAGCGAATCGCCGCTGTCCGGCCCCCGCCCGGCCTGGCCCGCCCCGACTGGGAGATCTTCCAAAAGCTTTCCGAGGTGGCCGGGGCCGACATGGGATTCCGTTCGCTGGAGTCCCTCCACGAGGAGATGGGCCGGCTCCTTGCTCCTCGACCTCTCCGGGTCTCCCCGGGGCCGAGCCGCAGGGGACCTGTTGTCGAGGGAGATGGCCTCACGCTGTTCACCTATCCGCTCCTGGTCGACGAGGGGCGGCTCTCCGTCGACGCCGTCGAGCTCAAGGCCGCCCTGGGAGACGAGGCATTCATGGAGATCCATCCCGCCGACGCCGACCGCCTGGGGCTCGAGGAGGGGTCCGCGGCCCGGGTCGCGACCGAGGCCGGTGAGGCCATGCTGCCGGTTCGGGTGAGCGACGGCATCTCTCAGGGGGCCGTGTTCGTCCCGTGGAACCAGCCCGGGCTCCGGGCCAACACGCTGCTCACCGGGCCGCCCTTCACCGGGGCCCGAGTGGAGCCGGCAGGAGAGCGGGAGCAGGTGGCCAGCTGATGGACCTCGTCGACTGGATCCTGCTCCTGGCCCGGGTGGTGCTCACGTTCGGGGCGCTCCTGGTCTCCGTGCTGCTGGTGATCTGGATCGAGCGAAAGGTCGTGGCCGACATGCAGACCCGGCTGGGGCCCAGGCGGGCGGGACCGTTCGGCATGCTCATCTCGCTGGCCGACGGGATCAAGCTCTTCTTCAAGGAGGACGTCATCCCGAGCCAGGCGGATCGCCGGATCCACGCCCTGGCCCCGATCGTGTCGCTGGTCCCGGCGATCCTGGCGTTCGCCGTGGTGCCGTTCGGCACCGGCTTGGGGCTGTTCGGGAGGGAGGTGCCGTTCCAGCTCGCCGACCTCAACGTGGGGATCCTGTTCTTCCTGGCCATGGGATCGCTGGCCGTGTACGGCGTGGTGCTGGCGGGGTGGTCCTCGGGCTCCGCGTACCCGCTGCTCGGGGGGATCCGTTCGAGCGCCCAGATGATCTCGTACGAGGTCGGGATGGCACTGGGAGTTGTGGCCGTGGTGATGTACTCAGGCACTCTCCGGATGTCCGAGCTGGTGGCGGCGCAGGACCGGATCTGGAACATAGTGCCGCAGTTGCCGGCTTTCCTCATCTTCGCCACCGCGGCCCTTGCGGAGACGAACCGGCCTCCGTTCGATCTTCCCGAGGCCGAGACGGAGCTGGTTGCGGGCTACAACACCGAGTACTCGGGGATCCGCTTCGCCATGTTCTTCCTGGCCGAGTACCTCCACATGATCACCGTGTCGGCGGTGGCCGTCACGCTGTTCCTGGGCGGGTGGCGAGGCCCCGTCTTCGACTTTCTCCCCTGGCTCTGGCCACTGCTGTGGTTCATCCTCAAGGTGGTCGCCCTGATCTTCGTGTTCATCTGGATCCGGGCCACCCTTCCGCGGTTCCGCTACGACCGTCTGATGAATTTCGGCTGGAAGATCCTCATCCCCTGGGGGCTGCTGTGGGTGCTGGCCACGGGAGCCATCGTCATCCTCCCGGACGTGTTCGGCCGAGAAGAGCTGTTCCGCTGGGTGGCCATCGCCGCCGGGGTGGCACTCCTGCTCTCGCTGGCGGCGCCGATGCTTACCAGGAGGCGACCCGAGGAGCGCACGGTGGAGGGGGCCCGGTGATCGTCGACATCCTCAAGGGACTGGCCGTGACGTTCCGGAACATGTTCCGGCGGCCGGTGACCGTCTCGTATCCGCGGGAGATCAAGGAGCTGCCTCCCCGCTCGCACGGGGGCCGGCACCTGCTGAACAGGCACGAGAACGGGCTGGAGAAGTGCATCGGGTGCGAGCTGTGCGCCTGGGCCTGCCCGGCCGACGCGATCTACGTCCAGGGCGCCGACAACGATCCCGACGGCCCGGTCTCGGCAGGCGAGAGGTACGCCGAGACCTATCAGATCAATTACCTGAGGTGCATCATGTGCGGCCTTTGCGTGGAGGCCTGTCCCACTCGGGCCCTCACCCTCACGAGCAACTTCGAGCTGTCCTGGGCCACGCGGGAGGACGCCATCCTGGAGAAGGAGCAGCTGCTGGAGCGCCCCCCTCCGTTGGGAACCGCTCCGGGCACTGAGCAGGGATAGCCGTGGACCTGATCGTGTTCTGGGCGGTCGCGCCGGTCAGCGTTGGGGCCGCGGCTCTCATGCTCTTCCAGAGGAACGCGGTGCACGCTGCGCTGCTGCTGATCCTCAACCAGTTCACGCTGGCGGTGTTCTTCGTCCTCCTGGAGGCCCACTTCCTGGCCGCGGTCCAGGTGATCGTGTACGCCGGCGCGATCATGGTGCTCTTCCTGTTCGTGATCATGTTCCTCGGCGTCGACCGCCGGGAGGCCCTCGTCGAGACGATCCGAGGCCAGCGGTTCTGGGCCATCGGGCTGGGGATCCTGCTGGTGGCCGAGGTGGTGCTGGCCATCCGGTTGGGGATCGGCTTGTCGGGGGCCCCGCCGCCGGTTCCGCAGGGCCAGGACAACGTCCAGGCCGTGGCCCGAGTCCTTTTCACCGACTACGTGTTTCCCTTCGAGGTCACCTCGATCCTCCTGATCGTTGCGGCGGTGGGGGCCATGGTCCTGGCTCGGCGGCGGGCCCGGGGCCTCCCGGAGCGGGAGGAGGCGGTGGGCAGGGAACCCCAGAAGGAGCCGGTGGCGTGAGCACACCTATCGCCTACTTCCTGGTTGTCTCCGCACTGCTGTTCACGATCGGCACTATCGGCGTCCTGGTCCGCCGGAACGCGCTGGTCATCTTCATGTCCGTGGAGCTTCAGCTCAACGCGGTGAACCTCTCGCTGATCGCTTTCTCCCGGCAGATGGGCGAGGTCGACGGCCAGATCCTGGCGTTCTTCTCGATGGTCGTGGCGGCGGCCGAGGTGGTAGTCGGCCTGGCCATCATCGTCTCCATCTTCCGCCGGAGGGCCACGGCCAACGTGGACAACGAGAGCCTCCTCAAATGGTGAGCCGCTCAGCGGGGTGCGCGAGCCCGGGCCCTGCGGTGGTCCCCCCCGTTCACTTCGCTTCGCGCCCGCCGCTTCCCGGGCCCCGTGCATCCTCGCGCTTCGCTGCGTTCACGAGAGTCCCACCACCTTGGGCCCGGCTCGCCTCGCCGAAGGATCGGCGTGATTGATCTGGTCTGGCTCATGCCGGCATTCCCACTCGCCGGTGCAGCTGTCCTCCTCGTCGCCGGCAAACCGCTGAGAAGGGTTGCGGGCGGGCTTGCGTCGGCTTTGGTAGGCGCCTCGTTCGTCGTGGCGGTTCTGGTGCTCCAGGATCTGCTTTCGCTTCCCGCCGAGGAGCGGACCGTCTTGCGGCTGCTGTTCGAGTGGATCGACGTGGGGACGTTCCAGGCGCCCGTCGAGCTCCGGGTCGATCCCCTGACGATGGTGATGGCACTCATCGTCACCGGCGTGGGGTTCCTGATCCACGTGTACTCGATCGACTACATGCACGGGGACCCTCGGTACACCAGGTACTTCGGCTACCTGAACCTGTTCGTGTTCTCGATGCTCATCCTCGTCCTGGCCAACAACTTCGTACTTCTGTATGTGGGCTGGGAGGGTGTGGGCTTGTGCTCGTACCTCCTGATCGCGTTCTGGTTCGAGCGGAAGACCGCCGCGGACGCGGGGAAGAAGGCGTTCATCGTCACCCGGATCGGCGACACGGCCATGCTGATCGGGATCTTCTTGATCTTCTCAACGTTCGGGTCCGTCGAGTACGACCAGGTCTTCGGGGCGGCCGGCGGTCTGGCCTCGGGCACGGCCACGGCCATCGCCCTCCTGCTGTTCGCCGGCGCCGTCGGAAAATCGGCTCAGCTTCCGCTGCACGTGTGGCTCCCCGATGCCATGGAGGGGCCGACCCCCGTCTCCGCCCTGATCCACGCCGCCACGATGGTCACCGCCGGCGTCTACCTGGTCGTCCGGACGCATTCTCTGTTCGAGGCCTCGCCGGTGGCGCTGACCGTGGTGGCCGTGATCGGCGCGATCACGGCTGTATACGCCGCCATCTCGGCCATCGGACAGGACGACCTGAAGCGTGTGCTCGCCTACTCGACGATCAGCCAGCTCGGGTACATGTTCCTGGCCGCCGGGGTCGGAGCGTACGCGGTGGCGATCTTCCACCTGGTCGCTCACGCCTTCTTCAAATCGGTCCTGTTCCTTTCCGCGGGCAGTGTTATGCACGCCACGGGCGGCACGATCGACCTGACCAGGCTGGGCGGCCTGCGGCGCCGCATGCCGGTCACGGCGGCCGTCTTTGTCGTTGGCGGCCTGGCCCTCGCCGGGATCCCCCTGTTCGCGGGGTTCTTCAGCAAGGACCAGATCCTGGCCGCGGCGTACGAAGGGGGCCGGTCCGGCCTGTGGGTCGCGGGGCTCGTCGCGGCCTTCGGCACAGCCGTCTACGTCAGCCGGGCCTACCTGCTCACCTTCGAGGGCCGGTCCCGAGAGGACCTCCACCCGCACGAGTCCCCGCTCCTGATGACCGTGCCGATGATCGTCCTGGCGGCCGGCGCGGCCCTCGGCGGGCTTCTGGGGCTGTCGGTTGAGACCGGACGGGTCCAGCTCTTCCTCCAGCCGGTGGCCGGCCCGGCCGAGGCGGGGGCCGCTACCGGGGGCCTGTCCGAGCTGGCCCTGTCCGTGATCGCCACGGGGGTGGCCCTGGTCGGGTTGGCCGTCGGCTGGTTCCTCTACGGGTCCGGGCGGATCGACTGGAGGGCCCTCCGGGCTCGGTTCTCCGGGGTGCAGCGAACCCTGGCTCGAGGGTTCTATGTGGACGACGCCTACGGCGCCGTGCTGGTCACGCCAGGGAAGGCTGCCTCGGCCTTCACCGCCTACGTCTTCGACAACAGGGTCGTCGACGGAGCGGTCAACGGTCTCGGCTGGCTGTTCGGGCGCGCGGCCAGCCGAGGACGGAGGGTCCAGACCGGGTTGGTCCGCACGTACGCCCTGGGCTTCTTACTCGGAGCGGTCCTGCTCCTCCTGGTCGTGGCGTTCTGGGGGAGTCGATGAAAGCGGACTTCCCGTGGCTGAGCCTGACGGTGTTCCTGCCGCTCGGCGGCGCGGTCCTGATGGTCGCGGCCGGCATCCTCGGCCGGCTGGGGATGCGGGGGCGCGAGGAGGCCCGGGTGGATCGGGAGGCCGCCGCGGCTCGTTGGTTCGCCCTGGTGGTCACGGTGGGGACGTTCGTGGCCTCGCTCGGCATCCTCGGCGAGTTCTGGGGGGAGGTGGGCGGCTTCCAGCTCGTCGAGCGGGCCGAGTGGGTGGGGCCCCTGAACTTCCAGTACCTCCTGGGGATCGACGGGATCAGCCTGTTCATGGTCCTGCTCACCACGTTCCTGATGCCCGTGTCGGTGCTTGCATCCTGGCGGGTGGAACGCCAGGTGCCGTACTTCATGGTCTCCCTCCTCGTTCTGGAGACGGCCATGCTGGGAGCGTTCGTGGCCCTGGACCTGCTGCTGTTCTTCGTCTTCTTCGAAGGCCTCCTTTTCCCCATGTACCTGGTGATCGGGATCTGGGGGAGCGGCCGGCGGGTGTACGCGGCGGTGAAGTTCTTCCTGTTCACCATGGCCGGCTCGGCTTTCCTCTTCGTGGCCATCCTGTTCCTATACTTCCGGTCGGGTTCGCTGACGGGCACTCCGACCTTCGACCTGGCGGCTCTCCAGCAGCTCGACCTGCCGGTGGCCACCGCAAGGTGGCTCTTCCTGGCCTTCTTCCTGGCCTTCGCCGTCAAGGTTCCTCTGTTCCCGCTGCACACGTGGCTTCCCGACGCCCACACCGAGGCGCCCACCGCGGGGTCGGTACTCCTCGCGGGCGTCCTGCTGAAGATCGGAGCCTACGGGCTGATCCGGTTCAACCTCAGCCTTTTCCCCGAGGCCTCGGACTACTTCCGGACGTTCGTCTCTGTACTGGCGGTGATAGGGATCGTGTACGGGGCGGTGGTGGCCCTCATTCAGACCGACGTCAAACGGCTGGTTGCCTACTCGAGCGTGTCGCACCTCGGGTTCGTGGTGCTGGGAGTGTTCGCCGGGACCCTCCAGGGCATGTCTGGGGGAGTCCTCCAGATGGTGAACCATGGCCTCTCCACGGGGGCGCTGTTCCTCATCGTGGGGATGCTGTACGAGCGAACCCACACTCGCGATCTCGCCGAGCTCGGGGGCCTGGGCCAGCGGGTGCCCGTCCTGGCCGGGGTGTTCCTGGTGGTGGCCCTGTCATCGCTGGCCTTGCCGGGGCTGAACGGGTTCGTCGGCGAGTTCCTGATCCTCCTGGGGACGTTCGACGTGAGCCGGGCCTTGGCGGTGGTGGGAGCCGCCGGGGTGGTCCTCTCGGCGATCTATCTCCTCTGGGCGTACCAGCGGGCCATGCACGGTGAGCTCCGTCCCGCTCTGGCCCACACACCCGACCTGGACGGCCGCGAGTACGCAGTTCTGGTGCCGGTGGTGGCGGTCATCATCGCCCTCGGTGTGTACCCGCGGCCGGTGCTCGACCGGATCGAGCCGTCCGCCGACCGCCATGCCCGGATGATCGCGGTCCAGCCGGACTCGGCGACCACGATCGAAGCCGCGGGAGCCGGTGGCTGATGCCCGAGATCCGCCCGCCGGAGCTGGTGCTGACGCCGATCCTGCCCGAGCTGATCCTGGTGGGGACGGCCATCCTGGTCCTCCTCCTGGATGCGGTCCGGCCGTCCCGCGACCAGCGATTCGTCGTGCTGGTGACGTTGCTCGGGATCCTGGCCGCGGCCATCCCCGCCGGACGCCAGCTGCGCTTCGGGCTCACCGAGGGGCTCACAGTCCTCGGCGGGATGGTGGCCACCGACGACTTCGCGCTGTTCTTCCGCCTGGTGATCCTGGGCTCGGCGGCGGTGGCCGTGCTGCTCTCAGCCCACTATCTGGACCGCACCGGGGAGGCCCGCGGCGAGTACTACGCGCTGCTTCTGTTCGCCACATCCGGTATGACGCTGCTCTCGGCGGCGGCGGATCTGATCGTGGTGTTCCTGGGCCTGGAGATCCTGTCCCTGTCCCTGTACGTGATGGCCGGGTTCTCGTGGCGCCGGGCCGCTTCCCAGGAGGCCAGCCTGAAGTACTTCTTGCTGGGCGCGTTCTCCTCGGCCTTCTTCCTTTACGGGATCGCCCTGGCGTACGGGGCCACCGGGACCACCAACATCGCGGGTATCGCCCGGGCGCTCTCCGCGGAGACCGGAACGGTGGCCCTGGGGCTCGCCGCCGCGGGGCTTCTGGCCGTGGGGTTCGCCTTCAAGGTCGCCGCGGTCCCATTCCACATGTGGACGCCGGACGTGTACCAGGGGGCGCCCACTCCGGTTACGGCCTTCATGGCCGCGGGCACGAAGGTGGCGGGGTTCGCCGCCCTGATCCGGGTGGCCACCGTGGCCTTGGGGCCGCTGGGTTGGGAGGTCACGCCGGCCCTGGTGGCCCTGTCGGCGGTGACAATGGTAGTGGGTTCGTTGCTGGCCATCGCCCAGGATGACGTGAAGCGCCTGCTGGCCTACTCCTCGATCGCCCACGCTGGGTTCGTCCTGGTCGGTGTGGCCGCCGGGAACCAGGAGGGGATCTCCGGATCGATGTTCTACCTGGTGGCCTACGCGGCCATGATCCTGGGCGCCTTCGGCGTGGTCGTTCTGGTCTCCCGGGTGGGCGAGGAGCGGACCTCGCTGCGTTCGTACCGAGGGCTGGGGCGGAGCAACCCGGTCCTGGCCGCCCTCCTGGCCCTGTTCCTCCTGTCCCTGGCCGGACTGCCGCCCACGGCGGGGTTCATCGCCAAGGTCCTGGTGTTCCAGGCAGCGGTGGACGCCGGGCTGGAAGGACTGGTGATCCTGGCCGTGCTGGCCAGCGTGGTGGCCGCGTTCTTCTACATCCGGGTCATAGTCCTCTCGTATATGGAGGAGCCCGAGGAGGCGGTGGCGCTTCCCACCGGTCCGGCTCCCGGCTTCGCCCTGGCGGTTACCGCGGCGGTAACCCTGGTCCTCGGCGTGGTGCCCGGCCTGCTCCTCGAGCCCCTCCAGACCGCCGGGGTGCTTCGGTGGTGACCGCGGGTAGCATCCCCTCATGAGCGGGACGGCCTGGAAGGAGCTGGAAGCTCCCGACCCCGCGCTGGAATCCGACCTCCGGCGTGGTCTGAGCGAGGTGGAATCGGCGCTGTCGGCGGCGGCGTCCGGCTCGGACATGACGCTGGTCTCATCGGCCGGGGGATACCTGCTCGAGGCCGGGGGGAAGCGCTTCCGGCCCTTGCTGGTCCTCCTGAGCGGCCGCTTCGGCGACCCCCAAGACGGCCGCCTGGTTCCCGGAGCGGTAGCCATCGAGCTCACCCACCTGGCCACCCTGTACCACGACGACGTGATCGACGAGGCCGAGAGCCGTCGGGGGATCCCGTCGGTGAACGCCCGGTGGGGGAACACCGTGGCCATCCTGACCGGCGACTTCCTGTTCGCCCGGGCCTCTGAGATCTCTTCGGACCTGGGGAACGAGGTGACCCGCCTCCTGGCCATCACGATCGCCCAGGTATGCGAGGGCCAGATCCGCGAGGTGCAGGGCGCCGGCCGGCTCGATGCCGACGAGGCCTCATACATGGAGGTGATCCGGCGGAAGACCGCATCCCTCATCGCCACCTCGTGTCGCGTCGGGGGGATGCTCTCCGGTGCCGGACCCGAGGTGGTCGAGGGGCTGGACCGGTTCGGACGGTCGCTGGGGATGGCCTTCCAGCTCTCCGACGACATCATGGACCTGGCCTCCGACGAGGCAACCTTGGGCAAGGCTCCCGGGAGCGACCTCCGCGAGGGGGTGTACACCCTGCCGGTCATCCATGCCCTCCGGGCGTCGGCCCGCCGGGATGAGCTCCGGGGGTTGCTCCAGCCGGGCCCCCCCGAAGGGGATCGACTGGCCGGGGCCCTGGACATCGTCAGCTCGGATGGGTCGCTGGAGCCGGCTCGCGAGGCGGTGACCGCCGAGGTCAGGCGGGCCATCGCCGCCGCGGAGGGGCTCCCCTCGGGGAACGCTCGGGACGCTCTGCTTCACCTCTCGGAGTTCATCGCCTCCCGCTGCGGCGCGGCCGCCTGAGGGCGGTCGACCCGCCCGTGGGCGGGCCGGCCTTCGCGGGGCCCGGAGGCCCCCTGCTAGAATCGCGCTTGAGAAACCTTTCACAAGCGTGGACGACTACTTCCGCTCGTACGGGACGCTGGTGGCCCTGGCCCTGGCGGGCACGGGGCTGGTGGCCGTGGCCATCCTGCTGGCCAGGGTGGTGGCCCCCAGGCGGCTCCTACCCGAGAAGCTCACCACCTACGAATGCGGGATCGACCCGGTGGGTGAGGGGTGGTCCCAGAGCCAGATCCGCTACTACATCTACGCGTTCCTCTTCGTCATCTTCGACGTGGAGAGCGTGTTCCTGGTCCCCTGGGCCGTGGTGTTCGAGGATCTGGGGATGTACGCGGTCGTCTCGATGACCATCTTCATCCTGATACTCGGTCTGGGCCTGCTGTACGCGTGGCGCAAGGG
>JBKPBL010000016.1:0-6108 GCA_046726855.1 Actinomycetota bacterium | reverse complement strand
ATCCGGAGCATGGGGTGCTCGACTCGCCGCTCCCACCAGATGAACGCAACCGACAGGACGGCCGCGATCCCGAACGCGCCCAGCGTGAGCGGGTCGGTCCAGCCGTTCTCCGGCGCCTCGATGATCCCGTACACCAGCGTGACCAGTGCCGCGATCGAGAGCCCCGCGCCCACCAGGTCCAGGGGGGTAGCCCGGGGGTCCCGGGACTCCGGAACCAGCGGCCATCCCGCCAGGATGGCCACGGCAACGACCGGCACGTTGACCAGGAACACCGAACCCCACCAGAAGTGCTCAAGGAGCCAGCCTCCGATCACCGGGCCGAGGACGATCCCCAGCCCGGCCACCCCGGCCCATACGCCGATGGCCCGCCCTCGCTCGTGCGGCGGGAAGGTGTTGGTGATGATCGAGAGTGTCGAGGGCATGATCAGCGCGCCCCCGACCCCCATGGCGGCCCGGGAGGCGATCAGGACCCCGGCCGAACCGGCGAAAGCGGAGGCCACCGAGCCTGCCACGAAGACCAGCAAGCCGATGTTCAGGGCCAGCTTCCGGCCGAACCGGTCCCCCAGGGCACCCATCGTGAGGAGGAGCCCCGCGAACACCAGGATATAGGCGTCCACCATCCACTGGAGCTCGCTGGCGGTGGCCTGGAGGTCCCGGGCCAGGGTCGGTAGTGCCACGTTTAGGATCGTGTTGTCCATCCCGATAACGACCAGGCTCAGGCAGAGGACCAGCAGGGCCCACCACCTCCGCTGGTAGGGCTGGCCGTCCAGGTCTCTGACCTGCGGATTCACGGTCGCTTCCATGACGGACTCCCTTCCGATACGAGACGGTGACGTATCACAAAGCCGAAGGATACCAGCCCTTCAAAGATTACGCAACCGCCTCGTATCGAAATCAGTGGGCCGATGCTCTCGGCGCGGGAACCGGGGAGCGGCGGCCGATCAGGTAGTGGACGGGGGTGGGTCCCTTCCCTTTGAGTTCCACGACGCGGGCCGGGCCGAACTCATACCGGTCCCCCAGCCGCTCGGCCACCGATTCGGACGCCAGGATCCGGCCGGGCTCCCCGTACGCCTCCAGGCGGCTGGCCAGGTTCACCGTGTCCCCCCACAGGTCGTAGGCGAACTTGCGCTGGCCGATGACGCCGGCCACTGCGGGCCCCGTGGCCACACCCACCCGGACCTCGATCGGATCGCCCGAGGGCCACCTGACCCGGCCGGCCTCATCGAGCACGTCCAGGGCCATGTCCGCGGCGGCCTGGGCGTGGTTGGCCATGGGCACAGGAGCTCCGGCCACGGCCATATACGCGTCGCCGATCGTCTTGATCTTCTCGAGGCCGTAGCGGTCGGCGACATCGTCGAACCGACGGAACAGCTGGTCCAAGGTCTCGGCGAATCCCTCCGGGGAGGATTTGGCGGCCTCCTCCGTCGAGTTGACAGCGTCGGCGAACAGCACGCTGACCTCGTCCAGCGCCTCGGCCACGTGGCCGCCGTTCGCGCCGGCCTTGAGCCGGTCGATGATCACCCGAGGTAGCACGTTGAGAAGAAGCCTCTCGGACCGCTCGCGCTCTCGGTTGAGCTGTCGCTCCCGGATGAAGAGGAGACGAGACGACCGCTCCGTGCGATAGGCGACCACGCCCCCAAGAGCCCCGAACGTCGTGATGAACAGCGTGGCCAGCACCGTGGTCACGCCGAAGATGTGTACCGCGGAGACGACGTACGGCAGGTAGGCGGCGATGCCGACCGCCGTGATCAGCACCACCCAGACGAACCTGAGGCGGAGCAGCGTGTACGTGAACGCGGTGATGAGGATCAGGCCCACGTAGCCGTACTCCGCGGGCATGGTCAGGACCTGAGCGACGTAGTACACCCACACCAGGACGGTCAGGATGGCCACGGAGACGGCCACCCCTTCCCAGATTCGCTCGAACGAGCGCATGAAGGTCAACCCGAAGGCGATGAGCAGTACGGGGATGAAGACCCCATAGCGCATGGCCAGGTCGAACCGCTTGTCCGCCAGGGCCAGGATGTGCGGGTAGAGGACGACGCCCCACAGGGCGTACAGGAACGCCCCGCTGAGGAAGGCGAACCGGATGTTCCCCAGGTTGTTCCGGAAGTAGCTCGCTCGGAACGCCGATTCGACCTCCATGTTCCGGAAGCGCAGCGTCACCGGGTCCATGACGACGGGTTCGAGGGAGTCATCCCTCGCCGACGACCCCGACGTCCTTGCTTCTTCCATCAGGCCTCCATGATGACGGTTTTGAACCGAAATCGTCAGCGGAGGACCTCCGCCAGGCGACCGCCCAGCTCGGCGATCGGGAGGCGGTCCTGGGCCATGGAGTCGCGGTCCCGGACGGTCACCGCGTCGTCGTCGAGGCTCTCGAAGTCGACCGTCACGCAGAGAGGGGTCCCCACCTCGTCCTGCCTGCGGTATCGGCGCCCGATCGAGCCGGCGTCGTCGTAGTCGCACATCCAGCGCCCCTTGACCAGGTCGAACACCTCCCTGGCCTTGGGAACCAGCCTTTCGTTCCGAGACAGGGGCAGGACGGCCACCTTGACCGGAGCCAGATCCTTGTGCAGCTTCAGCACCGTTCGCTTCTCCATCTCCCCCTTGGCGTTGGGGGCCTCCTCGACCGCATAGGCGTCGACCAGGAAGGCCAGTGCGCACCGGTCCACGCCGGCGGCCGGCTCGATCACGTAGGGGTGGAACCGTTCCTCCTTCTCCTGGTCGAAGTACGTGAGGTCCTGGCCGGAGTGCTTCTGGTGGGCCTGGAGGTCGAAGTCGGTCCGGTTGGCGATTCCCTCCAGCTCGCCCCAGTCGGTGAAGGGGAAGGAGTACTCGATGTCCACGGTCCGCTTCGAGTAATGGCTCAGCTCGTCTTGATCGTGCTCGCGTACGCGCAGATTCTCCTCCTTGATCCCGAGGCCCCGGTACCAGCTCACCCGCTGCTCGATCCAGTACTCGTGCCACTGCTCGTCCGTGCCCGGCTCGACGAAGAACTCCATCTCCATCTGCTCGAACTCGCGGGTCCGGTAGATGAAGTTCCCCGGCGTGATCTCGTTGCGGAACGACTTCCCGATCTGGGCGATGCCGAACGGCACCTTCTTCCGGCTTGCCGCCTGGATCGTGGCGAAGTCCACGAACATCCCCTGAGCGGTCTCTGGCCGGAGGAACACCTCGTGGGCCTGGTCCTCCACCGGCCCCATGTGAGTCTTGAACATTAGGTTGAAGTTCCGGGGGTCGGTGAACCGGTCATGGCCGCAGTTGGGGCACCTCGGCTTCTCGGCCATGTCCAGCGTCCGGGCCTGGGCCCCGGCCTCGTGGCCCGACTGGGGGGCGTGGAACCCGGGCAGGTGGTCGGCCCGGAACCGCTGGTGGCAGTTGAGGCACTCGACCAGAGGGTCGGTGAACGACTCGAGGTGGCCACTGGCCTCCCACACCCGGGGCGACATCATGACCGATGACTCCAGCCCCACCACGTTGTCGCGCTCCTGGACCATGGCCTTCCACCACGCCGCCCGGACGTTGCGCTTCAGCTCGACCCCGAGCGGCCCGTAGTCCCAGAACGAGCGCAGGCCGCCGTAGATCTCGCTGGACTGGAAGACGATCCCCCGACGCTTGGCAAGGGAGGTTATGGCGTCCATGAGGTCCGCCACGAGGCACCGCTCCTTTCCCGACCGCCGGCTGCGGCCGCTGGCGTGGGGCTATGGTACCGCCACCATCGGGCGGATAGCGCCTTCAGGCCTCAGGAGCCCGTAGCGACCTTGGTCTGGGGGCCGCTCTCCGTGCCCCCTACCAGTGCAGGCAGACGCTCGGGACGGGCGAGGTTCCGCCGTGGACCACCTTCCCGGTTGACGATCAGTGGGCGGCCAACGGGAATTTCCCGGCTCGCTCGCTCGCGCCGGTACTCAACCAGCCCAGTTATCAAGAACAGGGCCGTTGCTATCGCCACAAGTGCCAGGATCGACACCGCTATCAGTTCTGCAGGATTCATGCCATACCCCTTTCCTCAGCCAGAGTGAGCGAGCAGCAGTTGGTTCGGTAAGTAGGGGCGGCTGCTCTTCCACCACCCCTTGCAGCTATCCCACCGGACCCACTCTATGGCCTCGATTGCCTTAGGCATATGGCCCGATCGGACCATCTTTTGGTGAACACCAACCTGTATGACGAAGCCAACCGGCAAAATGTGACCCGTGAGACCGCCTACCGGCATTCGTGAGGAACTCTATCGCTTCAGGCGAATGGGACATGCCGATGAGGAAGCCGGGTCGATCCTCGATCCCAAGGAGGGGGCCGGCTACGTCGAGATGTGGGGCTTCGGAGGATGAGCCGCGGCCTCGATGATGTCCAGGGCCTCCGGGGGTAGCCCCTGGATCCGGACCGCCCCGCGCAGCCGGGCCAGATATGTCGGCGCGGGGCGGACGTACCCCCGCTGGTGGGCCACCCGGTAGGTCATGCACTCCCGGCTGCCCTCACGCGTGGTAACGGCCACCTCTTCCCGCCGGTAGAAGGTCGGGTGGCCGATGTACGTGTCCAGCGCCTCGAGGTCCTGGGGGGTGACCTCCCAGACCACGCCCCACACGTGGGCGTCCTCGTCGGGCTCCAGGTTCGCCGCGCCCCCCTGCCAGCGATCCGAGTACACGTTGAACTCCAGGCGGAACCCGTCCACGCGGCCGGGCCCCACCACGTCGGCGTCGGGACACGTCTTGCTCATGTGTCGGGGGTCCATGTTGGAGCCGTAGGCGAAGTACCGACTCATTCCACGCGCCCGAACCGGCGATCGCGCTTCTGGAAGTCGCGGATCGCCTCGAACAGGTGCTCCCTGTTGAAATCGGGCCACAGCACCGGCGTGAACCACAGCTCCGCGTACGCCGCCTGCCACAGCAGGAAGTTCGAGGTCCGCATCTCGCCCGAGGTTCGGATCAGGAGATCCGGCTCGGGGAGCGAGGGATCGTACAGCCGACGGGCGATGGACCGCTCCGTGATCCGCTCCCCCCGCAGCTGGCCCGCCTCGTGATCCGCCAAGAGGCGTTTGACCCCGTCCACGATCTCCTTCCGACCCCCGTAGTTGAGAGCCACGGTCAGGGTGAGGGTGCGGTTCCCTTGGGTCATGGACTCGGCGGCTTCCATCTCCCGCTGCACCGATCGGGGAAGCCGCCAGTCCCGGCGGCCCAGGAACCGGATCCGAACTCCCCGGTCGTGAAGCTCGTCGCGCCGCTCCCGTATAAGCGTCCGGTTGAAGTTCATCAGGAACCGGACCTCGCCAGAGGGCCGGTCCCAGTTCTCCGTGGAGAACGCGTACACGGTCAGGTGCGGGAGCCCGATCTCCAGGGCTCCCTCGACCACGTCGTACAGGGCTCGCTCCCCCGCCTCGTGCCCCTTGGTCCTGGGGAGGCCCTGCAGGGCCGCCCACCGGCCGTTGCCGTCCATGACTATGGCCACATGGCGGGGGATCCGCGACCGGTCCAGGTCGTGGAGATAGGTCATGGCATGAGCGTGGGCTGAGGATCGGCCGGCGCTCCGGTCCGGGCCAGGAGCGGGAGGCTCCGGATCCGCCGGTCCAGGTGGTACTCGCTGAAGCCGTACAGCAGGGCCCGGGCCTCGGCCCGGATCTCCTTGGGCGGGGCGTCCTGGCCGGCTCGCTCCAGGAGGCCGTCGAGCAGCCCGGCCAGCCACGCCAGGGCCGCCGTGTCGACCCGCCGGGCGTCCCGGTCCTTGCACCCCTCGCACACCGCCCCGCCCTGCGAGGCCGAGAACCGCCGGACGTCGGTCGAGCCGCACTCCGCGCAGGCCCGGAGCAAGGGGGTGAAGCCGGACAGGGCCAGGAGCCGGAGCAGGTACGCCTCGGCCACCGCAGCGGGGTCGGCGGGCCTCGTCTCGAGGGCCCGGAGGCCCTGGAGCAGCAGGAGGAACAGCCGGAGGTTCCGCTCGTGCTCCTCCGCGACCTTGTCGGCGGTTTCCAGCATCGTCTCGCCCGCGGAGAACAGGGCAAAGTCCCCTCGCACGGTTCGGAACGGGTTGAGGATCTCGGCCTGGGTCACCGTGTCCAGGTTCCGACCCCCGTACAGCATCAGGCTGACGTGGGTGAACGGCTCCAGGCGGGCCCCGAAC
>JBKPBL010000015.1:0-25300 GCA_046726855.1 Actinomycetota bacterium | reverse complement strand
CACCCAGGCCATGCAGATCCCGTTCCTGGCCCGGTGGCCCGGCCATATCGCCAGCGGAAGGGTCGACGGGCGATTCGTGGGCAACATCGATGTCGCGCCGACGATCATGGACGCCGCGGGGATCTCCGCGGCGTCCGGCTCGCCGGTCGACGGCCGGTCGCTCCTCAACCTGGCCGGGCGGAAGAAGATGCTGACGGAGTCGTGGAACCAGGGTCCCCGGGGACCGTGGGCGTCCATCCGCACGCCGGACTACCAGTACACCGAGTACTACGAGAACGACGCGACCACCGTGGAGTTCCGCGAGTACTACCTGATCGCCACCGATCCGTGGCAGCTCACCAACCTGTACAACGACGGCAACCCCAGGAACGATCCGTACGTCGGCGCCCTGCACAAGGAGCTGGCCAAGGCCCGGCGCTGCCTGGGGAGCACGGGCAAGAGGGCCTGCACGACCCTCCTCGATCGGCCCGGGATCCCCCTGAAGTGCCCCGGGGCCGAGGCGGAGGTGGGCCACCACCTGGTCGGCTCCAAGGAGCGTGACTCCATAGGCGGGATCTCCAGCCGCGACGTCGTGTGCGGGCTGGGAGGGAAGGACACCCTGCGGGGCAAGGCCGGGAGCGACCTCCTCCTGGGCGGAAAGGGCAGTGACAAGCTCGTCGGCGGCGGCGGCAACGACCAGCTGAAGGGGGCGGGAGGCCGCGACGACTGCCGCGGCGGCCCCGGCAAGGACTCCTTCAAGAGCTGCGAGAGGAAGAGGGCCTAGCGCCAGCCCGGGTTCACCGGGCCGATCCCCTCGCCGATCTCGAGGTGCCTCCGGATCGCCTCGGTGACGAAGCCCTTCCCCAGAGTGACCGCATCGAGGAGCGCCGCGCCACGAGCCAGGTGCGAGGCGATGGCCGCGGACAGGACGCACCCGGTTCCGTGGGTGTGAGTGGTGTCGATCCGTTCGCCGCGGATCTCCTCGACGCCGCCCGGGATGATCAGCAGGTCGGTGGCCTCTTCCTCCTCGAGATGGCCCCCCTTGACCAGGACCGCACCCGGCCCGAGCTCCAGCATCCTCTTTCCCGCCCTGGCCATGTCCTCCAGGGATCCCACCGGGAAGCCGGCCAGGAGGGCGGCCTCGGGGAGGTTCGGAGTCACCAGCGTGGCCAACGGCAGCATCCGGGAGCGGAGGGCCTCGACTGCGTCCTCGGCCAGAAGGGGGTGCCCGTGCTTGGACACCGACACCGGGTCCACCACCAGGTTGGGCAGGCCGACCTCCTCGATCGCCTCGGCCACGGCCTCGATGATCCGAGCGGACGCCAGCATGCCGGTCTTGGCCGCGTCCACCCCGATGTCGGTGACCACCGCCCTGACCTGGTCGGCCACGGTGTCCGGGGAGACCTCCTCGTACCCGCTCACTCCCTTGGTGTTCTGGACCGTGACCGCGGTGACTGCCGTCATCCCCCAGACGCCCAGAGCCTGGAACGTCTTCAGGTCGGCCTGGATGCCAGCGCCGCCCCCGGAGTCGGAGCCGGCGATCGACAGGGCCCTGGGGACGTCAGCCAAAGTGATCCCAGCCCTTGGGCTGGAGGGGAGCCTCGGCTCCGTCCACGTCCACGGCGATCAGCCCGGGTCCCTCGGTGACCCCGCCGATCTGGGTGAGGAGCGTGCCGAACCCTTCCGAGAGACGCTGCCGGGCTCCGTCCACAGCCCGGCCGGGGATCGCCGCCAACAGCTCGTAGTCCTCGCCGCCGTGGAGAGCGAGGTCCAGAGGATCCACCGGTTCGATCCGAGACAGCTCGTCGAGGCCGTCCGCCACCGGAAGGTCGGCCAGGCGGATCCGCGCGCCCACCCCGCTCTCCTCGCAGACCCTCCATAGGTCGAGGGCCAGCCCGTCCGAGAGGTCGATCATGGCCGTGGCTCCGGCCCCGGCGAGCGCCTGCCCCTCCCCAAGCCGGGCCACCGGCCGCTCATGGACTGCCAGCAGCGCCCTCCCCCATTCCGTGCTGAGCAGGTCTCGGCGGCGCTCCCCGGTGGTTCGAGCCACCCGCAGCCCCCCGGCCGAGGCCCCCAGCGCTCCGGTGACCACTACCCGGTCGCCGGGGCGGGCTCCGGAGCGGGTCACCGCCCGGCCCCTGGCCACCTCCCCGTACACGGACACCGAGATCACGGTGCGGTCGCCCCGGCTGGTGTCCCCGCCCACCAGGGCCATCCCGTAGTCGTCCGCACCCTCGCGCATCCCCCCGTACAGTTCCATGATCCAGGACGCCTCGACCCGGCTCGAGACCGCCAGGCAGGCCAGCCCGTACCGGGGGCTCCCGCCCATGGCCGCAACGTCCGAGACGTTCACGGTCACGGCCTTGTGGCCGAGGTCGTGGGCGGACGTCGTTCCCTCCTCGAAATGGATCCCCTCCACCAGCATGTCGGCGGTCAGGAGCCCGTGATGATCCCCCGGCTCCACCACGGCCGCGTCGTCGCCCACGGGAACGATCAGGCCGGGCGCATCTCCGGACAGGACCTTACGGATGGCCCGGACCAGCTCGACCTCGCTCCGATCCATGGTTTCCACGATAATCCACGCCAGCGAAGCGAAAGGAGGCCGAGGTGCCGACGATCAACACCCTGGAGCTGGAAGGCGTTTCGGAGAAGTCGTGGGGCGACGCGGCCCGCGAGGCGCTGAAGGAAGCTTCCAAGACCATCCGACACATAAACAGGCTCGAGGTCCTGGGCACCTCGACCGAGATCGAGGGCAACCAGATAGCCCGGTACCGCACTCAGGTACGGCTGTTCTTCCGGGTCGAGACGGACCGCTGACCCGGGGGGTCGCTCGGGAGTAGAATCGGTCCCTTCCGTCCGCGAAAGGAACCATCCGCGTGGTTGAGGCGAAGCGCGTCTTCGACAACCCGACGGCCCGGGACCTCCGGCGCTTCACCGAGGAGATGCCGGACTGCCGGATCACGTCCTTCGGCAACGTCAACGTCCAGACCCGGGTGACCTCCCGGAGCGCCGGGAGCACGTTCATCGTCTCGGACGATCCCGAGGTGACGTCGGGGCAGACCATCACCCGCGAGGAGTACGACCGCATCTCGGCCCGCCAGGACGAGTACATCCGGGAGCGGGAGATGATCGTCGTGGACGGGTACATCGGCAACGTCGAGGGCTTCAGGACCTCGGCGCGTCTCTCGATCGAGAAGGCCAACGCCAACGTGGCCGGGATGCAACAGAAGCTCTACTACCCGCGCGAAACGGCCGAGCCGGAGGTCCAGGTCATCTACACGCCGAACCTGGCGGTCCCCGGCTACCCGGATGACCGGGTCATCGCGGTCAACCTCCAGAACGGCGTCACCAGGGTGCTCAACTCCGACTACTTCGGCGAGTCGAAGAAGGGCGGCCTCCGCATGTGGAACAAGATCATCCACGACCGGGGCGGGCTGGCCCTCCATGCCGGATGCAAGGCCGTGCCGGCGGACGGAGAGGAGAAGGTGTTCCTGATCATCGGCCTGTCTGGAACGGGGAAGACCACCACCACGTTCACGACACAGAACGACTCACAGCCCGTGCAGGACGACTTCGTGGCCCTCATGCCCGACGGCCGGGTGTACGCCACCGAGGACGGCTGCTTCGCCAAGACGTTCTCGCTCAACCCCGACTTCGAGCCCAACATCTACGCCGCGGTCACGAAGCCCGGGGCCTACCTCGAGAACGTGTACCAGGACGAGAACGGCGTGGTGGACTTCTTCGAGACCTCCTACACGAAGAACGGGCGAGCGGTGTTCGGGCTGGAGGATCTGGACAGGGTCAAGGACGCCAGGGACCTGTCCAGGGTGGACTTCCTGCTCATCCTGAACTGGAACGAGAACATCGTCCCCGCTGTGGCCCGCCTCGACCGGACCCAGGCAGCCGCGTACTTCATGCTAGGTGAGACCACCGGCACGTCCGCCGGCGGGAAGGCCGAAGAGGGCAGGTTTCTCCGGGTTCCCGGCACCAACCCGTTCTTCCCCCTCCGCCACGAGCAGCAGGGCAACAGGTTCCTGGAGCTTCTCGACGCCCATCCGATGGAGGTGTTCCTCCTCAACACCGGCCGGATCGGCGGCCGGGAGAGCGACGACCGCTCGAAGAAGGTCCAGATCCCCCACTCGTCGGCGATCGTCAAGGCCATCGCCGAGGGCACCATCACGTGGTCCGACGACCTTGACTTCGGGTACGAGGTGGCCGCCGAGGTACCGGGGATCGAAGACCCCGAGCTGCTCCAGCCCCGCCGGCTCTACGAGCGGCATGGCCGGATGCAGGAGCACCGGGATCTGGTCGAGCGCTTCAAGCGGGAGAGGGTGGAGTTCCTGGAAGGGTTCCCCGGCCTTGAGCAGGAGATCGTCAAGGCCGTCGGATGACCCGCCTCGGAAGGACGGTATTTACCCGATGGCCGAAGTGACTAGTCTCCGGCGCGGGCGAGGAGGGTCGAGGCGACCAGCCGCAGCCCGGCCATCCCGATCGGGATCAGGGCCGCGTACCGGATCGACTGAGGCTCGGACACGAGCCCGTAAGCCAGGAAGAACCCCCCCAGGGAGAGCCAGAAGCCGGCCTTGGCCGCGTCGTGAATCGCCAGCAGGAACCGTGAGCGCCGGTCGTCGTGCGCGTCCACGGGACGGGACAGCGACCGAGTGATCGAGACGAGCCCGGCGAGCAGGAAGAATCCGGCCACGACGAACTCCAGCATCAGGCCCGCTCCAGGAGGCTGACCACCTCGTCGTCCGAGGTCTGCGGGAAGTGCCGGTACCACTGCCCCACC
Source organism: Actinomycetota bacterium (assembly GCA_046726855.1). GTDB lineage: Bacteria > Actinomycetota > UBA4738 > UBA4738 > CALAEC01 > JBKPBL01. The sequence goes on along the minus strand of JBKPBL010000015.1, from coordinate 20,532 downwards.
GCGAAGAACGGCTCCGGCGAGTCGAGGCACACCACCTCGTCGGCCTCCTTTGACAGCCGGGTCACCGCCTCCCGGGGGGCCACGGGCACGGCCAGCACCACCCGGCTGGCCCCCTGGGCCCGGGCCCACCTCAGGGCTGCCGCCGCGGTCCCGCCGGTGGCCACCCCATCGTCCACCACTATGGCCACGCGCCCGGCGACGTCCACCGGCGGTCGTCCTCGCCGGTAGGCGTCCGTCCGGCGGTGGATCTCCTCCTCCTCCAGCCGGATCTCCTGCTCGATGTACTCCTCGGACACCCCCAGGCTGCGCACCATCGACTCGTCGAGTACCCGGACTCCGGGAGCGATCGCGCCCAGACCCAGCTCGGGATTGAAGGGTGCCCGAACCTTTCGAGGGATCACGATGTCCAGGGGCCATCCCCGGTCCGAGGCCACCTCGGCGGCCACCTCGACTCCGCCCCGGGGCACGCCCAGCACGACCACGTCGTCGGAGCCGAACCGCTCCAGCGCCTCCGCAAGCCGCCGCCCCGCCTCGCGCCGGTCCTCGAATATCACCGGCGGCGTCGCTCCTCCTCGACCTCCCGCCGGGCCCGCTCCTCTTCGATCTCGCGACGGCGGTCCGGGATCGGCCGACCCGGGGGCGGCACGGGCTTGCGGACCCGCCTGTACGGCTCCAGCGAATCGTCGCGCTTCTTCTTTGGCATGCTCGATTATGTACCCGGCTTGGGAGGACCCGTCCCGCTGACGTAGAATGGCTGCTCGCGTTCCCGTGCCGGAGGAGGTGAGGCGTGGTCCAGGCGTACATCCTGATCCAGACCGAGGTGGGCAAGGCCGCTCAGGTGGCTAAGGAAGTCGCCGACATCAAGGGCGTCACCTCGGCGGAAGACGTCACCGGTCCGTACGATGTGATCGTCCGGGCGGAGGCCAAGAACGTCGACGACCTCGGCAAGCTGGTGGTGGCCAAGATCCAGGCCGTGGAGGGGATCACCCGCACGCTCACCTGTCCGGTCGTCCACCTGTAGGACGATCGATCCGGGAGCCTCGATCTCCCGGCGTCAGCCCTTCCCGGACTCCATCTCGCGGCGCTCCAGAGCCAGCCGGACAAGGCGGTCCACCAGGTCCCGGTAGGACAGGCCTGACGCCTCCCACAGCTTCGGGTACATCGAGATCGTGGTGAACCCGGGGATCGTGTTGATCTCGTTCACCACCAGCTCGCTCGACGGAAGCAGGAAGAAGTCCACCCTGGCCATCCCGGCGCAGTCGATGGCCCGGAAGGCGGCCACAGCCATCCGTTGGCCCTCCTCCAGAACCTCCGCCGGGATCTCCGCGGGGATCACCAGCTGGGCGCCGTGCTCGTCGATGTACTTCGCCTCGTAGTCGTAGAACTCGTGGCCTTTGGGGATGATCTCGCCCGCCACGGAGGCCACTGGGTCGTCGTTCCCCAGCACAGATATCTCGATCTCCCGGGCGCCCTCCATCGACCGCTCGACCAGGACCTTCCGCCCGTACCCGAAGGCCACGGCGACCGACCGGCGAAGGTGATCCGGCTCGTGGACCTTGGTGATCCCCACCGAGGACCCCAGCGCGGCGGGCTTGACGAACACCGGGTAGCCCAGGCCGGCCACATGGGCCTCAACCGCTTCCGGATCGTCGGCCCACTCCCGCTCGGGCACGACGAGGTGGGGCGCCACGGACAGGCCGGCCGCCCGGAAGAGAGTCTTCTGCACGGCCTTGTCCATCCCCAGGGCCGAGCCGAGCACGCCGGCCCCGACGTAGGGGACGCCCAGAAGGTCGAGGAGGCCCTGGATGGTCCCGTCCTCCCCGAAGGGTCCGTGGAGGACGGGGAACGCCACGTCGAAGCTGGTCCTTTCCCCCTGGTCGCCGACCAGCTCCCGCCCGCCGGGATCGCGGGATAGGGCTACCTCGGAGCCGGCGTCAGCGGCGACCGCTGGCAGCTCGGCCGATGGCCCCCCGGGGAGCTCGGGGACGCCGGGGAGGAGGTGCCATCGGCCTTCCTTGTCGATCCCGACAGCGATCACCTCGTAACGGTCGGGGTCGAGGGCCTCGAGCACCGAGCGGGCGGACGCGACCGACACCTCGTGCTCCGCCGAGCGGCCTCCGAAGATAAGGAGAATCCGGAGCTGGGTCACGCCTTTTCCAGGGCTCGCTCGAAGTCCTCAAGGACGTCCTCGAGATCCTCGAGGCCCACCGAGACGCGGACCAGGCCGTCCGTGATCCCCAGCGCTTCGCGCTCTTCCCGGCTGAGTTGGGTGTGGGTGACGGTGGGCGGATGGGTGACCAGTGTGTGCGTCCCGCCGAGGCTGGCCCCGACCAGCGCCACCTCCAGGGACTCCTGGAACCGCCGCCCAGCGTCCAGGCCTCCCGCCAGCTCGAAGGAGAGCATCCCCGAGAAGCCCCGGAGGATCCTCGCGGCCACCTGGTGGTCCGGGTGGGAGGCCAGGCCCGGGTACCAGACCCCCGAGACCTTGGGATGGGCCTCGAGCATCTCCGCCAGTGCCTGGGCAGTGGCGGAGTGTCGCTCCATCCGCAGGGCCAGGGTCTGAAGCCCCCGAACCGCCAGCCAAGCGTCGAGAGTGCCGGCCACTCCCCCGAGATCCACCGACATCTCCCGGATTTCGTGCATGATCTCCCCGTCGCCGATGGCCACGCCCCCGGTGAGGTCGTGATGGCCGCCGATGTACTTCGTGGCCGAGTGGACCACCACGTCCGCTCCCAGGGCCAGCGGGTTGCACAGGTAAGGGCTGGCGAACGTGTTGTCCACGACCAGGCGGGTGCCCCGCTCCCGGCAGGCCCGGGCAACGGCATCGATGTCGGCGACCGGGACCCTCGGGTTGCCGATCGTCTCCACGTAGCAGACCCGGGTCTCCGGGCGGAGGGCCGCTCCCAGGTCCTCGAGGCGGTGCGAGGGGGCCACCGTGGCCTCGACCCCCCACCGCGGCAGGATCTTCGTTATCAGCGCGTAGGCCCCTCCGTACAGGCTGGGGCTGGACACGACGTGGTCACCCTGACCGACCAGGGCGGCCAAGGTGGTGCTGATCGCGGCCATGCCCGAGGCGAACGAGATGGCGCGCTCACCCCCCTCCAGGTCGGCGACCACACGCTCCAGCGCGTCCCGGGTGGGGTTGTGCCACCTGGTGTAGACGAACCCGGCGTCCTTGGCCTGCTGGATCAGACCCGCCAGCGCATCCGGATACTCGAAGGAGTACGTGGCGGTTTGGTAGATCGGCACCGAGACGGGATGAGCGTCGCCGAGGTCGACCTCGGTCCGCATCGCCCGGGTGGAGAAGCCGCGCCCCCGCTCGACCATCCCGGCAAGCGTACCGTAGCCCTAGGAGTGGCGAGCGGGCAGAGCTGGGAAGCGACCCAATCCGAGGTTCTCGATCTGTACGGGCGGCGCCGGTACGACGCAGCCCTGGCTAGCGTTCGGGCGGCCCAATCCCGCTTCCCCGGACGGGGGGCGCGCTTGACCTACTGGGAGGCTTGTCTGCTGTGCCGACTTGACCGCCCCGAGCAGGCGGTCGCTGCGATAAAGGCGGCCTCCACTCGAGGACTGTGGTGGGCTGGGTTCGTTTGGGAAGATCCGGACCTGGCTCCTATCCGCGCTCGGCCGGAGGTCAAGGAGCTAGAAGCGTTATCAGAGCGTCGCCGGCTTGCAGCCATTGCTGGAGCGCCGGACCGACCCGAGGTGATCCTGCTCCGTCCCGACGTTGTCCCGACGTCTCTCATCCTGGTCCTGCACATGTACGGCGTAACCGCCGCGGATACTGCGCGTCACTGGCGTACGGCTACGGCGGCAGGGATCGCGGTGGCGCTTCCCCGATCCACTCAGCCGGGGATGGACGGCGAGCCGTGCTGGGACGAAGAAGAGACGACCATCCGCGACATTCGACTGGCGTTCGATCAGGTTGTTTCGGAGATCGGTCTCGATCGCCAACCGGTGATCCTGGCCGGGGCGTCCCAGGGAGGTAGCCGAGCCATCTCGATGGCCCTGGCCGGAGAGCCGGTGCACGCGGCCGGATTCATCGGCGTGGTGGCGTCGGCTCCCGATCCGCGAGTACTCGCCGAAACCATCCGCGCGAGCGCGTCCCGCGGTCTCCGGGGCTGGCTGATTACCGGAGACCGGGACTCGACGCGGGACTCCATTCTGGCCTTTCACAGCTCGATCACGACGCTCGGTCTGGACTGCCGCCTCGACGACGTCGCGGGCCTGGCCCACGAATACCCATCCGACTTCGCGAGGCGCCTTCGCGAAGCCGTGCCGTTCCTCCTCGGAGCCTGAGGCCGCACTACCAGGCGTGCGGATCCGTCAGGGCTCGCTCGAGGACGTGGCGGTTCAGGTTGCCGCCGGACAGGATCGTGCCGACGTTCTTCCCGGCCAGGCGCTCGTGGAGCTTGACGACCCCTGCGGTCCCGGCCGCCCCGGCACCCTCGGCCAGGTTGTGGGTCTTCTCCAGGAGGAGGACGATCGCCCGGCGCATCTCCTCCTCCGTTGTCACGATGATGTCGTCCACGTACCGGTCGATCATCCGGAACGGAAGGACCCCCAGGAACCGGCAAGCCAGCCCGTCGGCGAAGGTGCTAGCCGAATCGAGGTTGACCTTGCGGCCCTCCAGTCGGGACCGGTAGTACGGGGCGCAGTTCTTGGCCTGGACCCCGATGACCTCGATGTCAGGCTTCAGTGTCTTCACCGCCAGCGCGACCCCGCTGATCAGCCCGCCCGCCCCCAGCGGCACGACCACTGCGTCCAGGTCGGGCTCCTGCTCGACCATCTCCAGCCCGGCCGTCCCGTGGCCGGCGATGATCCAGGGGTCGTCGGCCGCGTGGAAGTACACGAAGCCCTTCTCCCGCTCCAGCTCCCGAGCCTTTTGGTCGGCCTCGTCGAAGTCGCGGCCGGCGGCCAGGACCTCAGCCCCCAGGTTGCGCATGGCCTCGATCTTGTCCGGGTTAGCCTTCTCCGGGACGACCACCGTAGCGGCCACGCCGATCTCCCTGGCCGCGTAGCACACACCCTGGCCGTGGTTGCCGGCCGAGGCGGTCACGATGCCGCTGGCCCGCTCCTCGCCCGAGAGGTTGAGGACCCGGTTCAGCGTTCCCCGGACCTTGAAGGCCACGGTCGGCTGGTGGTTCTCGTACTTGATCCAGAGCCGGAGCCCGAGCATCCGGCCCAGCGAGATCGACTCGTAGAAAGGTGTGGGCCGCAGGTACCGGCCCAGGAGCCGCTGCGCGGAGAGCACGTCGACCAGCGCGGGGTCCGGCCGGTCGCCGGCCCCTCGTTCCTCGCCCATCACGCCGATGGCTCGTGGATCCCGTGGAGCTCCGGCTTGGCCGACCGGAGCATCAGCGACAGCACCATGTCCGCGGGGGCCACCCCCTCGTAAAGGACCTTGACCACGTGTTCGCACAGAGGCACGTCGACGCCCTCCCGGCGGGCCAGGGCCAGGACGGCCCGGCTGGTCTTGACCCCCTCGGCCACCATGTTCATCTCGGTGACGATGTCGTCGAGCCTCCGGCCCCGGCCCAGCTCCTCGCCGACGTGGCGGTTCCGGGAGAGCTTCGAGATGCACGTGGCCACCAGGTCCCCCATCCCGGCCAGCCCCGCGAAGGTGAGCGGGTTCCCCCCGAGCTTCACTCCCAGGCGGGCCACTTCGGCCAGCCCCCTGGTGATCAGTGAGGCCCGGGAGTTGTCCCCAAACCCCATTCCGTCGGCGATCCCCGCGGCGATAGCGATCACGTTCTTCATGGCCCCGGAGAGCTCGCAGCCCGCCACGTCCGGGTTGGTGTACACGCGGAAGAAGGGGGCCATGAACAGGTCCTGCAAGTCGGAGGCCCGCTCCTCGTCGGAGCAGGCCACCACGGAGGCGGACGGCATCCGGCGCATGACCTCCTTGGCCAGGTTGGGGCCAGAGACGACCGCCAGCCTGTCCGGCGGGACCCCGGCGATCTCGGACATGACCTCGGTCATGCGGGCCAGGGTCTCCTGCTCGATGCCCTTGGTCAGCGAGACGAGGGGTGGTTCCCCCTCGATCAGCGGACCGACCTGCTCGAACACGGATCGGAAGGCATGCGAGGGGACCGCCATCACCACCACGGCCGCGTCATGCACGGCCTTCTCCAGGTCGGAGGTGGCGGTGAGCGAGGGGGGCAGCTCCGTGTCCGGCAGGTAGGCCGAGCTGGTGTGCCGGGCGTTGATCTCGTCGGCCAGGTCGGTCCGGCGGGCCCACAGTACCGTCTCGACGCCCTTCTCCGAGGGGATGGTGGCGAACGCCGTTCCCCAGGACCCCGCCCCGATCACCGCGACCTTGGGGTCGTTCCTCAGGACCATCGCTTCGGGTAGCGGGCCCGGAGATCGTCGACCAGGAGGCTGAGCTGGGCCATCACCTCGTCGGTCACTGAGCGGAGGGCCTCGGGGTCCTCGGCCCGGTCCCCGTGCTCAGTCAGGTCCAAGGGTGGGCCGGCCTTGACCCATATGGGGCGGCCGAACTTGAGGCTCCGCGTTCCGTCCCGCTGCCACACAGGCGCGGAGCCCCACACCGCGAGGGGGATCACGGGCACGCCGGTGGCCAGGGTGAGCCGGGCGACGCCGCTCTTGCCCCGCATCGGCGAGAAGTCCTCGTTCGCGGTCACGGTGGCCTCCGGGTACACCACCACCAGCTCACCGGCCCGCAGTGCGTTGACCGCGGCCGAGACCGGGGCGTGGTCGCCGGAGCCGCGGACCACGGGGATCTGCCGAGCCCCCCGGAGCACCGGGCCGCTGATCCGGTTCCGGAACAGCTCGATCTTGGTCAGGTACCGGGGGCGACGCCCCGCCTTGACCAGGAAGTACCCGTGAGCCAGCGGATCGAAGTAGGAGATGTGGTTGCAGGCCACCAGGGCCGGCCCCTCCCGGGGGATGTTCTCGAACCCCTCGAAATGCCATTGGAACCAGAGCCAGATCGGGGGCACCAGGGTGCCTTTGGCGAACTGGTACCACGGTTCGATCCGCCGCAACTGCGGGACCTCCCGAACAGGGGCTGTCATCCTACCGCGCCCGAGATGCGTGTAACCCGCCGCCCGGGGGCGTAGGATTGCTCCCCCATGCGGGTCATCGCGGTCCCGGTGAAGTCCCTCGAGCGAGCCAAGGGACGTCTCACGGAGGTGCTCCAGCCGCTGGAGCGAGCCGCGCTGACGCTGGCCATGCTGGAGGACGTCCTGGACGCGTGCCTGTCCATACCGGGGTGGCAGACCTGGGTGATCTCGCCCGACGAGGCCGTGCTCGAGGTCTCGGCCCGCCGCCGGGCCCGTCCCGTGGTCGAGGAGGATCCCGGCCTGCTGGCGGCGGTCCGCCAGGTCGAGGAGGAGGCCGCGGGTGCCGACGCATTGGCTGTGGTCCTCGGGGACCTGCCACTGCTCACAGCGGAGGCTCTCGGGACAGTGCTTCGGACCCTCGGACCCGTCGTGGCCGCCCCCAGCGCCTCGGACGACGGCACCAACGTGCTCCTCCGTAGGCCGCCCCGGATAATCCCGCCTCGGTTCGGGACTCACTCGTTCCGGAAACACCGTGAGGCGGCGGAGTTCCGAGGCATCCCCTTCGCGGCGGCCCGGTCCCCCGAGCTGGGCTTCGACCTCGACCGTCCCGAGGACGTCCCTGAGCTGCTGGATAGGGGCGGGCCCGGCAGGACCCGGTCGGCTTGCCTGGAGATGGGCCTCGCGGAGAGACTGAGCGTCCGGGCCCAGCGCTAGGGGGGACCGTGCCTCAGGGGACCGTCAAGCAATACGACATCGCCGAACGAAGCGGAACGCTCCTCACCGACGAGGAGGAGGAGATCATCATCGACCCCGGCTCGGTCGAGGGGGCCGGGATCCGGTACCTCCGGATCGGCCAGCGGGTGAAGTTCGAGGTGGCCGACGAGGGAGGCCGCAAGGTGGCCCGGACCCTGCGGATCGTCACCTTCGACTAGGCCCGGGGGCGGGCTAGCGGCGGGACGAAGGCTTCCGACCTGGGCGCTTGGCCGCCGGCCTTCGCCTGCGGGGAGCGGCCACGGCCTCCCGGAACCCGGCCCCGGGCTTGAACACGGGGGCGTTCCGAGCGGGAATGCTGACCGCTTCCCGAGTGTGAGGGTTCCTGCCGGTCCGGGCGTTCCGACGGACCCTCTCGAAAGTGCCGAACCCCGAGAGGACCACCCGCTGTCCTCGGATGACCTGCTCCCTGATGATCTGCATGGCCGTGTCGACCACACGCGAGGCGTCCGATCTGGCGATGTCGGTTCGCTTGACCACCTCGGAGACCAGGGAAGCCTTGTTCACACTGCTTGGAGCCTAAGCGCGGCGGCGGTGAGCCGTCAACGCGGACGCGCCCAAGGGCGTGTGATACAGAGCGCGAAATCAGCCGTGCTCCGACTGTGGATTGATGTACCCGGCCTACGTGATGGACTCCGATCACCGAGACGGCCGTCAGAAGCGCCTCAACATCGGACGAGACGCCTTGAGCGAGCTGAGCTCCCTGGAAGCGCTACGGGCGGAGATAGATAACTGTGATGTCGTGTGTGCCAATTGCCATCGGATGAGGACCCATCGTGCGAGAGCCAAGCTGGGCCGCCAGGATTCGAACCTGGACTAGTTGGTCCAGAGCCAACCGGGCTACCGTTACCCCACGGCCCAAAGATTCAACTCCCGATGCTACCAGCCGGCCCCGCCCTCTCCCACAGGGACAGCCCCGGGACTCAACGCGTTCCGAGTGTCCTCAAAGCGCCCCGGCAACGCGCCTACCCCACAATGGACGCGGCTGAGCCGTCCAATTACCATGGGGCCGCTGGTCCCTTCGTCTAGCGGCCCAGGACACCACCCTCTCAAGGTGGAGACACGGGTTCAAATCCCGTAGGGACCACGGCCCCCCTGTGACCTGCTGTTATGTGGGCGACTACCCACCGGTGCGCGAACCAGGGTGGGAGGTGTCCCCAGCCACCACAAGAGGGCAATCGAAGTGGCCGTGCACCTAACCTGTCAGCGGGTGGGGATTGACCTTCCTAAGCTCTCCTTCGGGAACTTGATGATGCGCGAGAACGTCGAACAGTTTGTGAAGCTCTTTGCGATCTGCTCGGTGTTCGCATTTGGGTTGACCGCCTGTGGCCAGAACCCGCTGGCTCCCGCCGCGTTCGTTGTCGAGGGAAGCTGGCAGCTCGATTCGGGAACGGTGCGGGACGAGCCTGTGCCGCTGGTGACGGGCCATCGCATCACGCTCACGATTGAGGGCGACAGCGCCACCGGAGGAGCAGCATGCAATCGGTACGGCGGAACCATCCGGATCGACGGCGACTCGCTGTCCCTCGGCGGGATAACTGCAACGGAAATGGGATGCCAGCCTGCGGTGATGTCCTCTGAGGAGGCATATCTCGCCGCGCTACGACTCGTGGACACCCTGAGACGGGATGGCGCGGTGCTTGTGCTCTCCGGTGGCGAGACCGTCCTGCGGTTTTCGCGCTTGCCCCCGGTCCCTATGGCGGAGCTCCTTGGTGCCGCTTGGCTGCTAGAGAGCATGATCGATGGCGAAACCACTGCGCCCACAGAGGGCGAGGAGGCCACGCTGGAGCTCCGCGCCGACCGTACACTTTCCGGCTTGACTGGTTGCCGTCAACTCACTGGGACCTACGTCGTGGAGGGAGATGAGATCCTGGCGACGGAGCTGGCAGCGGAGGGTCGTTGCCCCAAAGACCTCGCCGACCAAGACGCCCACGTCGTGACCGTCCTGGGGGACGGGTTCACCGTGGCGATCGAGGGCGACCACCTCACGTTGATGTCCATGGGCAACCTCGGACTCGTTTACCGATCGACCTGACCTCTCGCTGCCCTCAGTTGCCGCATACCCCTCCAGATTGAGCTGGTAGCGGCGCCAGGAGAAGAAGGTGCAAAGCTGGATGGTGCGGTTTGCGCACCGATCAGTCAGGACCACCAGGTCAGACGCCTAACGTCTGTTCGGTGCCATCCCGGGTCACAGTTTGGGTCACACTCAGTCGAGCCAGTCAGGCCATAAGCGAATGACTTGATCCTCTCTCGCCAGCGCTCCCTTTCGTCATCCTCGGTTCCTACTTGGTCGCCGAGCCTTTCGTGGTAGCCGCGAAGGTACGCCTCCTCAATTGCGTACTCGGCGGAGGCAGCTTGCCGTGCTGCGACATGGTCATGGCCAGATACCCATGCGGATGCCGGTCAAGGAAAGCGCTCGACTCGGCGACGGGCTCGATATAGCCTCGTACCCAGCACCGACGAGGAGGAGGTCGGCGATGGGGAAGGGCAGCAGGGGCACGGCCGCGGGGGCCGGAGCGATATACGGGCTCGGGATCTTCGGCTCGCTGTTCTACTACTGGCAGCAGGCCGATGCGTTCTGGGAGTACATCTGGGCGATCTTCCCGAAGGCCATCCTCTGGCCGGCGTTCATGGTCTACGAGGGGTTCAGGGCTCTCGCCGCGTAACGGCAGTCTCATGAAGCCCAGGTGTTGTTGGCCTCATTAGCCTCGATGCTTAAGGCCTGAGCCTCCAACACGCCCCTGTCGTCCTCGTAAGGGGCCGCGATGCTGCATCTCCCATCCCCCTCACCAGAGGTAGGGGATAAAGCGCCGACGCACACGCTGTCGGTAGCCCGCGTATGCAGGGTGGCGATCGATGAGCCATCGCTCCTCTAGGCTTGACTTGAACACGAGGGCGATGGCGAGCGCGCCGGTCGGAATGAGCGCCCAGGGGCTGCGTGCCAGCGACCAAGCCAGGGATAGCAGCAGGATCCCCCCGTATATCGGATGGCGCACGTGCGCGTAGACGCCGGATTGCTTGAGCTCGGAGGTGGCCGGCGGTTTGGGCAAGGGCGAGACCGACTTGCCCAGCGTTCCGATCGCCGAGGCGAGGAGCCACAGGCCGAGGACGCCAGAGATGATCGCGAGGGCGAGGGCCGGCGTCTGCAGGTTCTGTGGCCACCGCGTGCCCACCAATCCGGCCACGACCACCCCCACGAAAAGGGTCGTCTGGATGAGCACCCAGCCCTCGCCCCGAGGGCCGAGCGCAGGGATGCGAGTCGTGGGATCGATCATGTGTCGTTTCGTAAGCCAGTCTATTGACTTGCGCTTCGACCCAGTCATGGGCCCCGAGGCGACGATCGAGCTCATCCCTCTACCTGTTCGAGGTACCCACCGCGTCTCGAACCAAGCGGGCGCCGGGATCTCGGGCCGGGCTCGGGGATCGGCGTTGGCGGGAGCTGCTGACCCGTCATCACCGGACTATCCCGAGACTGTTCCGTCGGTTCGCCGGTCGCGAGGCAGATCAGAGGCTGTTATCGGTGCGCGAGTCCTTCACCACCACGAAGTGGGGGTTGCCGGCGAACGCGACAGGGATATCCCGGGACGCCCTTTAGCACCGTCTCAGGTGGAGACACGGATTCAAACCCCGTAGGGACCACGGGTCGCTAACGGGGAAGCTTACGGCCGAGACCCGGTACTCCGTCCCGAGTCGCTCGGCCTCTGCCAAGGCCGCGGCCACCACCCCGGCACGGTCCGCACATAAGCCTCGTAGTCCGCACCGAATTGCCGCCGGAGCGTCGGTTCCTCGTACCAGTGCACGAACGACCAGACGACGACGCCGAAGACCACCCCGTAGATGACCAGCACCCATCGCCCAAGCACCGCGGCTTGGCCAAGGATCACGGCAGCGACCGCAAGATACATGGGGTTTCGGACGTACCGGTAAAACCCTCCGACCACGAGCTTCTCGGTCGGGGCCACCGGGGCCGGGGTGCCGATCCCCTCGATCACGAATCGGCCGAACGCCTCGAGCAGGACGGCGCTGCCGGCAGCGAGCAGGGCCCACCCGAGAATCCGGAGCCACATCGGGGGGCCGGCCGAACGCCATCCGGTCAAGAGCCACGGCACGAGGCCGCCGACCACCCCCGGCGCCATCGCGAGAAACAGGAGCGTGCCTGCCGCCGCCCCAAGCCGCCGCATCGACCCGATCCTCGCAGGCGCGCGGGGCGATCGCTTGCTATCGATCGGAGTCCCGATCTCGCTTCGCGATGGTGGCCGGAATGGATCATGGTCGGGCAGGCAGCTCACTCGGCTGGCGAACGATGCCGGACAGCAGGGCCAGCAGTCCCTGTTCGGCCTCGGCCCGCGCGACTTTGGGGTCGCCTGCATGCGCAATCAGCAGGGCCGCTTCGATTACGGCGCTGAGCACGAGCTGGGCGAGCACCGGCACGGGCGCTGCGACGAGCAATCCTTCGCGGGCGGCCCCCTCGAGGCCGTCGGTGATTCAGGCCGAGCCCATGCCGCGACTCGATCGCCCGCCAGGTCCCCCAGCCGAGCACCGCGGGGGCGTCGGTGAGGGCGATGCGCACCACCTCTGGTCGCTGGCACACGTCCAGGAAGCGGGCCAGCCCGACGACCATGCCCGATGACCGGTCGGGTGCGGCGGCGATGGCCCCGGCGACCTCGGCAGTCATCTCACCCTCCAGCTCCTCGAATACGGCCCGAAATAGCCCCCGCTTGTCGGAGAAGTGGTGGTAGAGCGCCCCGCGGGTGACCCCCGCCGCGGTGACGATCTCCTCTGCGGGCACCTGCGCGTAGCCCCGCTCGGCGAACAATCCCCGGGCGGTGGCGACCAGCGCGGCCCGGGTCGAGCGTGAGCGCTCCTCTTGGCTACGCCGTGGCATGGGTCCGAGCGAAGTCCACCACCAGTCGGGACAGCTCCTCAGGCTGGTCCTCCGGCACGAAGGTGTAGGAGTCCTTGATGGTCACCACTGTCGCGTTCGGGAGCAGGGCGGCCAGCCGGCGGGCCAGCTCGATGGGGAACAGCCGGTCCTCCTCAGCCCAGGCCAGGAGCACCGGCTTGGTGAATCGCGGGAGCTCCCTGGCGGCGGCCAGAGTGTGCCGACGGAGCACTCCGCGGAGGAACCGACTGTCAGCCCGCACAGCCCGGTCCCGGCGGCTGGGCCGTATCGGTCTGTGCGAGAGACGCCATGCAGCCGCTCCACGGTCAGCGGGGACGAGTGCCGCAGACAGGAGCGAGGGATGAGCAACCACTCCATCCCCCGCGGCTGATTGCCACCCCCCTGTGTCCCTTCGATCCAAACCCCGGGAGTGTGTTCACGGTGAACTGTCCGTCCCGGTGCTGGCCCCATCACCTTCCGGGGTAGAGGATCGATCGTAACCCCTCGATGCATGACGGAGTCCTGAGAGTCGATCATCCGGGAGCGCCTGCTGAAGGGGCGGAGCGAAACCAAGGTGACCCCGGAGCCGTAACTGGGCGTCTAGAGGAATCGGGCTGCGGCCATCGTTACTACAGATATCGCCAGCAAGACCATGCTTACCCTGCCGACCATGACCGTCCTGGCCTGGAGCCGCTGCATCTCGGCGGCCTGCTCCGGACTCGGAGGGCTGCCCGTCGCGGCGATCTCCCGCCCCAGCGCACCCATGCGGTCGGCGACTGGTTTGCTGACGCTCAGTCCCAGCGCCAGCGTGGCGATCGCGGTCAGAGCGCCAACCGTGAACCCGATCCCGGGCCCCGAACTGATCCAGTCCGGGTCGAAGCCGTCGGACGCCCGCCAGTAGAGAAGGATCCCGGCAAGGACGGTCACGATCGCGGAGACCGTGATGAACAGGGGCAACTTCCTCCTGGTGGCGAGATGGCCCATGAACCTCTGTCCGTCCGGACCGAGGTCCTTGACCGACGGTTGGATGAAGAAGAAGAAGACGAAGGCCGCGCCTACCCACAGGATCGCCGCACCGATGTGAACCACGCGAAGGATGATCACGTACCAGTCCATGCAACCTCCTCTCGTCGAGATCGAAGCATACGCGGGGCAACGTCGGCCGGCCGTGGCACGCAGGGTCGTCGCTGTTACTCCTCATCTCCGCCCCGGAGGCGGCGATACATGCTCTTGATCTGGTCGCCGGCGAGCCACCAGCCCGCCGCGGCGGTCACGAACGCGGCCACCGGCAGGAACACGACACTGAAGCCCCTGATGCCTTGAAGGAAGCTCTCGCCGACCGGGAACGTCGGCTCGGGATCGCCCCACGTGGTGATGACCGAGATGGTGGCAACGATGCACAGCGCCGAGAGCGCCAAGAACACGACGCCCAGCACGCCGGTCAGGATGTCGAGCCAGTTCCGGCGGCCCACGGCTCGTAGGCTACTTGGTAGCCCGCTGTGTGATCTCGAAGACGTTCCCTTCGGGGTCGCGGAAGTAGGCCCACGACGACTGTTCTCCCTCGACGATCTCCGTGATGGGCTCCACGCCGCGCCGGATCAGCTCCTCGCGCGCGGACGCGATGTCCTCGACGGCGAACCCGACCTGGAAGCGTGGACGGTCGTACTCGGCCCGGTCGGATCGGGCCAGCACCTCGAAAGTCCGACCCTCGCCCAGTTCGAACTCGACGTAGTCGCTGCCTGAGTCGGATTCAGGCTGGCCTAGGAGGTCTCCCCAGAAGCGGCGCCCCGCCTCGAGGTCCTCGACCACGACGCCGATCCACGTCGGCCATCCGAGCAGGCGTTGCTCCTCCATCAACCTGAGGCGCGGTGGATCCGTTCCAGGGTGCGCTCCTTCCCCAGTAGCGCCATGGACTCGAACAGGGGGGGCGAGACCAGCGTGCCGGTCACCGCGGCTCGTATCGGCTGGAACGCCTTCTTGGCCGACAGGCCTCGCTCCTCCCGCAACGAGCGGAGCGTGGTTTCGATCGCCTCCGTGGACCACTCCTCGAGCTTCTCCAGCCGGCTGGCCACCTCGGCGAGGTACTCGCTCTGGCCCTCGAGCATCCGCGCGGCCTTCTCGTCAGGCTCCACGTCTTGGAACAGAAATCGGAGAAGGCCGGGGGCCTGAGACATCAGGTTCATCCGCTCCTGCACCAACGGGGCGGCCTGGCGGAGCACGGCGGGGTCCGCGTCGATGCCCGCGCCGCTGAGCATCTCGCGCAGCCGCTCCACGAACCGGTCGAGGGGCAACTCCCGGATGTAGTGGCCGTTCATCCACTCCAGCTTCTCCCGGTCGAACGCCGCGGGGTTCCGGGCCACCCGGCCCAGGTCGAAGTGCTCGATCAGCTCCTCGCGGGTCAGGAACGTGGTGTGGTCGTCGAGGGACCAGCCGAGCAGGGCCAGGTAGTTGACCATGGCCTCGGGCAGGAACCCCTCGGCCCGGAACGCCTCCACGGCCACCGAGCCGTGTCGCTTGGAGAGCGGCTGTCGGTCCGGTCCAACGATCAGAGGCAAATGGGCGTAGGCCGGAATCCGCTCGGCGCCCAGGGCCTCGAGCAGAAGGATCTGCCGAGGCGTTGATGAGTGGAGATCCTCCCCCCGGATCACATGGGTCATCCCCATCTTCCAGTCGTCGACGGCGGCGGCGAGCAGGTACGTGGGCGTGCCGTTCGAACGAAGCACGATGAAGTCGTCGATGTCCGAGGCCGGGAACGTGGACTCGCCCCTCACGGCATCCGGGACCACGACGTCGCGGCCGGGGGCCAGGAACCGGATCGCCGAGGGCCGCCCCTCCGCCTCCAATGCCTTGCGCTCCTCGTCCGGTCGGTTGAGGCACAAGCGGTCGTACCTCCAGGGCCGCCCCTTGGCCAGGGTGGCCCGCCGACGCTCCTCGAGCTCCTCGGGCGTGCAGTAGCACCGGTACGCGTTCCCCTCACTCAGGAGCCGTTCAGTCACCTCGCGGTAGATGTCGAGGCGCTCCGTCTGGCGGTACGGGCCGTACGGCCCGCCCACGTCAGGGCCCTCGTCCCAATCGAGACCCAGCCACCGAAGTGACTCTTGCAGCGCGCCCACGGACTCCTCGGTGGACCGTTTCCGGTCCGTGTCCTCGATGCGGAGCACGAACGTCCCACCGTGGTGGCGGGCGAACAGCCAATCGTACAGGGCGGTCCGGGCCCCTCCGACGTGGAGGAACCCCGTCGGCGCAGGTGCGTACCGGACTCTGACCGGCTCAGCCAACTTCGCCCACCGGGTTCCCTAGGACGCCGATCCCCTCCACCTCGACCTCGACCCGGTCCCCCGGCCTCATCGGGCCGACCCCCGGTGGCGTGCCGGTGCAGACCACGTCGCCAGGGAGCAGCGTGATGGTCCGGGCGGCGTAGGCGATCAGCTCGGCCGGCCCGAACACCATGTCCGACGTCCTCCCCGACTGTCGAACGTCGCCGTTGACCCTCCCGGTGACCAGGAGGTCTGAGGGATCAACCTCCGTCTCGATCCAGGGACCCACCGGGCAGAACCCGTCGGAACCCTTGGCCCTGGTCCACTGTCCGTCCGAGCTCTGCCAGTCACGGGCCGTGACGTCGTTGGCGCACGTGTACCCCAGGATGTATTTGTCGGCCTCCTCCACGGCGACCCGCCGGCACAGCCTCCCGATCACCGCTCCCATCTCGGCCTCGTGGTCCACCCGCCCGGATCCCCGAGGGATGGGGATTGGGTCCCCCGGCCCGATCACCGAGGTGGCCGGCTTCAGGAACAGCATGGGCTCGTCCGGGAGCGGATTTCCAAGCTCCTCCGCGTGCGCCGGGAAGTTCCGGGCCACGCCGATCACCTTCGTGGGGATCACCGGGGCCAGCAGGCGGACGTCGGCCAGGGGAACCTCCTCGCCGGACGGGACCGGATCCTCGAAGAAGGTCCCCCGGAGGACCCGGACGACCTCACCCTCCAGGACTCCTGTGGCGATCCGGTCGCCGAGGCGGAACCGGACGAGCCGCACCCTAGCCGGCCAGCTCGACCCAGTCCGAGTACCGGTCGATCTCGCCCTTCACGGCGGAGAAGAAGGTCTGCTGAACCTCCTTGGTGACCGGCCCGCGGGTCCCCTCGCCGATGGGACGGTCGTCAACCTCGCGGATCGGGGTCACCTCCGCGGCGGTGCCGGTGAGAAAGGCCTCGTCGGCCGTGTACACATCGGACCTGACCAGCTTCCGCTCGGTCACCTCGAGGTCGAGGTCCGTGGCGATCCGGATGGCGGAGTCGCGGGTGATGCCCTTGAGGACCCCCGAGGACTCCGGAGGCGTGATCAGCACGCCGTCACGCACGAGGAAGAGGTTCTCGCCGGTCCCCTCGGCCACGTGGCCGTCCTGGCTGAGCATGATGGCGTCGTCGTAGCCGGCCTTCAGGGCCTCGACCTTGGCCAGGCCCGAGTTGATGTACTGGCCGGTGGCCTTGGCCTGTGCGGGGAGGACGTTCGGGTCGGGCCGGCGCCACGAGGAGATGATCAGACGGGCTCCGTTCTCAAGACAGTCGTCGCCGAGGTACGTCCCCCACGGCCACGCGGCGACGGAGACGTTCACCGGAGCCGGAAGAGGGTTCAACCCCATCTCGCCGTAGCCGTGGAATACCAGCGGCCGGACGTAGCAGGACTTCAACCCGTTTAGTCGGACCACGTCCTTGGCCGCATGAACCAGCTGCTCGACCGAGTAGGGGATCTCGATCATGTACACCTGCGCCGACTGGAACAGCCGCTCGATGTGGTCGGTCAGGCGGAAGATCCCCGGACCTTTGGGCGTCTCGTACGCTCGGATCCCCTCGAACAGCCCGCTGCCGTAGTGCAGCGCATGGGTCAGGACGTGGACCCTGGCCTGATCCCAGTCAACCAGCTCACCGTCCATCCAGATCTTCTCGACAGGCGTGATCGGCATCGAGCGCTCCTCCTCGGGGGCTGACCTGGCCCAAAGGGTACAACGGCGTTCAGGGAGTTGACTAAGAACCGGGCGGCGACGTCAGGGCTATCGACCGGGCCGACTTCATTCCGACGGCCTGGACGATACGGTCGAGGATCTCTTGGGGGATGGGGCTGTCCACGGTCAGGCCCATCAACGCCAGGCCGCCCGCCTCCTTCCTCCCCACCTCCATCGAGGCGATGTTGATCCCCTCCCCGCCGAGGATCGTTCCGACCTTTCCGATGACCCCGGGACGGTCCTCGTACCGGAAGAACGCCATGTGCTCCGTGGGAGCCATGTCGATGTCGAAGTCGTAGACCTGGACCAGGCGCTCGGCGTTCCGCTTCCCGACCAGGGTCCCTCCCACAGAGACGTCTCCGGCCTCGGTCCCAGCGGTGACCCGGACAAGGTTCACGTAGTCCTGCGACTCGACGGACCGTCGCTCCGAGACGTCCAACCCACGCTCCTTGGCGATCTGGGGCGCGTTCACGTACGAGACGGGTTCGTGGACCACCCCGGTCAGCGCGCCCTTGAGGGCCGCAAGCGTCAGGACCCTGGTGTCGGACTCGGCGACCTTGCCGACGTACTCCGCCGCGACGCTGCTCATGGGAGCCTCGGCCAGGCCGGTGAGTACACGGCCCAGGCGCTCGGCCAGAGGGAGGAACGGCCGGATCTGCTCGGACGCCTCGGCGGCGGCCACGTTGACCGCGTACGGGACGAACTCGCCCCGAAGAGCCAGCCGAACCATCTCGGCGATGGCCAGCCCGGCCTTGTCCTGGGCCTCCTGCGTGGCCGCCCCCAGGTGGGGAGTCACCAGCACGTTGTGCAGTCCGAACAGGGGATGCTCGGTGACGGGCTCGTCGGCGAACACATCCAGGGCCGCCCCACCCAGGCGGCCGTCTCGGAGGGCCTCGGCCAGAGCCGCCTCATCCACGATGCCGCCGCGGGCTGTGTTGACGAGGCGGGCCCCGTCTTTCATCAGGGCCAGCTCACGGGGGCCGATCAAGGCCTCGGTCTCCGTCGTGCGGGGCAGGTGGATCGTGACGAAGTCCGCCTGGACCAGAAGGGCCCCTAGATCGGGCATCAGCTCGATCCCAAGCGTGCGGGCGCGCTCTCGAGAGACGTACGGGTCGTAAGCGATCAGGCGCATCCCGAAGGCCAGGGCCCGCTGGGCCACCATGGTCCCAACCCTCCCGAGGCCGATGATGCCCAGCGTCTTGCCGTGCAGCTCCACACCCTGGAAACGTTCACGCTCCCACGCTCCCCCCCGGAGGGACGCATCGGCCCGGGACACGTTCCGGGCCAGGGCCAGGAGGAGCGCCATGGTGTGCTCCGCGGCCGAGAGGATGTTCGACTGAGGAGCGTTGACCACCATGACCCCCCGGCGGGTGGCCGCATCCACGTCGACGTTGTCGAGGCCGATCCCGGCCCGAGCGATCACCTTCAGGTTGTAGCCCGCCTCGATCGTGGCGGCATCCACCTTCGTCTGGGAGCGGACGATGATGGCGTCGTAGGGACCGATCGCCTCGGCCAGGCCGCTCGAGGCCAGGTCGGTGAGCACGTCGACCTCGAAGTCCTGGCGAAGGAAGGCCAGGCCCCGCTCCGACAACGTCTCGGTGACGAGGACCTTCATGGCCGCGAGTATAGGCAGCGGCTTGCCGACCATGGCTCGGTGCGGTCAAGATTCAGGGAGTCGACCCGGGAGGAGCGAATGCCTTACTACATCAGCCTCATCAAGTGGACCGACCAAGGACGGGAGAACACGGCCGCTCTCCCCGATCGAGTGGAGCAGGCGGAGAAGCGAGTGGACGCCGCGGGAGCCAAGACCATCGCCAACTGGATGACGATGGGCCGGTACGACCAGGTGTGGATCGGAGAGGCTCCGGACGACGAGTCGGTCGTCAAGCTCCTCATGGTCATCGCCGGGCGGGGCAACGCCGTCACCGAGACGCTCCGGGCTTTCTCGATGGACGAGGTCAGGGAGCTGCTGAAGGGCGCCGACCAGCTGACCGACTAGCTCAACCCGACCGGGCGAAGACCTCCTCGGCCGCGGCCACTCCCGCGCCGCGCTTGGTCGGGTACCCCATGGCCTCGAGGGTCAGCTCCAACGCCGCCAGGCACCGCAGGATGTCGAACCGGTCGTAGTTGCCCAGATGTCCTATGCGAAACACCTTTCCCTTCAGCGGTCCCTGCCCGGGAGCGAGGATGATCCCGTGGTCTCTCCGGACCCTGGCCACCAGCTCGTCGCCGTCGATCCCCTCCGGCGCCCGGACGGCGGTCACCGCCCAGGCCCGCTCGGGATTGTCACCGTCGAGGTCGAGTCCGAGGGCCCGGATCCCCTCCTTGGTGGCCTCGGACAGAATCCGGTGCCGGGACAGGACCGCGTCCTCCCCCTCCCGGCCCCATAGGCGGATCGCCTCGCGGAGCCCCAGCATAAGGCTGATGGCCGGCGTCCACGGGCTCTCCGGGGCGGGCAGCTCGTACGAGGTCTTGTACGCGGCCCAGTCGAAGTAGAACCGCGGGTTGGTGGCCTTCCGGGACGCGGCCCACGCCGCCTCGGACACCGAGGCGAACGCCACGCCCGGGGTGGCCCCCAGGGCCTTCTGCGACCCGCCGATGGCCACGTCGACGCCCCAGGCGTCGCCCTTGTAGGGCACCGCTCCCAGGCTGGAGATCACGTCGACGGCGAGGAGGGCGCCGGCTTCTTTGGACACCTTCCCGATCGCCTCGATGTCGTGGACCACGCCGGTCGAGGTCTCGCTGTGCTGCGCCAGGACTCCCCTGGTCGGTGCCTCGGACAGCGCCGCGGCCACGTCGTCGGGATCGACGGCTCGTCCCCAGTCGTACTCGACCCGGTGCACGTCGAGCTTGAACGC
>JBKPBL010000014.1:0-36287 GCA_046726855.1 Actinomycetota bacterium | reverse complement strand
CTATACCGCCCCGGCCCCGCCCCCCAACCCGGTAAACCCCCCCGCCCCCCACCAGGTCCAGTACCTGCCGCCCCACGGGGCCCACGCCGGCGCCCGACTCGCCGGGGCTGCCTGGGCTGCCTAGCCGGCGCTCCGGGCCACGATCCGGACCACCCGATCCTCGATACGTACCGCGGAGTCCTTGGACATCCCCCGGGACAGGATGGAGAACTCGGCCCACACGTCTCGCCGGCGGAGGTACACCCACCCCGAGAGCGCCGAGATCCCAGACAGCGTTCCCGTCTTGGCGTGGACCCTGAGATGGCGCAGGCGGCCCTGCAGGGTCCCCTGGCCTGGCTCGGGCAGGGACTCGCGGAAGGCTTCGCCCCACAGCTCGTCCTCGGCGATGCCCAGGAGCCGGACCAGGCCCGCGGGAGCCACCCTGTTGGCGTATGACAGGCCGGAGGCGTCCCGAGCCCGGATCCCCACTCCGCCCTCGGCAGCCCACCCCCGCATGGCGGCCGCCCCCTTGGCGATGGTCCCCGGAGCCCCGGCCACCTCCGCACCGAGCCGCTTGCCCAGGACCTCCGCGTAGAAGTTGGACGAGGACCTGTTGGTGAGCTCCAGGAGGTCGATCAGGGCCCGAGAGTCGACCTCGGCCACCGTGACCAGGCCGGCGGGGGCCTCCGCGGCGCCCGGCTCACCAGCGACGCTCACCCCGAGGTCGCGGAGTCGCCGGATCAGCTCCTTGGCCGCCCGCAGCTCCGGATCCCGGATGTGCTTTCCCGCGGCGACGTTCCCCTCGAAGGTCAGCGCGCTGGGTAGGGGGACCTGCTCCCTGGGGAAGTCCGGCTTCCATCCGGGAGCTCGCCAATCCCGCTTGAAGTACCCGGTGCTGCCGACCACCGATCCGGCCACGCGGACGATCCCGGCGTCCCGTATGGCCGAAGCGAGGTCCTTGATCCGACCCTGATCCACCGCAGGATCCCCGAAGCCGAGTATCCACAGGTCCCCCTGGACGACCCCCTCGACAACGGTGGCAGTCGCGGCCTGGGTCACGATCTTGGCCTCGGGACCCAGTCGGTCCAGGATGGCCATCGACAGCAGGAGCTTCTGGTTCGAGGCGGGAACGCGGCGACGACCGTCCCGGTGCCGGTACAGCACCCGGCCCTCCTCCCGCACCGAGACGCCGATGGCGTGCCCTCGGACCAGTTTGTCGATGGCCGCCGCCCAACCCGGGCGCTCCGCCGCTCGCTGGTTCGGCGTCGAGCGGCGAGGACTGGACGCCCACGCGGGGACTGTGAACCCGCCGGTGAGCACCGTGACGGCCACCGCGGCGGTGGCGGCGACGCGGATGGATGCGTGCACGTCCCTCCCGGTACGATTGAGGGCGCCCATCATGACGGGTTGGCCTCGTTCGCTCAAGCAAGCGCCCTAACCCGAAGTCTGGAGGTCGAAGCCATGCTCCTGGAGGACAAGCGGCTGCTCATCACTGGCGTCCTCACCCCGCAGAGCATCGCCTACTCGGTGGCGAAGATCGCCCAGGAGGAAGGAGCCGAGATCGTCCTGACCGGTTTCGGGCGGGGCCTCTCGATCACCCAGCGGAGCGCCAGGCGGCTCCCACAACCGCCCGACGTCCTGGAGATGGACGTCACGGACCCCGGCCAGGTCCAGGCAGTGGCGGAGGACCTGAAGGGACGATGGGGGCGGCTCGACGGGGTTCTCCACGCCATCGCCTTCGCGCCGGAGGACGCCTTGGGAGGGCGGTTCCTGGAGACCGGGTGGGACAGCGTTGCCGCCGCCCTTCGGGCCAGCGCCTACTCGTTGAAGGAGATGGTGGTGGCGGTCCTGCCGCTCTTGCGCGAGGGGGGAGGGAGCGTGGTCAGCCTGGACTTCGACGCCTCGGTGGCCTGGCCCGGCTACGACTGGATGGGCGTGTCGAAGGCGGCCCTCGAGTCGGTGACTCGGTACCTGGCCAGAGACCTCGGCCGAGACGGGGTCCGGGTGAACTGTGTAGCGGCGGGCCCTCTCCGGACCGTGGCCGCCCGGGGCATTCCCGGGTTCGACCGTTTCATCGATCTGTGGCACCGGCGAGCCCCTTTGGGCTGGGATCCCGCCGACCCGACCCCGGTGGCCGAGGCCGCCGTCTATCTCCTGTCCGAACGTTCCACGTTCATCACCGGCGAGATTCTCCACGTCGACGGCGGCTACCACGCCATGGGGGCGGACCTGTCCCCGCCGGCACAGCCGTAGTTCAAGGGAGCCCCTGGGAGGCCGATGCTATCCTCGCTTCGGTGAAGCGCTCCGCCTTCCCCGCGGTCCTCGCCGCGGCGCTCCTCCTGGCAGGCTCGGCCTGCACGCCAGCCTCCGCGCCGTGGACGGAGGCCGGCGAGGCATCCCCGGTCGCGCCCGCCTCCCCCCTGCCCCCCGTCCCGACGGGCGGCTCGCGGATCGTCGAGGTGGTCGAGCGGGTGAGCCCCGCCGTGGTCAGCGTGACCTCGAACCTGGCCACCGAGGAGTCGCTCGGCGGCACAGGCCGTCAGGCCGGGGAGGGCACCGGGTTCGTGGTCGAGGGTGAAGGGGTCGTCGTTACCAACTTCCACGTCGTTGAGGGTGGCCTCAACATCCGGGTGATCACTGCCGACGGACAACGTCTGGAGGCCCGGGTCATCGGGGGTGACCCCAACGCCGACCTGGCCGTGCTCGAGGTCGAGCCCGAGAGCGAGCTCCCCACCGTGGCACTGGGGAACTCGGAGGCACTGAGGCTGGGGGAGCCGGTGGTGGCTCTGGGCTTCGCCCTCGGTCTGGAGGGCGGTCCCTCGGTCACCTCGGGGATCGTCTCGGCCATGGGAAGGACCATCACCGCTCGCGACCCGAACTTCTCGGAGGGGCAGAGAACGTACGAGGACCTCATTCAGACCGACGCGGCAATCAACCCGGGGAACTCGGGGGGTCCCCTGGTCGACCTGTCAGGCCGAGTGGTGGGCATCAACACGGCGGGGGTCGGCGCCGCCGCGGCCGAGAACATCGGTTTCGCCATCGCCATCGACCGGGCCCGCCCGGTGATCGAGGAGGCCATCGCCAACCCCCACGAGCCGGTGGCCTACATGGGGGTCTCCACCCGGGACGTTGACAGCGTCGTCGCGGCCCAGTTCGGTCTGCCCGTGGATTCGGGGGCACTGGTCGTCGACGTGGCCCCGGGGGGCCCGGCGGACCAGGCCGGAGTCGCTCCCGGCGACGTCATCGTGGGCATAGGCGGCGAGGAGGTTGCCACCTCGGACGACATCCGGGAGCTGGTCACCGACCGGGAGCCTGGAGAGGAGGTCGAGGTCGAGGTGGTCCGCCCGGACGGCGACTCGCTGGGCATCGGCATAACCCTGGGGGCCCGGCCCCTGCCCATCGGACAGGGCTGACCCCTGCGGTAGCCTTGGCGGCGTGGAAGGCGAACCCCTCCACGCCGGCGAGCGCGTGGTCCTGCTGGATGCCAGGGAGCGCCGCTATCTCGTCCGCCTGGAGGCCGGCGGGACCTTCCATTTCCACGGGGGAGCGGTGCTTCACGACCTGGTCATCGGATCACTCGAGGGAACCACGGTCCATTCCACCACCGGCGCCCCGCTGGTTTGCTTCCGGCCCCGGCTGGCCGACTTCGTCCTGAAGATGTCCCGCGGGGCCCAGGTGATCTACCCAAAGGACGTCGGCCCGGTCCTGGTCTATGCGGACGTGTTCCCCCGGGCCCGGGTCCTGGAGGCCGGCACCGGCTCCGGCGGCCTGATGCTGGCTCTGTGCCGGGCCGTTGGGCCCGAGGGCGTCGTGGTCTCGTACGAGGCTCGCCAGGAGTTCCACAGGGTGGCCCGGGACAACGCCGAGGCGTTCTTCGGGAAGGTTCCCCCCTGGCTTGACCTTCGCCTTGGCGACGTCCGCGAGGTCGCGGGCACCGGCGAGGTGTTCCAGCGGGTCCTCCTGGACATGCCGGAGCCCTGGAAGGTCCTGCCCGAGGCCGGCGGGGCCTTGATCCCCGGCGGAATCCTGGCCGGCTACCTGCCCACCACCGGGCAGGTCCAGTCGCTGGTGGAGGCCCTCAGGGCCGCCGGGTACGCCGAGGTCGAGGTGTTCGAGGTCCTGCTCCGAACGTGGCACGTGGCTCCCCGAAGCGTCCGGCCGGACCACAGGATGGTGGCCCATACCGGCTTCGTAACGGTGGCCCGGAAGACGGCGTAAAGGGATCCGCCCGGGAAGCCGAGGACGTACCTGAGAGGGGACCAACCTCCGAGGTGAGCCGAGGGGCCCACGGTATACTCGGCCGAGATGGGCCAGGAAGAGATGGACGCAAGCGAGCGAATCGAGCGGTACGAGAAGGAGATCCACGAGCTTCAGACACACGTGAAGTTCCTGGAGGACGAGATCGCCCTGCTCCGCCGTCGCCTCCACAGCGCCCCTCGCCAGGTCCGCATCCTCGAGGAGCGCCTCCTGGCGTCCAAGAGCGAGGTGGCCAAGGCCCTGTCGCAGAACGAGAAGCTGGTGGGGACGCTGAAGGCCGAGCGCGAGAAGCTCGAAGCGTTGAAGGAGGAGGTCGAGAAGCTGACCCGGCCGCCGGCCTCGTTCGGCGTGCTTCTGGGTGAGGCCGAAGACGGGTCCGTCGACGTCTTCACCGGCGGTCGCAAGATGCGGGTCAACGTCGATCCCGAGATCGACTCGTCCCGGTTCCACCGGGGAGCCGAGGTCATCCTCAACGAGGCCCTGAACATCGTGGAGGTCCTGGAGCAGGATCGTCAGGGTGAGGTCGTGACCATAAAGGAGGTCCTGGGCGAGGACCGTGTCGTGGTCATCGGCCGGGGGGACGAGGAGATGGTGGCGATCGTCTCGCAGGCGCTGAGGGGGGAGCACCTCCGGCCCGGAGACCCGCTCATGTACGATCCGCGCTCCGGCCACGTCCTGGAGCGGCTCCCCAAGGAGCAGGTCGAGGAGCTGGTCCTCGAGGAGATCCCGGACGTCACCTACGAGGACATCGGCGGACTGGGCGGACAGATCGAGGACATCAAGGACGCCGTGGAGCTCCCGTTCCTGTACGCCGAGCTGTTCAGGGAGCACCAGCTCACACCGCCGAAGGGCGTTCTCCTGTACGGTCCGCCCGGCTGTGGCAAGACCCTCATCGCCAAGGCCGTCGCCAACTCGCTGGCCAAGCAGGTCGCCGAGAAGACCGGTCGCAGCGGGGCCCACTCTTACTTCCTGAATGTCAAGGGCCCCGAGCTCCTGAACAAGTACGTCGGTGAGACCGAGCGCCAGATTCGGTTGATCTTCCAGCGGGCCAAGGAACGATCCGAGCAGGGCTTCCCGGTGATCGTGTTCTTCGACGAGATGGACTCGATCTTCCGGACCCGTGGGTCCGGCATCTCGTCCGACGTGGAGAACACCATCGTCCCGCAGATGCTGTCCGAGATCGACGGAGTGGAGACCCTGAAAAACGTCATCGTGATCGGGGCCTCCAACCGGGAGGACCTCATCGATCCGGCGATCCTCCGGCCCGGCCGCCTCGACGTGAAGATCAAGATCGAGCGCCCCGACGGCGACTCCGCCCGGGACATCATGTCCAAGTACCTGACCACTGAGATCCCCATCCACGAGGATGAGGTGAAGCACTCGCGAGGCGACGAGGACACGACGATCCGTCGGATGATCGATCGGACCATCGACCAGATGTACGCCTCGTCGGAGGAGAACAAGTTCCTGGAGGTCACGTACCAGAACGGCGACAAGGAGATCCTGTACTTCAAGGACTTCAACTCCGGGGCCATGATCGAGAACATCGTCAAGCGGGCCAAGAAGCTGGCCATCAAGCGGTTCCTGAAGTCGGGGGAGAAGGGGCTCCGCGTGGAGGACCTCACGGACTCGATACGGGCTGAGTTCAAGGAGCACGAGGACCTGCCCAACACCACCAACCCGGACGACTGGGCCCGGATCTCGGGGAAGAAGGGCGAGCGGATCGTCTACGTCCGCACGCTCCTGGGGGAGCGCGAGGGCGAGGGCCGGCAGGTCGAGCGGGTCAGCCCGGGCCAGTACCTGTAAGGGCGCCGGCCTGACCGTATCCTAGGAGCCGTCATGGCCATCCCCAAGGTGATGGGCATCGAGACCGAGTACGGGATCTCGGGCCCGGGCAACCCGGACTTCAACCCCGTGCTGGCCTCCTCGCTCCTGATCAACACGTTCGCCGGAGCCCTTCGGAGGATCCGGTGGGACTACGAGCAGGAGAGCCCCCTAAGGGACGCTCGAGGGTTCGAGCCGGTACAGGAGCGGGAACCCACCGAGGAGGACCTGGGTCTGGCCAACGTGATCCTCCCCAACGGGGCCCGGTACTACGTCGACCACGCCCACCCCGAGTACTCCACGCCCGAGTGCGCCACCCCGCGCGACCTGGTCATCCACGACAAGGCCGGCGAGCGGATCCTGGAGCGGTCGCTGGAGCTGTCCCGGGAGCTGCTCCCGCCGGGGGAGCGGATCGGGGTGTACAAGAACAACACCGACGGCAAGGGAAACTCGTACGGATGCCACGAGAACTACCTGGTGGATCGGGCCACCCCGTTCGCCCGCATCGTCCGGGACCTGACCCCCTTCTTCGTGACCCGACAGATCTTCACCGGCGCCGGCAAGGTCGGCGTCGAGGGAGGCCGGAGCGAGGGCCTCGACGTTCCCTACCAGCTCAGCCAGCGCACGGACTTCTTCGAGGCCGAGGTGGGCCTGGAGACCACCTTGAAGCGTCCCATCATCAACACGCGTGACGAACCCCACGCGGATCCCGAGAAGTACCGTCGTCTTCACGTCATCATCGGCGACGCCAACATGTGCGAGGTGGCCACGCTGCTGAAGCTGGGAACCACAGCCCTGGTCCTCCGGATGATCGAGGACGAGGTACTGCCCGATCTTTCGCTGGACCGCCCTGTCCAGTCACTCCACGAGGTGTCGTGGGACCCCACCCTGAAGCAGACGGTGCGGCTGGCCGACGGGCGCCGGATGACCGCGATCGAGCTCCAGTGGGAGTTCCTGGACCACGCCAAGCGCTACTCCAAGGAGCAGGACGACGCCGCGGCCCAGGCCGAGGTCCTGGGCCGCTGGGAAAGCATCCTGGCCGGGCTGGAGGAGGAGCCGATGAGCCTCCACCGTGAGCTGGACTGGGTCGCCAAGCACCGGGTCCTGGAGGCCTACCGCGAGCGGGACGGCCTCGGGTGGGACGACCCCAAGCTGGCCCTGATCGACCTCCAGTACCACGACGTCCGGAGGGCCCGGGGCCTGCATCACCGCCTGGCCTCTACCGGCAAGGTCGAGCGCCTCGTCGCCGAGGCCGAGGTCGAGGGGGCCATGCGGCAGCCTCCAGAGGACACCCGAGCGTACTTCCGGGGTGGATGCATCCGGCGGTATCCGGAGGCCATCGTGGCCGCCTCATGGGACTCGGTGATCTTCGACACCGGCCGGGACGCCCTCCAGCGGGTGCCCATGCGGGAGCCCCTGAGGGGCACCGAGGATCACGTCGACGACCTGTTCGGCCGGGCCCCCGACGCGGCTACCCTGGTCGACCTCCTTCAGGCCTGAGCCGGCGACCGCCTTCCCGATCTAGGTCGGCGGCAGCCCTACAATAGAGTCAGGATCCCCCCATCGAAGGAGGTCGGAGCTTGCCCAAGGAGCAGGAGCAGAAGCGGGTCCAGAAGAAGGGCGGGGGCGGCGGAGCCGCCGACGACGCCGGGCAGACGTCCGTCACCGAGAAGGGCGAGAAGCTCAAGGAGGAGATGGACGAGATCCTCGACGAGATCGACGAGGTGCTCGAGGAGAACGCCGAGGAGTTCATCAAGTCGTACGTCCAGAAGGGCGGGCAATGATCGGGGATCCCCCCGGTTCATCCTTCCGCTCCAACCCCAGCTTCTTCGATCTAGTTCGTGAGATGGGCCACGATCCCCTGGCCAGGCCGTCCACGCCGGCTGGCGAACCACTCCCCACGATCGCTCCGCACGGAACCACCGTGGTGGCCCTCCGGTTCGAAGACGGCGTGGCCATGGCCGGCGACCGCCGGGCCGTTGAGGGGTACGCCATCGCCGACGACCGCATGGACAAGGTCTTCCCCGCCGACGAGCACTCGGCGGTGGGCGTCGCCGGTGTGGCCGGCCAGGCGGTGGAGATTGTCCGCCTGTTCCAGACGGAGCTTGAGCACTACGAGAAGGTCGAGGGCGAGGAGCTCTCCCTGGAAGGCAAGGCCAACCGCCTGGCCCAGATGATCCGGGAGTCGTTCCCCCTGGTGATCCAGGGACTGGTGGTGGTTCCCATCTACGGAGGCTTCGATCTCCGCAAGGGGGAGGGACGGATCTTCAGGTACGACGCCATCGGGGGTCGTTACGAGGAGACCGACTACAACGCCACCGGCTCCGGAACCCGTGACGCCAGGGCCAGCCTGAAGAAAAGGTGGCGGGCCGGGATGGCCCGGACCGAGGCGTTGGAGGCCGCCGTGGAGTCCCTGCTCGACGCGTCCGAGGCCGACACGGCCACGGGCGGGCCGGACCCGGCGCGGGGGATCTTCCCGTCCGTGCACGTGATCACCTCGGCGGGAGTCGAGGAGGCCCCGCCTGAGGAGGTCCGCCTGGCCTACGAGGCCGTGGTGGCCCGCAGGGAGGCGAATCCCTGATGCCCATGCCCTTCTACGTGGCACCGGAGCAGATGATGAAGGACCGCTCCGACTACGCCAGAAAGGGCATCGCCCGGGGCAAGCCCGTAGCAGCGCTGGAGTACTCCGACGGCATCCTGTTCATCGCCGACAACCCGTCCACCCATCTGTACAAGATCTCGGAGATCTACGACCGCATCGCCTTCGCCGCAGTCGGGAAATACAGCGAGTTCGAGAACCTGCGCATCGCCGGGGTCAGGCTGGCCGACCTTCGCGGTTACTCGTACGGACGCGAGGACGTCACCGCCAAGACGCTGGCCAACGCGTATTCCCAGGGCCTCGCGTCGATCTTCACCGAGCAGCTCAAGCCGTACGAGGTGGAGATCCTGGTGGCCCAGGTGGGGGAGGGGGCGGAGAATAACGAGCTGTTCCACATCCTCTACGACGGGAGCGTCACGGACGAGGACGGCTTCGTGTCCATGGGCGGCGAGGCCGAACCCCTCCGAGGGCGGCTGGAGACCTCATACCGGCCGGGCCTTGGTCTGGCAGAGGCGCTCAAGGTGGGGGTCGACGCCCTGACCGCTGAGGACGGCCAACCCCTCGAAGCCCAGCGCCTGGAGGTGGCCGTCCTGGACCGGACCCGCCCCCGCCGGAAGTTCCGCCGAATTCCCGAAGACGAGCTCGCGGGGATCCTCCGAGCCTAATCGGACACGCCGGGCCACCGGGCTACACTGGCCTGAGTGGACCGGCGGATCTTCGGGCTGGAGAACGAGTACGGGGTGACCTGCACGTTCCGCGGGCAGCGCCGCCTGTCGCCGGATGAGGTGGCCCGGTACCTCTTCCGCCGGGTGGTCCACTGGGGCCGGTCCTCGAACGTGTTCCTGGAGAACGGGGCCCGGCTATACCTCGACGTGGGCTCTCATCCCGAGTACGCCACGCCGGAGTGCGATTCGGTCATGGACCTGGTGGCCCACGACAAGGCCGGGGAGCGGGTCCTGGAGGCCCTCCTGGGGGCGGCCGAGGTCCGCCTCCACGAGGAGGGCATCTCCGGGGAGGTGTTCCTGTTCAAGAACAACACCGACTCGGCGGGCAACTCGTACGGCTGCCACGAGAACTACCTTGTGGCCCGGCGGGGCGAGTTCGCCCGGATGGCCGAGGTCCTGATCCCCTTCTTCGTCACCCGCCAGGTGTTCGCGGGAGCGGGGAAGGTCCTCCACGGCCCCCGGGGCGCCCAGTTCTGCATCTCCCAGAGGGCTGAGCACATCTGGGAGGGGGTCTCGTCCGCGACAACGCGGTCCCGGCCCATCATCAACACGCGCGACGAGCCGCACGCCGACGCCGAGCGGTACCGGAGGCTCCACGTCATCGTGGGCGACTCGAACATGAGCGAGTTCACCACGTACCTGAAGGTTGGCGTCACCGACCTGGTCCTCCGGATGGTCGAGGAGAACTCGGTGATGCGCGACCTCACTCTGGAGAACCCGATCCGGGCCATCCGGGAGATAAGCCACGACATCACGTGCCGGAAGAAGGTCCGGCTGGCCAACGGCCGGGAGATGTCGGCCCTCGATATCCAGGAGCAGTACCTGGACCGAGCCACCCGGTTCGCTGAGCATCAAGGGCTCGAGCCACCGGCCAAGCAGCTCCTGTTGGAGTGGGAGGACGCCCTGGAGGCCCTCCGCGGCGGCACCCTCGACCCCCTGGCCTCCAAGGTGGACTGGGTGGCCAAGTACTTCATGATCCGGGCCTATCGCCAGCGCCACAGCCTCCCGCTCTCCCATCCCAAGGTGGCGCTCATGGACCTCGCCTACCACGACGTGAACCGAGATCGCGGCCTCTACTACCTGCTGGAGCGGAAGGGACAGATGGACCGGGTGGTCACCGAGCGAGACGTCCAGCGATCGATGCACGATCCGCCGCAGACGACCAGGGCCCGTCTCCGAGGCGAGTTCATCCGCCAGGCCAAGCAGAGGCGCCGCGACTACACGGTGGACTGGGTCCACCTGAAGCTGAACGACCAGGCCCAGCGCACCGTGCTCTGCAAGGATCCGTTCCGTTCGCGCGATGAGCGCGTGGAGCAGCTGATCGCCCACATGTGAGCGAGGTCAGCGCCGGAGGAAACCCTCCGTGATGATGCGCCGGGCGATCTCGAACGCGGCCAGGCAGTCGTCGGACGAGTTGGCCGTGGCAGCCACCACGGAGAGGTCGGCCCGGTGCTCACCGGCCAGGGCGATGGCCCTGCGAGCCCCGATGCCGATCACGTCCCAGCCGGTCCTTCCCTCGATCCGGGCCGTGGTGGCGAATGTTCCGGCCGGAGCCCCCGCCGCCATGGCCGCGTCGAACGCAGTACCGCCCGTCGTCGAGACGATAACCACGGGCCGCCCCCGCATGTCGACGAGATGGGCGAGCTCGGCACCCTGGTTGGGAACGAGCTCGTAATCGACGCTGGCAGTCCGGAGGGCCTGGAGGACGGAGACCGCTCGCCGACGGCGCTCGTCGTCGGTTCCCACCCGAGGCTCGGACACGACGAGCACGTCGGTGTTGCGCTCCTTGGCGATGGCGGCGGCCCGCCGGCCCACCGCTCCGGGATCCAGGTGGGCCGGGGGGTCGACGCCCGCGGCCGAGGCCCCCAGCACCACGGCCGCACCGCCGGCCACGGCAACCTCGGCGCTTGTGGAGGTGTCGACGACGTCCACTATCACCACCACCCGGCCTCGAGCGCCGGCGTCCGCCGCTCCGCTGGCGTTAAAGCCCACGTCCAGCCCGGCCACCCTCATCGCTTCACCTCCCGCCGCCACCGGGCCGAGCCCGCGGCCACCCGCCCGGCCAGTACCCCGGCAGCGCCGGCTGCGAGGAAGAACTCGGGATCGGCTTCCTCGGGCCGCCCCATCGTCTGGCCCCGAAGCCCCCGCTGGTGCAGCAGATCCAGAGCCGGTTGGCCGGTCACCTCGACCAGCTGGTGCCGCTCCTCCAGGCCGGCGTCCTTCAACGCCTCCCACACCGCCCCGCGGCGCTGCTCGTCGTCCAACGCCGGCACGGCCACCTGGACCGGCACCAGCGTCACCCGACGGAGCACGGTGATGGTATGGGGCGAGACACCGTGGTGACGGTAGCCGGGGTCGGAGAAGCTCACCCGGAGGGCGGCCACGGGTCGTCCCTCCAGGATCCCGACCGCGTTGAGCGCCATCCCTGCGGCCACGTCGGTGGCTCCCCATCGGGTGGCCGTGCCGACCTTCCCGGGGCCGTCCGCCACGACCACCACGTCCGCTCCAACCACCGACCGGGCTGCCAGGAGGCCGGAGAACAGCGTCACCGCCTCGATATCGCCACCGAGGGCCTGCCCGCAGGTCACCACGGCATCCAGGAGCTGGGCCTGCCGGAGCTCGTGCACCTGTCGGGACAGCCACGCGGGCAACGCGGCGCCGTCCGTCATGGCGTAGGCGACCCGTCGCGCTCCGGCGGCCCGAGCGCCGGCGCAGACGGCACCAAGCATCGAGTGGAGCGGCGCCCAGACCACGGGCAGCCCGTCGAGGCCTTCGGTCTCCTCCACGGGCCGGCGGTAAGGGCTCGACTGCTCCTCGACCGACAGGACCTTGGCCTGGACCGGCGTGTACCGCAGCTTCATCACGTGTCCCTCGGAGGACTCTTCCCGATCCTCCTGGCCTTCCACCGCCATCACGAAGTGGTAGCCGCCGGTGCCCAGGCCCGCCGACAGCGCCGTCGTGTTGAGGAGGACCCGATCACCCTGGGCAACCGGGCCTGTGAGCGAGGGGTACGCCAGCGCGGGCTGGCGCCAGCCTTCCACCTCGACCTCGAGCTCGACCAGTCCCGGCCTGGCCTGGCGGGCCATCACCACGATCCCCGAGCGGAGCCTGATCACGTCGGCGGTATGCTATCTGCTCGATGCATCCCCTCGAGCGACTGATAAACCTGGTCGCGCTGCTCCTCGAATCGAACCGCCCCCTCACCTTCGACGAGATCCGAGACCGTTTGCCGGCCTGGCAGCAGCAGGACCGGGACACCGCCAAACGACAGTTCGAGCGGGACAAGGACACACTCCGGGGGATCGGGATCCCCGTCGAGGTCGTCCCCACGGACGCCTGGGAGGTCCAGGAGGGCTACGTGATCTCCCGGGATCGGTACTCCCTCCCGGACATCTCGTTCTCGGCCGAGGAGGCCGCGGCACTGTTCGTGGCGGCCCACCAGCCCGCGGCTGATCGAGAAGCCGCACAGGCTTTCCGGAAGCTGGCCCTGGGTGTGAACACCGGGGTCCTGTCCTCGCTGCCGGGCCGCGGCGGGGCTGCCGGAGTCGACGCCTCGGGCCCTCACCTCCACGCCCTGGCCGATGCTGTGTCTCGGCGTCGGAGGGTAAGGTTCCGGTACCGACCGGTACGGGGACGGGCCGGCGAGCGGTCTGTTGACGCCTGGGCCCTGGTCTTCAGAAGGGGAGCCTGGTACCTGGTGGGCCGGGACAGGAGGCGTGGGGAACCGCGTTCGTTTCGGGTTTCAAGGATCCTCTCCCGGGTCGGTGATGGCGGTGAGGGATCACCGCCGCCCGAGGGCTTCCGGGCTGCCGACCAGCTCACCGTGGGACCCTGGGGGCTGGGCGAGCCGGAGACGACCGCCCGGCTGGCGTTCAGCCCAAAGGTCGCATGGTGGGCCCTCGCGGAGGTCCCCGGAGCCCGGACCGTCGGCGCTCGGCGAGGTGGCTGGATCGAGGCCGAGGTCCCGGCGGGGGAGGGCGAGTCCTTCGTCTCCTGGGTGCTCTCCTTCGGCCCCGACGCGGAGGTCCTGGCTCCCAAGAGGCTTAGGAACGCCGTGGTGGCCGGGCTGGAGGCCGTGCGTGCCTCCCTCTAAGACCGCCGAGCGCCTCCGCAGGCTGCTGGCCGTGGTGCCCTACGTGGTCAGGTACCCCGGGACCTCGGTGGAGGAGCTCACCCGTCTGTTCGACGTGACCGAGGCCGACCTCCTCGCGGACCTCAACCTCCTGTTCATGACGGGCCTCCCTCCGTACGGGCCGGGCGACCTCATCGACGTCCAGGTGGAGGAGGGGAGGGTGTGGATCGGGATGGCCGAGCACTTCTCGCGCCCGATCACGCTGACCCGGCCCGAGGCCCTGGCGCTGTACCTCAGGGGGACCGAGCTGTTGGGGGCTCCAGGGCTCCCCGAGGCCCAGGCCCTTCGCTCGGCCCTGGACAAGATCGCCCAGCGTCTCGGCCCCGAGACCCTGGGGCAGCTCAACGTGGAGGTTGGAGAGGGCGGAACGGACCCCGCTCCGCTCGAGGCGGTCCGCCGGGCGGTCGAGGCCGGCGAGCGCATCGAGATCGACTATTACTCGGCAACGCGCGACCGGGTCACCACCCGCTCCGTCGACCCCGAGCAGCTGTTCTCGGCGATCGGGAACTGGTACGTGGTGGCCTGGGACCACAGCTCGGACGCCGAGCGGATGTTCCGGGTGGACCGGATCCGAGACGTCCGGCCCACCGGTGAGCAGTTCACTCCACGAGGTCTGGCCGGCACCCCCAGGGAGCTCTACACGCGGAGCGAGGAGGACATCCCGGTCCGGCTCCAGCTCGGGCCGGGTGCCCGCTGGGTCGCCGAGTACTACGAGGTCGATCAGGTAAGGGAGCGGCGGAACGGGCTCGAGGTCACACTCCCCACGAAGGACCTGGCATGGGTGGCCAAGCTCGTCCTCCGCCTCGGAGGCCAGGCCCGGGTCCTGGCTCCGAAAGCCCTTCGGGACATGGCCGCCTCGGTGGCCGAGGAGACATTGGCCAGTTACAGGTAGGCCTCCGGGCCGCCACCCAGTAACCCCCTGATATCCTCCTCGGACAATGGCCGCCTGGCTGATCGCCCTGGGCGCGACGACCCTCGGAATTCTCCTGGTGCTGCTGATGATCCTGCTGGCACACCTCCGCCGGCTTTCCCGATCTCTTCTGAGGCTCCAGGAGGAGCTGACCCCGTTGCTGGAGGACGTCCGGGACCGCTCGGAAGGGGTCCAAGGCCGTCTGGCCGATCTGGAGCGTCGGCGGGTGGTCCTCCAGCGGCCCGGTAGAATCGAGGGCAGGAGGTAGGCTGTGCCCTCACTGGGATTCGGCGAGATCCTCATCATCCTGGTCATAGCCCTTATCATCTTCGGCCCTCGGCGGCTTCCGGAGATGGGGCGGACGATCGGACGATCCCTCCGCGAGTTCCGCCGGGCCACCTCGGAGCTCCGCGCCGAGATCGAGACCGACCTTACCGAGCCGCCCAAGCCACCCGCCCCGAAGGGGACCCGGCACAAGGACGAGGCCGAGGCCGAAGCTGCCGCGGAGCCCCCGCCTCCAAGGGGCGAGGCGCCACCCACCTGACAGGGCGGCCGGCCCCACCGATCCCATGCCGCTGATCCCCGGCCGGCGACGGCGGCCCCGCGACGCGTCGATGACGATCGTTCAGCACCTCGACGAGCTGCGTCGGCGCTTGATCATCTGCGTGATCGCCGTGGGCGTCGGCTCGATCGCAGGGTTCGTCTTCTACAGAAGGATCCTGGATCTGCTGCAACAGCCCTACAAGGACGCCATCCGCTCCCTGCCGGAGACGCTGACCGAGAACCTCATAGTCACCACCCCCACCGAACCCTTCCTGGCCTTCCTGAAGGTCGGGCTGTTCTCGGGACTGCTGATCGCCCTACCTGTGATCCTCTTCCAGCTGTGGCGCTTCATCACCCCCGGCCTCACCAAACGGGAGAGGCGCCTCGCCATCCCGTTCGTGCTGTCCTCGCTGGTGCTCTTCGCCGGAGGAGGCGTGTTCGCCTTCAGCATCCTGCCCAGGGGACTGTCGTTCCTGTTCTCTTTCGGCGGCGACAACCTGGTCCCGCTGCTCACGATCGATCGCTACCTCAGCTTCCTGTTCTTCCTGATCCTGGCGTTTGGGCTGGCGTTCGAGCTGCCCCTGGTCCTGCTGTTCCTGGCCGGCGTCCGGGTGATCAGCAGCGCGCAGATGCGGCGCTGGCGACGCTACGCGGCTCTGGGAACGGTCGTCTTCGCCGCCGTCGCCACCCCGACACAGGACCCGTACACTATGTTGCTGATGTGGGTCCCCCTCTACCTTATGTACGAGGGGGCCATCCTCGTCGCTCGACTCCTCAAGAGGTAGGCATGGCGATCAAGGGCAAACGGAAGCCGAAGAGCCGCGGGCGGTCGGTGGCCGCTCCGCCTCGGCAATTCCTGGTTCCTCCCAAGACCCCCCTGTTCCGGAGAACGGGCACCATCGTGGTCCTGGTCATCCTGGGATGGGCAATCGTCTTCACGGTGGTCCTCCTGGCCGGAGCGCAGTCCGAGCAGGATCGTCAGCGGCGCCAGATAAACCAGTTCACGTCACTGGTCGAATCCGCTCTGTACAGCACCGGAGCCGCCCAACAACTCCCGAACGGCCCGCTGGTCCTTCCCGAGATGGGCCAGGCCGTGGCCCAGCTCGAGCAGGGGGCGGCCACGGAGAAGAGCCTGGTGGACAGCGCTCAGGGATGGAGTGATCTGACCAAGACCGCGGCCGACACCATCGGGCAGATCCAGGCCGACAGCCTCGCTCTGAAAGAGGCCCGCAACCTCATGGAGCAGGGCCTGCGGGTCTACTCCGGCGTGGCCGGTGAGCTTCGGGTTGCGTTCGAGCTTGACGAGGAGGCCCGGCAGGGGTTGGTCGAGAACATCGGCCAGCAGTACCAGGTGGCCGCCCAGATCTTCGACACCGGATACGGCAAGCTTCAGGAGGAGCGGCGGAAGGCCGAGCTGCCCGTCAGCTCCGGCCTGCCCGGGCCGCTGGATCCCGGGCTTCAGCCGCCGATCCCCGGGCTCCCTGAGGGCTAAGGGGGGTGACCACCCTGCTCCTGGTCCACGCGTTCCCGGTCGATGCCGAGATGTGGGACTCGCAGGTCGAGGCGCTCCGTGGCGAGACGAAGGTGCTGGCCCCCTCGTTGCCGGGTTTCGGCGGGACGGCGCCCGCAGGCGACGTCCTGACAATGGACGCGGCCGGGCGCTTCCTGGCCGGCGAGCTGGACCGAGCCGAAGCAGACCGAACGGTTGTGTGCGGGCTGTCGATGGGCGGGTACGTGGCGTTCTCACTCTGGCGACACTATCGCCACCGCATCGCGGGCATGGCCCTGGCGAACACCCGGGCGGAGCCGGACGACCAGGCCGGGCAAGAGCGCCGGCAGGCCGTCGCCGAAAAGGCTCGGACCGAGGGGAGCGAGGCCATCGCCGAGGCCCCACCTCCTCTGCTGTCCAAAGGGGCGGACACCGCTCTGTGGGACCGGGTGAAGTCCATGATCCGCCGCCAGCCGGGAGCGTCGATAGCGGCGGCCTCCCTGGGGATGGCCGAACGGCCCGACTCCCGGCCCCTGCTCGGGGAGATCGACGTGCCGACAATCGTGGTGACCGGCGCGGATGACACCTTGATCCCCTCGGACGTGTCCGCTCCGATGGCGGAGGCCATCCCCGGCGCGGAGCTGGTGACGCTCCAGGGCGCCGGGCACCTCTCGAACCTCGAGAACCCGGACGGGTTCACGGAAGCGCTGCGCACGCTCCTCGGTCACGTCGGGTAGCCGGTTCCGGCTGCGTGGGACAATCGACATGATGGACGTGCAGCGGTTCGCCGCCCGCTACCCCTTCCCTCTGGACGAGTACCAGGTCCAGGCGATCGGCGCGCTCGGCGGCGGCGAGTCGGTGCTGGTGGCGGCCCCCACGGGCTCGGGCAAGACCGTGGTGGCCGAGTTCGCCGTGGAACGGGCCCTCCACGCGGGCCGGAAGGCGTTCTACACCACGCCCCTGAAAGCCCTCTCGAACCAGAAGTACGGCGACTTCCTGGCGCGCTACGGCGCCGGCCGGGTTGGCCTTTTGACCGGCGACAACAGCATCAACGGCGAGGCTCCCGTGGTGGTCATGACCACGGAGGTGCTCCGTAACATGCTGTACGAGGGCAGCCGGACCCTGGACGACCTCGAGGTGGTGGTCTTGGACGAGGTCCACTACCTCCAGGATCCCTACCGGGGCGCAGTGTGGGAGGAGGTCCTCATCCACTTGCCGCTCTCGGTGTCTGTTGTGTGCCTTTCGGCAACGGTCTCCAATGCCGAGGAGTTCGGCGAGTGGCTGAGCACGCTGCGGGGAACCACCCGTGTGGTCATCGAGGAGCGCCGCCCTGTACCACTCGATCACATCTACATGGTCGGCCGGGAGCTTCATCCGATGCACGTGGAGCAGGACGGCCAGCAGGTCCCCAACCCGTACGTCGTCTCCCTCGGTCAGCGCGAGCTCCGGACCAGGGAGTACCGTCGGCGGGGGAGTGGAACCCGCCAGTTCCAGCGGATCTCCCGGCCCCGGGAGGGCCACAGGAGGGTCTACGTCCCCAAGCGTGAGGAGGTGGTGGAGCGCCTCGCCGAAGAGAGCATGCTCCCGGCCATCTACTTCGTCTTCTCCCGCCAGGGCTGCGACAGGAGCGTGGAGTGGATCACCTCGGCCGGGATACGGCTCACCGACCGCGACGAGGAGCGCCGGATCCGAGAGTTCGCCGAGATGCGGACGGTCTGGATGGACGAGGACGACCTTGCCGCGCTGGGTTTCTTCGACTTCCGCGAGGGCCTGGCCGCCGGGGTCGCCGCCCACCACGCCGGCATGGTCCCGGTGTTCAAGGAGACGGTCGAGGAGCTGTTCGCCGGCGGCCTGGTCAAGGTGGTCTTCGCCACCGAGACGCTCTCGTTGGGGATCAACATGCCCGCCCGAACAGTTGTGATCGAGTCGCTGTGGAAGTTCTCGGGAGAGCGCCACGAGCTGCTCACCCCGGGGGAGTACACCCAGCTGACCGGGCGAGCCGGGAGGCGTGGGATCGATGAGCACGGCTACGCGGTGGTGATCCACCAACGGGAGGTCGACTTCGAGCGAGTGGCAGGCCTGGCCACCAGGCGCACCTACGAGCTGACCTCCTCGTTTCGGCCGTCCTACAACATGGCCGTGAACCTGGTCCGAAACTACTCGCCTGAGGAAGCCCATCACCTGCTCAACTCCTCGTTCGGCCAGTTTCAAGCCGACAGGGGAGTGGTGGCCCTTGAGAGGCAGCTCGAGAGGGATCGGGCCTTCCTGGACGGGTACGAGGAGCGGATGGTGTGCCATCTCGGCGACTTCCGGGAGTACTGGGGGCTCCGGCAGCAGGCCGACCGCCTCCGCGTGGACGCGGGACGACGGGACGAGCGGTCCCGGCTGGATTCCGTGCGGCAGGCTCTGGCCTCGCTCCGTCCGGGCGACGTGGTCCACGTCCCCCGGGCCAGCCGCAGGGGCCTGGCCGTGGTGATCTCCAGCCGCGATCAACGTCCCACACTCCTCACCCAGGACCGAAGGTTCTTCCGAGCCTCGCCGACCCACTTCGACGACCCGCCCGTGGCCCTGGCCCGGATCCCCCTTCCCCGCTCGGGGAGCGCCAGGAGCGCCCGGTACCGCCGGGACCTGGCCGCCCGTCTGGTCTCGCTGAACGTCCGCCCGCCGAAACCTCGCCGCAGGCCCGTGGACCGCGAGGCGCTCCGGAAAGCCGACGAGCTGGATCGCCTCGCCGAGAGCCACCCCTGCCACGGGTGTCCCGACCTGGCCGATCACGAGCGGTGGGGGCGTCGGGCCTCGAAGCTCGAACGTGAGATCTCGGGCCTGGATCGACGCATCCGCTCACGGACCGAGACCCTGGCCAGGCAGTTCGACCGGGTGCTGCGGGTCCTGGAGAACCTCGGTTACGTCCATCGGTTCGGCCTGACCGACCGGGGCGAGCAGCTGGCCCGGATCTACGGCGAGGGCGACGTCCTCGTTTCGGAGATGCTGGCCGAGAAGCTCCTCGAGGGCCTGTCGCCGGCGGAGACGGCCGCGCTGGTCTCGACCCTCGTGTACGAGTCGCGGGAGCGGACCCCGCGGGCCGCCGAGTTCCCCACGTCCGAGCTCAGGGCCCGATACCGATCCCTGGAGGATCTCTGGCGGAAGGTCCGCCGGGCCGAGCAGAACCATAGCGTCGAGCTGTGCCGCGAGCTCGACCCCGGCTTCACGCCGACCGCGTTCCAGTGGGCCGAGGGCAAGCCGCTGGAGGACGTCCTGGTGGAGACCGGGATGGCCCCCGGCGACTTCGTCCGGACCTGCAAGCAGCTCCTGGACCTGCTTCGGCAGATCCAGAGCGTGGCAGGCCAGCCCGTGGCGACGCTGGCGGAAGAGGCCGCCGCCGCGGTGAACAGGGGCGTGGTGGCGTACACCGGCCTGTAGCCCACTATCATCGCCGCGTGGACGCCCTCGCTTCCCTACAGGAACGCCTGCCCGAGGGCACGGTGAGCACCCATCCCGGTGAGCTGTCCACACGGTCGCGCGATTCCTGGGCTCTGGCCATGCTCAGGGAGGCCCGGGGCGAGCGGCTCCCCAGGCCGATGGCCGTGGTGTTTCCCCGGAACACCGGCGACGTCTCGGCGGCCATGGCCTGGGCCACCGAGACCGGTACCGCCATGGTCCCTCGAGGCGGCGGGTCCGGGGTGTGCGGCGGGGCCCAGGCCGTTTGGCGGAGCGTGGTGCTGGACCTCTCGAGGATGAACCGGGTGCTCTCGGTCGACGAGGAGTCGCTGGCCCTCGAGGTGGAAGCCGGAGCACGGGGCGACCGGGTGGAGGCAGTCTTGAACGAACGCGGCCTGACCGTGGGCCACTATCCGCAGTCACTGGCGATCTCCTCGGTTGGAGGCTGGCTAGCCACCAGATCCGCCGGACAGGCGTCCGCGGGCTACGGGATGATCGAGGACAGCCTGCTGGGCCTGGCGGCAGTGCTTCCGGGCGGCGACGTCCTTCGGCTCCGGGCCGCCCCGCGGTCGGCCACTGGCCCGGACCTCCGGCAGCTGCTGCTCGGTTCCGAGGGCACCCTGGCGGTGATCTCCGAAGCGACCCTGAGCGTGGCCCGGAGGCCGGAGGGCTTGCGGTGGCTGTGTCTCCGCCCACAGGGATTCCCCGAGGGGATCCGGCTGGTCAGAGAGGTGGTCCAGCGAGACGTGCGGCCCCTCGTCGTCCGCCTCTACGACGAGGCCGACGCCGTGTTGACGTTCGGCCCCGTCGGTCACCAAGGCGGGCCTGTCCTGATCCTGGGCTTCTCAAACGGACCCCGATCTGAAGCGGACGTGGAGGAGGCGTTCGGAGCGGCTGCCCGAATCCCCGAGCTCCCGGCGGACTACGGTGAGCACTGGTGGGAA
Organism: Actinomycetota bacterium; assembly: GCA_046726855.1. GTDB lineage: Bacteria > Actinomycetota > UBA4738 > UBA4738 > CALAEC01 > JBKPBL01. Next base: position 15,447 of record JBKPBL010000014.1, on the reverse strand, counting down.
CACCGCAACGACGCGGTCGACCTGTACCGGCGGATCATGGGAGATGAGCGGATGCTCGGGTCGGGGGTGATCGTGGACACCATGGAGGTGGCCGGCCTGTGGAGCCGGCTACCCGCCCTGTACGAGGCGGTCCGGAACCCGCTGGCCAAGAGCGCCGCCAACCCCGTGGGGTGCCACCTGTCTCATCCCTACCGGTCCGGAGCCTCGCTCTATTTCTCGTTCCTGATCCACGCCCCCGACGACGAGCGGGCCGAGCGCCGTTACCTGGACTGCTGGGAGGAGGCCGCCCGGGCTTGCCACCAGGCCGGCGGTACCGTGTCGCACCATCACGGGATCGGTCTGCTCAAGGCGCCCTTCCTGCAGGAGGAGCTGGGGGTGGAGGGCCTGGGCGTCCTCCGCTCGATCAAGGCGGCCCTGGACCCCGCGGGGATCCTGAACCCGGGGAAGCTCCTTCCCTCGGAGGGCGGGAGCTAAGTGGCCAGCCCCTTTGGGCCACTGGTCTTGATCGTCAACAGCCGGGCCGGCGGGGGTCGGGTGGGCCGGGAGATGCCCGAGGTCGAGCGGCAGCTTAACGCGAGGGGACTCGGGTACCGCCTGGTCGAGACCGAAGGGCCGGGCCACGCCACTCGGGCCGCCCGGGAGGCCCTGGACTCGGGGGAGCGCTTCCTGGTGGCGGTGGGAGGCGACGGCACGGTCCAGGAGGTCGCCAACGGGATGATCCGGGATGACCGGCCGGTCCGGGACGACGCCGTGCTCGGCGTGGTGGCGGCGGGATCAGGCTGTGACTTCGTCCGGACCTTTGGGCTTCCCGGCGACTCGTCCAGAGCCGTACGGCACCTCGATGGGGACCGGCTGTTCCCGATCGACCTGGCCAGGGCCGAGTATCACGACGGGAGCGGACTGGCGATTCGCTACATCCCCAACATCGCCGAGGCCGGCCTGGGTGCAGCGGTGGCCGCTCGGGCGCAGCGGCTGCCACGGTGGTTTGGGAGGTCCAGGTACTTCTGGGGGTTCTGGCTCTCCCTGAAGGGTTATCGACCGTGCGAGATCACCGTCAGGGCCGACCGGAAGGAATTTCAGGGCCGGGCCAACAATGTGGTTGTGGCGAACTGTCAGTTCTACGGAGGAGGGATGAAGATCTCTCCCCGCTCCTATCCGGGCGACGGCCTCCTCGACGTGCAGATCAGCACGGGGCCGAAGTCCGAGGCGTTCACCTTGATCCCCAAGATCTACAAGGGGGAGCACGTTCCGCACCCCCACATCAAGGAGCTGCGGGGGCGGGTCATCACCATCGACGCCGAACGACGCCTCCCCGTCGAGGGTGACGGTGAGATCCTGGGCACCACACCGGCAACGTTCTCGATCGTCCCTCAGGCCATCTCGCTGAAGATCTGACGCCCGAGGCTATGTCGCCTGTTTAGTCGAACAGGCTCACGCCGCCGGGGCCAACAAGGAGACCCAGGACGATCAGCACGATGCCCGCGATCACCCCACCTCGGATAAGCGAAACGATACCCGCGATGACCAGCACCGCAGCGATGATCCACAAGATCGTATCCGTGGCACCTTCCGCCTGTGCCAGAAGAGCCAGCATCCACATCACCTCCTCTCGCCGACGGGCGCGCGGCCCCCCCGCGGTCCGGCGGTCCCTGCCCCCCTTTCCCGGTAGCGGGCTCGCGCAAACTTCTCGGGACGAGTGGCGCTGCGCGCTTCAGGTCGACGATCGGCCACGTCCTCGAGATCGGCCCGTTGGGTGGTCGCGGCCAGCTCCGCACCGGGCCGAATCGTAGCGGTCGGCCTCGATCCGTATCATTGCCCCATGACGCCCCGGGTCCGGCGAGCCCGCCTCGGGGAGGCCGCCCGGTCGGCGGGCCGGGTGGGCCTTGATGCCCTGATCATCACCCCCTCGGCCGACCTGGTGTACCTGGCTGGTTACGATCCCCCTCCGCTCGAGAGGCTGACGTGCCTTGTGGTCCGGCCCGGCCGTTCGCCCGTCCTGGTGGTTCCGGCGTTGGAGCGCGCCCTGGCTCAGGAGGCCGGCGTGGGGGACATGGCCGAGCTCGTCGCCTGGGCCGAGACCGATGACCCCTACTCTCTGGTCGCTCGCATCGTCGGCAAGGGGCGGCGGCTCGGCTGCTCCGATCGGATGTGGGCCGTGCACCTCCTCGGGCTCCAGAGGGCCATCCGAGGTGCCCGTTCCGTCGCGGCCTCGAACGTCCTGGGCCCGCTCAGGGCGGTCAAGGATGACCAGGAGCTGGGGCTCCTGAAACGAGCGGCACGGTACGCCGACGAGACGTTCGGCCGCCTGCTCCAGAGCCGGCTGGAGACGCTGACCGAGCGACAGGTGGCCGGGCGGCTCAAGGAGCTTCTCCTGGAAACCGGCCACGATTCGGTGGCCTTCACAATCGTCGGCTCTGGACCCAACGGCGCTTCCCCCCACCACGAGCCCGGAGGGCGAGAGATCCAAGCGGGCGATGCCGTCGTCCTCGATTTCGGGGGCCGCACCGGCGGGTACTGCTCCGACATGAGCCGCACGGTGGCCGTCACCCGGGCCCCTCCGGAGCTGCCCCCCGTCCACGAGGTGGTCCGGGAAGCGCAGGAGGAGGCGTTCCAGGCCGTCCACCCGGGGGTGCCGGCTCAAGAGGTGGACCGGGCCGCTCGCCGGGTCATCGAGCGAGAGGGCTTCGGGGACCTCTTCCTTCACCGGACGGGCCACGGGATCGGCCTGGAGGAGCACGAGCCTCCGTACATCGTGGAGGGGAACCGGGATCCGCTTCGGCCGGGGATGTGCTTCTCGATCGAGCCCGGCATCTACCTTCCGGGCGATTTCGGCGTCCGGATCGAGGACATCGTCACGGTGACCGACGACGGGCCCCAGCGTCTCAACCACGCCCCCCGGGACCTCGAGGTGGTCCGGTAGGGCTCCGGATGGTAGGCTACCGCTCGGTAGGTTCTACGGTTCGGCCCCCAGCCGGGAGGTAGCGACGTGCCTGTCGTCCAGATCCCCGACGAGCTGATCGACCTTCGCGGCTCCCTGCGGCAGTTCATCGACAGGGAGATCCGCCCGGTCGAGGAGTCGTACCGCCAGGACATCGGCGAGGGGCGGTACGAGGTGCTCAAGGACGAGCGCAAGAAGATCCGGAAGCGCTCCGCCGAGCTCGGCTTCTGGACGCTGCACATGCCCGAGGAGGTCGGCGGGATGGGCCTCTCCTACCTGGGGCAGGTCCTCCTGTTCGAGGAGGCCACCTCGACCGGTCTTTTCCTGGCGCACAACGAGGGGATCTTCCCGATCGTGACCGGGCCGACCCCGATCTACCTGGACTGCACCGATCCCCAGAAGGAGAAGTACTTGATGCCGCTGATGACCGCGGACAAGGCAACGTGCTTCGCGCTGACCGAGCCCGAAGCCGGATCCGACGCCACCCGGATCAAGACGAAGGCAGTTGCCGAGGACGGCCACTGGGTCATCAACGGGCGGAAGCACTTCATAACGGGCGGCGAGGACGCCGATTTCGCCCTGGTCTTCGCGGTTACCGACGCGGAGAAGCGGGCCAAGGGCGGGATAACGGCGTTCTTCGTCGACGCCAACAGCGCCGGCTACTCGGTTACCCGGATGCAGCGAACCATGTCGCCGCTCCAGAACCCCGCTGAGCTCACGCTCGAGGACCTGTGGATCCCCGAGGAGAACGTCCTCGGAAAGGTCGGCTACGGGTTCTACTCCGCGGTCAAGGGCATCAACGGAGCCCGGCTCCAGATCGCCGCCACGGCCCTGGGGATCGCCAAGGACCTCCTCGACCGGATGGTGAGCTACGCCGGCGGCAGGGTGGCCTTTGGCCGCCCCATCGGGGCCAACCAGTACATCCAGGGGATGATCGTGGACTCCTTCGCCGAGCTGGAGCAAGCCCGCCTCCTGGTCTACAAGCTTGCCGACGACATCGACAATGGCGCCGATGGTCGCCGCGAGGCGGCCCTCGCCAAGATGGTGGCCACGGAGATGGTGGCCCGAGTGGCCGACCGGTGCATCCAGGTCCATGGCGGCCAGGGGTTCATGACCGAGCTGGGACTCGAGGTGTGGTTCCGGGACGTCCGGGCCATGCGACTGTACGAGGGGACCTCGGAGATCCTCCGGACCAACGTGGCCAAGACGCTGGGGCTTCCGGTCGACTAACCGGCCGAAACCTCCCCGCTGAAACTGACGCTGAATCCCTGGGTTTCCCCGTCGAGGACTCGCCAGCTCCGCTCGCCGAAACGTTTCAACCTCCAGACCTCGGATGGAGGTCCCGAGATGTGCACGACGGCGATGTCGCCCTCCAGGATGGCACGTTCCAGGTCGAAGTCCGCGTCGATCTCATCGTCTACTCGCGGCAGCTGAGCGCACCAGGCTTCCTGGGAGAGCTCTGCGGTGAGCGAAGGGTCAAGAAGGTCGAAGCTGCCCTCGCAGTCGCGGTCGTCGACCCGGCGGGCGAACTCCCGCAGGATCTCGCCGGGGCCTCGGGTCTCGCGGTACAGGAGGGCGATGAGCCCTGAGACGGCCACCAGGGTGACGATCACAGAGGCGACGATGATTCCTGTGGGGAGCCGAGGGCGGGCGCGCGGGTAGCCGTTCTCCCCGGGGGGCTGCTCCATCGCCCGGGAAGCCTATAGGAAGCGTCACAGAGTCGCCCGTGTGGCGGGCTAACGGGTGCCCGTCAACTCCCCAAGAGAGGGCGGACCTTGGTCCCCTCGGGAGTGTCCATGACCTCCCAGCCCAGGGCGGTCAGACGGTCGCGAATCTCGTCGGATCGGGCGAAGTCGCTCTGGCCGCGGGCCTGATCCCGTTCCTCGACCAGGGCCCGGACGTCGTCCGGGATCTCGAACCCCTCCCGGGCCAAGCGTTCCAGATCGAGGCCCAGGACCGCGTCCCAGCCGCTCAGTAGGGCGTACTTCTCCGCGTCGAGGAGGTCGGCGGAGACCGACTCGCTCAAGGTCTTCACAGCCGCGGGCATGTCGAGATCGTTCCCTACCGCCTCTCGGAAACGCCGATCCAGCTCCTTGGCCTCCACAGACTCGGCCGCTCGGCCACCGGTTCCCTCGGCCCACAGGGCCATCCGCTGGCGGAGCCTGGTGAGGCGGTCGTTCACGGTCTCCAGGGCCTCCCAGGACAGATCCATCTCGCTCCTGTAACGGGTCCCGAAGCACAGCAGGCGGAAGGCCAGGGGGTCGATGCCCTGCTCCACGAGGTCGGAGACGCGAGCGATGTTCCCGGCCGACTTCGCCATCTTCTGGCCCGAGAGCTGGAGGAAGCCCCCGTGGACCCAGATCGAGATGACCTTGTGGCCCCGGGCCGCGTCCGACTGGGCCATCTCGTCCTCGTGGTGAGGGAACTTCAGGTCCGTCCCGCCCGTGTGGATGTCGAACCGGTCGCCGAGGTACTTCATGGACATCGCCGAGCACTCGATGTGCCAGCCGGGGAACCCCTCACCCCACGGGCTGTCCCATTTCATCAGGCGGCCGGGACCCGCTCGCTTCCACAGAGCGAAGTCCTCGGGGTGGCGCTTGTTCGGATCGACCTCCAGCTCTTGGCGATGGCCGGCCCGAAGCTGATCCAGCGTGTTTCCGGAGAGCCGACCGTACTCTGGGAAGGAGCGGACGTCGAAGTACACGCTTCCCTCCACCTCGTAAGCGTGTCCCTTCCGGATCAGCTCCTGAGTCAGCTCGATCATCTCCTGGATGTGGTCGGTGGCTCTCGGGTACCGGTCGGCCCGCTCGATGCCCACAGCGTCGGCGTCCTCCAGGAACGCCTTGGCGTACTTCTTGGCTATCTCCTGGGGGGACAACCCCTCGTCTGCCGCCGCGATGTCCATCCGGTCTCGAGCCTCCTGGCCGATGTCGTCCGTCATGTGGCCCACGTCGGTGATGTTCATCACCCACGTGACCTCCCACCCCTCCAGCCGCAGGGCCCTCCGGATCAGGTCCCCGAGCATGAAGGTGCGCATGTTGCCCATGTGGGCGTACCTGTAGACGGTCGGCCCGCACGAATACATCCTCACCGAGCGGCCGTCGACCGGGACGACGTCCTGGACCTTACGGGTCAGCGAGTTGTACAGACGCATCGGGCCAGCATAGGCGAACCTCGCTCCGGTAGTCTGGACCCCCCATGGATCGCGACTTCGGGCTCACGGACGAGCAGGCCGAGGTCGTCGAGCTGGTCCGGGGATTCGTGGCCGGCCGGGTGGCTCCATCGATCGCCGCCTACGAGGAGCGCAAGGAGTTTCCCCGGGAGCTGTTCCGCCAGCTCGCCGAGCTGGGCCTCGCGGGGATCCCTTACTCCGAGAAGTACGGAGGCGGGGGCCAGCCGTACATGACCTACCTGGCGGTGCTGGAGGAGCTGGCCACCGGGTCGCTCTCGCTTGCTGTGGGCCTCTCCGTGCACCACCTCTCGGCGTTCGGCGTCCACGAGTTCGGATCCGACGAGCTGAAGGAGCGGTACCTGCCCAGGTTGTTCTCGGGCGAATGGCTGGGTGCCTACGCGCTATCCGAGGCCGCCAGCGGCTCCGACGCCTCATCCCTGAAGACCAGGGCCCAGTTAGCCCGCCGCCGGGACCACTACTCGTTGACCGGCTCGAAGCGGTTCATCAGCAACGGCGGAGAGGCAGAACACTACCTGGTGATGGCCCGGACAGGAGACGACTCGCCGTCCGGCATCTCGGCCTTCGTGGTCGAGAAGGGCTGGGACGGCTTCGGGTTCGGGCGCCTCGAGAACAAGATGGGCTGGCATGCCTCGCCGATGCGGGAGCTCTTGTTCGACGGGTGCCGGGTCCCTGTTGAGAACCTGGTGGGGGAGGAGGGACAAGGTTTCACGGTAGCCCTGGCCGCCCTCGACGGCGGCCGCTTGGGCATCGCCGCGTGTTCCGTGGGCCTGGCCCAGGCAGCCCTCGACGCCGCGGTGGCCTTCACCCGGGAGCGAGAGCAGTTTGGCAGGCCGGTGATCGAGAATCAGGGCCTCCAGTTCCTCCTAGCCGACGCGGCCACGCAGGTCGAGGCGGCCCGGCGGCTGTACCGCGAAGCGGCTCGGGCCCGGGATCGGGGCCGGGGAACCCCTCTGTCTTGCTCCATGGCCAAGCTCTTCGCCTCGGACGTGGCCATGCGGGTCACCACGGACGCGGTCCAGGCTCATGGGGGCTACGGGTACATGGCCGAGTACCCGGTCGAGCGTTACATGCGTGAAGCCAAGGCGCTCCAGATCGTCGAGGGGACGAATCAGGTCCAGCGGGCGATCATCGGCCGTCACCTGGCCGGTTCCGAGTAGGGCGCAGGCCTTACCCGTCGTCGTTGGGCGGCTGGGGCGGTGTGAGGCCTCCCGGCGGCTCGTTTGGCTTCTGGCCGTCGCCGTCCCCCGAGTCTTCCTGGCCGTCCCCGCTTCCCAGGATGCGGCCCTCCTGCCCGTCTCCGGCCGGGACGGGCATCGGCTCGCGCTCGCCGAGACTGGCCATGAGCTCGTCGATCTCGTCGCCGATCAGTTCCTCGCGGTCCAGGAGAGCATCCCGGAGGCCCTCGACCACGTGGCGCTTCGCCCGGAGAAGCCGCTCGACTTCCCGGCGGCACTGGTTGAGGATCGCGTCGACCTCTCTCTTCCGATCGGGATCTGAGAGGACGGCCCGGATGGGATCGCCGTCGAGCATGGTGGGCTGGAGCGCGCCCACCGAGATCAGGCTCTGACCCATCCCGTAGAGCCCCACGTACTGCGCGGCGAAGTAGGTGGCCGCGCGGAGGTCCGACGATGGCCCGGACGTCGTCTGGCCGTACCAGATGTCCTCAGCTACCAGGCCCGCCAGGAACACCTGGATCTCGGCCAGCTTTTCCTTCTGGGTCTCGGAGTACCGCTCCTCGAGCGGCATCCCGTGGACCAGGCCGAGCGCCGACTCGCGCTTGATGATGGTGATGACCTGGATCTGCCGCTCCTCCTTCTGGAGGGTGTACGAGGCAACGGCGTGGCCGGCTTCATGCACGGCCGTCATCTCCTTCTCCTTCGGCGTGTACTTGACCGGCTGCTTCAGACCGATCTCCTCCGCCAGCTTGGCCTGCCACACGTCGTCCCACCGCAGGGCGTCCCGACCGTCCTGGAGGGCGAAGATCAGTGCCTCGTTGATCACGTTCTTGATCCGGGCCGGCGTGTAGCCGAGGGTCATCCTGGCAAAGCGCTCCATGTCGATCGGCTCGTGGCGGACCTTGGCCAGGTAGTACCGGCCAATGTCCTCGCGCCCTTCCCCGTCGGGAAGACCGACGTGGATCTTGCGGTCGAACCGGCCAGGCCGAAGGAGAGCGGGATCCAGGGTCTGGGCCCGGTTGGTGGCCCCGATGATCATCAGGTTGTAGAAGGGAACCTTGGGCTTGCGGCGCAGCAAGAACCGCTTGAGGTGCCGCCAGAAGAGCCCGCGGGGCATCACCAGGCCGTCCATCTGCACCAGGAGCTCATTGACAAGCATCCCGCCCATCCCCATTCCACCCGGGAAGAAGATCTTTGGGGGCCAGAAACCTCTGTCGTCCTTCCCCTCGAACCGCTCCTGTACCGCCCCGCGGGAGCCTCCCAGGGCGTCCAGCTCGTCGATGAAGATCACGGCACCGCCGTACTTGTCGGAGAGCGCCCGCGCCTTGCGGAACAGGTAAGAGACCCGGAGGTTGCCAACCCCGAAGAACATGTTCGCGAACGAGGTTCCGCTTGCGTACACGAACGGGACAGAGGACGACCCGGCGATCGCCTTGGCCATGAGTGTCTTGCCCGTCCCCGGCGGGCCCTCGAAGAGGATCCCGTGGGGCGGGTATCCGCCCATCTCCCTGAAACGCTTGAACCCCAGGAACAGCCGAAGGACTTCCTTGCTGGCCTTCACAGCCGCCGGCTGGCCCCTCACGTCGTCGAACGAGACGTCGTACTCGCGGGGGTAGATCACGTACGTACGACCGCGGGAGAGGAACCAGAACAGGCCGACGAACTGGATGATCACGAAGGAGAAGGCGAACACCATCTGGAGCAGCAGCGGGGTGAGGCTCTGCCAGATCGAGGGGAAGTTGACCGTGGCGGTGATCGGGTCGATGCCCAGGAAGATCAGGGCGATGAGCAGGTAGGCCACGTATAGATAGGCCAGCCGCTTCAGCCACCGTCCGTACCGACGTCCCTTGTTCATGCTGGAGCCTCCTCTGGAAGGGCCCTGACGTCGCTCCGGGCCATAGCCGCAGTCTACGCCGACCCCTCCGAGAAGTGCTCGCTAGACTGCCTGTATGGGCCGGCCGGACCTCGAGAGGCAGCTTGACGCGATCCGAGAGCAGGTTGTGGCCTGCGGGGAGGAGTTCGCCTCCGCGGCCGAGCCCATCCTCATCGAAGCCCTGGAACGGTCCGTGGAGAGGCTGGTGGTGCAGGAGAGCGACTGGCTGAACGGGCTGGGGGCCGACACACTCGGCGCTCTTCGTCGATCCGTGGTCCAGATGATCCGCCGCAGCGCCCGAGCCACTGCAGACCGGCTGAGGGATCCGGATCTGTGGCTGGCCCCAACCGTCTCGCTGGACCATCCTCCGACACCTGAGCTGGACCGGCCGAACAACCGGGCCTGGATCCGGATGCTGCGGACCGCAGACGGCCTCGACGCGGTGCTTGTGGAGTTCGGACTCCAGCCTTCGGACCTACCCGACCCCGGGGGCGCGCACTTCGGTCTCCAACCCCAGAGCATCGCCGAGCTCGACCTCAGGGGAACGCTGACTCGACTGTGGCGGCGCTACTTGGGGCTCTTCGAGCGCCACCAGGAGTTGATCCGCCGGATACCGGAGGAGAAGCGTGGTCTCGCCCGCGACCAGGCCCTCAGGCGCTGGCGCGACCCGGAGTAGCCGGCGTCCGACAGCCGCCGCAATGAGGTGTCGGCCCCACGGGCGGGTCGCAGGGGGTCGCCCTAGGGGTGGAGGGAGCGGCCCTCGAATGGGATCGAGAGCACCACCGTCGTTCGGGTCTGGACGCCGGCCTTCTCCCGGAGTCTCCGGAGCAGGTCCTCGAGGCCTCCGGTGGTGTGGGTCCGGACCTTGAGCACGTAGTTCTCGTGGCCGGCAACCGAGTAGCAGTCCTCGACCTCGGGAAACGCTTGGACTCTGTCGGGGAGGTCGTCGGGCTGCGACGGGTCCAAAGGCATCACCGAGACGAGCGCGGTCACGTCCAGCCCCACGGCCCCGGGGGCCACGTTCGCGCGGTAGCCGAGTATGACTCCCTGCCGCTCCAGCTTGCGGACCCGGTCATGCACTGAGGAGGCGGACAGCCCGACCTTCGAGGCGATCTGAGCGTACGTCGCTCGGGCGTCCTCCTGGAGGATGGAGAGGATCGCGTGATCCTTCCGGTCCACAGCGGGCCGAATGATATACGATTGCGCGATCCTTCCCGGAACCATTTCTGGGATCCATCCGGTCCAGTCGATGAAGCGGACGTGAGGGATACCTACTCGCCGTACGGGCTACACCGGGTGCTCCAGCCACCCGGGGCCCTGCCACAGCAGGCCCGCCTCCTCGATCCCTCACCTCCTCCGCGAGGCGGCGAGGCGCTGGTTGAGGTGGAGCGGCTGAACCTCGACGCCGCCTCGTTCCGCCAGATCCGGGAGGAGCAAGGCGGCGACGCCGCGGCGATGCAGGCCCGGGTCATGGAGATCGTCCGGGAGCGCGGGAAGATGCACAACCCCGTCACCGGGTCGGGCGGCATGCTGATCGGTACCGTCAGCGAAGTGGGGGAGTCCCGAACCGACCTGGCGCCCGGGGACCGCGTGGCCACACTCGTCTCGCTGACCCTCACGCCTCTAAGGCTCGAGGACCTCTCGAGATGGGACGGCACCAGCGAGCAGGTTCCGGCCCTCGGCCACGCCATCCTCCACGAGACCGCGGCATACGCGAGGCTTCCGGAAGACTTCTCGGCCCAGCTGGCCCTGGCGATCTTCGACGTGGCGGGCGCTCCGGCCCAGGTGCTCCGCTTGGCCGAGGGGCGCCGGCGCACGCTGGTCATCGGAGCTGGGGGGAAGTCGGGTCTTCTCGCCATGGTGGCGGCCCGGGGTCTGTCGGAACGGGTCCTGGGCCTGGTCCATCACGAGGAGGGAGTGAAGGTGCTCCGCCGGCTGGGTTTCGACGACGTGGCGGTGGCCGACGCCACGGATCCGGTGGCCTGTCTCCGAGTGGCCGCCGAGGCGTTCGAAGGTGACGAGGCGGGAGTGGCGGACCTCGTCGTCAACTGCGTCAACGTCCCGGGCACCGAGGGGAGCTCCATCCTCTTGGCCCAGGAGGGCGGCACCGTGTACTTCTTCTCCATGGCCACGTCCTTCACCGCCGCGGCTCTGATCGCGGAAGGCCTGGGCAAGGACGTGACGATGATCATCGGCTCCGGATACGCGCCCGGGCACGCCGAAACAGCCCTCCGGGTGGTCCGGGAGAACCGGGTTCTTCGTGCGGTGCTGGAGGAACGGTTCTCGAGGTGATCCGACGGGCCCCGATCCGGACCGCCCGCCTCGTGCTCCGGCCGATCGGCCCCGAGCACGGCGAGGCGATTTGGAAGGCGACCGAGCCGTCGCTCCCGGAGCTGCGACCCTGGCTGGTGTGGGCCGAAGCAGCCTCGGCTGAGACCACGGCTGCCTTCGCCGAGGAGGCCCGGCAGGACTGGGCCGACGGCCTGGCCTTCCAGTTCGTCATCCTCGAGGGGGATGAGGTGGTCGGCGCCCTGGGGCTGGACACTCCAATCCCAGCCCACAGCCTGGGAGACCTGGGGTACTGGGTTCGGACCGACCGTTGCGGGCGCGGGTACGCGACCGAGGCGTCCCAGGGCGTCTTGACGTTCGGGTTCACCAGGCTGGGGCTGTATCGGATCGAGCTGCGGGCCGGAGTGGACAACCGGGCCAGCCAGCGGGTCGCGGAGAAGCTGGGCTTCTCGCGGGAGGGCCGGCTGCACAAGGGATGTCCCGGAGGCCGGGACCCATACGACTGCTTCCTTTACGGGCTCCTGGCCGAGGACTACCTCGCACCGCCCTGACCGAAGGGTATCCGGCCAGGGATGGAAACCTCCGGATATTGTCTCTAGAATGGGCTTCCGGAAGCCGATTCCTTCAGAGAGGCAGGCAGTGGGGATGGATGCCAGGCGACCCGGTCACCGAGAGCCCCACGCCCAGGCCACGGATCAGCCGTTCCGCTACCCGCTGGAGCGCGAGTTCGTGGAGCCCGACTGGACCCGTCTCCCCGGATACGCCCACGTCGGCAAGGAGGAGTGGGAAAGCGCCCAGTGGCAGCGGGCCCACACGGTCAAGAACAACCGTCAGCTGAAGGAGGCCCTGGGCGAGTTCGCTACCGAGGCCTTCATGGACGACGTCGAGAGGGACCAGCGAGAGCGAGCCACGATGTCGATGCTGATCCCGCCGCAGATGCTCAACACGATGGACGAGCGGGACCTGTTGAGGGACCCCGTGAGGCGGTACATGCTCCCGGTCCGATCCGACCGCGACGCCGAGTTTCCCTCGCATCCCATGGCCTCGAGGGACAGCCTCCACGAGGCTGACATGTGGGCGGTCGAGGGGCTCACCCATCGGTACCCGACCAAGGTTCTGGCCGAGTTGCTGGCCACATGCCCCCAGTACTGCGGCCACTGCACCCGGATGGACCTGGTTGGCAACGACACCCCGCAGATCCTCAAGTACAAGTTCGAAGCCAAGCAGAACGAACGATGGGAGGCCATGCTCGACTATCTCCGGAGGACCCCGTCCGTCCGGGACGTGGTCGTATCCGGTGGGGACATGGCTAACGTGCCCATCCACCGGCTGGAGGACTTCGTGATGCGGCTTCTCGAGATCGAGAACATCCGCGACATCCGGCTGGCCACCAAAGGCCTGATGGGCATACCCCAACACTTCCTCCAGGACGAGGTCCTTCAGGCCTGCGAGCGGATGAACACCACGGCTCGCCGGCGGGGCGTTGACATAGCGGTCCACACGCACATCAACCACGCCAGGCAGGTCACCCCGCTAGTTGCCCAGGCCTCACTGAAGCTCTTGGAGACGGGGTTCCGAGACGTACGGAACCAGGGCGTGCTCCTCCGGGGGGTGAACACAACCGCCAATGAACTCCTGGAGCTGTGCTTCACGCTCCTGGACCAGGCAAAGGTGATGCCGTACTACTTCTACGTGTGCGACATGATCCCCAACTCCGAGCACTGGCGGACGGCGATATGGGAGGCTCAGGAGCTCCAGCACGCCATCATGGGCTACCTGCCGGGATTCGCCACTCCTCGGATAGTCTGCGACGTTCCGTTCGTGGGGAAGCGCTGGGTCCATCAGACCCAGTCGTACGACCGGGACCGGGGCATCTCGTACTGGACCAAGAACTATCGGACCGGGATCGAGTTCGACGAGCCCGACGCAATGACTCGTCCGTACCCGTACTACGACCCCATCTCCACCCTCTCGGAAGCGGGCAAGGAGTACTGGCGAGGCATCGCCACCGGCGCCGAGCGGGTCCCGGCGCTGACCTGATAGCCTCGCCCGCGTGACCTCGGACCTTCGCACGGCGGTCGACGATGTGCTCCCGGTCGTTCGGTCGGACCTCGAGCGTCTGATCAGGATCCCCAGCGTCTCTTTCGACGGTTTCGACCCGGCACAGGTCCGGCGGTCGGCGGAGACCACCGCCGAGATTCTCGAGGGCTGTGGCCTGGACGGCGTTCGGTTAGTCGACGTCGAGGGGGCCCATCCCGCGGTGATTGGAAGCCGACCCGGCCCGCCGGGAGCCCCCACGGTGCTCCTGTACGCCCACCACGACGTGCAGCCCCCCGGCGAGGAGTCGGAATGGAAGAGCCCTCCTTTCGAGCCGAGCGAGCGTGACGGGCGGCTCTTCGGGCGAGGATCGTGCGACGACAAAGCCGGGATAGCCCTGCATCAGGCGGCACTCCTGGCGCATGAGGGCCAGCCCCCTGTGGGCGTCACGGTCTTCATCGAGGGCGAGGAGGAGCAAGGCTCCCCGAACCTCACCACGTTCCTGGAGCGCTGTGGGGAGGATCTACGTTCCGACGTCATGATCCTGGCCGACGCGAACAACTGGCGGGAGGGAGTTCCCGGCCTCACCACGAAGCTTCGGGGTCTGGTCGACTGCGAGGTGGAGGTGCGGACCCTGGACCACGCGGTCCACAGCGGGATGCACGGCGGCCCCTGGCCCGACGCCCTGACCTCGCTGGCCAGGCTCCTGGCCACCCTCCATGACGAGCGGGGGAATGTGGCCATTCCCGGACTTTCCGCCGGCCCGACCGACCCCCTCGACCTGAACGAGGAGGAGCTGCGCCAGCAAGCCGGTGTGCTCCACAGCGTCGAGCTGCTCGGTGAAGGAGCGCTCACGGAGCGACTGTGGACCCGTCCCGCCGTCTCGGTCCTGGGGATCGACGCCCCCAGGATCCGTGGCGCGGCCAACATCCTCGTTCCCGTGGCTCGGGCCAAGGTGAGCCTGAGATTGGCAACGGGAGATAACCCGGACAAGGCCATGGACGCCCTGGTCTCCCACCTGGAATCCAATGCCCCCTGGGGCTCCCGGGTCACAGTGACCCGCGGGGCCGGGGCGTGGCCTTGCGCCGTCGATGCCGAGGGCCCGGCCTACGACGCCGCCCGCGAGTCCTTCGAGGAGGGGTGGGGAACGCCTCCGGTGGATATCGGCTCTGGCGGGGCCATCCCCTTCGTGGCGGCCTTCCGGGACGCCTTCCCCGGGTCCTCTCTGCTGATCACCGGGGTTGAGGATCCCGACGGCCGGGCCCACGGGGCCAACGAGAGCCTGGTCCTGGCCGACTTCCGTAAGGCCTGCATCTCGGAGGCGATCCTCCTCCGCCGCCTCGCGGCGACCGCGTAGCCGACCGGGGTTTAGGGCGGAAGGCCGGGGGATGCACAGAATCCCCCGGTTGGGCGATGGGCAGTAAGGCGCTGCTCCGGTAGAAAGAACAGAGGCCATACCTCCCCCTGGCCGGGGGAGGTATGGCTGGCGAACACGCGGGCCTGTGGCCGGACTGACCCGATCATCTCGAGCTGGGAACCCAGGCCCGGAGGTGGGGCCCGGCGCATGGCCCTGCTCTCCGAGCGAGACGCCGCGACGTGGCACCACCTGGCTGGTCGGATCGCCTCGGCGCTCGAGCCACGACTGGACCGGCGGGTCATTGCGAACCGGGCCCACGTGCGGACTCAGGCGTGGCGGCTGGAGCCGGTGGGATCGGCGCTGCGGCGAGCCCGGAGCCTGAGCGGCGAGCTCGCCGAGGAAGGCCCGATCGTGCTACGGACGGACGTGTCGGCGTTCTATCCCTCGGTCCCGCCGCCGGTTCTGGCACGGTCGCTTCGGCAGCTCGGAGTGGATACTGGCGACATCCGTCTCGCCGCCGACTTGCTCGATGGGTGGGGGAGCGAGGGATACCCTGGCCTCCCGATCGGGCCTCCCGGCTCAGCG
>JBKPBL010000013.1:0-6884 GCA_046726855.1 Actinomycetota bacterium | reverse complement strand
ACCGCCTCGTGCACCGGCAGGTCGAGTCCGGCGCCCCGGGCGAGGTCGTGAACGTCCTGCGCGGACTCCACCCCCTCAACCGTCATGCCCCGAGCTTCCATGTCCTTCTCCGCGTGGTGCGGGTCCGCGCCGACCCCCACCATCTCCCCGTACAGCCGGTTCCGGCCGCCAATGCTGGTCACCAGGAGGTCGCCCATCCCGGCCAGTCCCATGGCCGTCTCTCGACGACCGCCCAGGGCCTCGACCAGCTCCGCCATCTCGTGTACCGCCGAGGTGAACAGCGCCGCCCGGGCGTTCTTGTAGGCCTGCTCCCTCTGCCGCCCCAGCCCCTCGAGAAGGCCTACGGCGATGGCCCCCACGTTCTTGGCGGTAGCGCAGTACTCCAGGCCGAGGCAGTCGTCGGTGGGATGGACCACGTACGTGTCGCCCCGGAGCGCCCCGGCCACCTCTTCCAGGGCGGCTTCCTCGGGACAGCCCAGGACCGCGGCGCATGGGAGGCCCTCGGCGACCTCGGCCGCCAGAGCGGGACCTCCCACGGCGACCACGGGCCGGGCGTCAAGCACCTCGGCGTACACCTCGGAGATCCGCTTCCGGGATCCGGGCTCCAGGCCCTTGGCGAGCGAGGTGACCGTACGAACGTCGGTGAGCGCCGGAGCCACCATCTCGGCCAGCGACCGTGCCCCCGCGGAATGGGCGGCCATGACGGCCATGGTGGCTCCCTTGGCGGCTCGATCGAGATGGTCCGGCCCCAGCACCTGGAGACCATCCGGGAGCCGGTCGGGGAGGGCCGGATGGGAGCGCCGCTCGACCAGGTCGGGGAGCACCCTGGCGTCGAACTCGCTTCCCCACAGGGTGACCTGCTCTCCCTTGCGGGCCAGGTGCATGGCCAGGGCCGTGCCCATGGCCCCGGCCCCGAACACAGCGATGACGGCCACGCTCCGAGCATAAGGGAAGCTTCCCCTACACTCGCGGCATGCCCACCACGGCCCCGACGGTCGATGACGTCGTGCGGCGCCTGCGGGTCCTGGCCAGGCCTGGCGGGCGAGAGGGGATGGCCCGGTTCGGCATCAACGCTGAGCACGCGCTGGGGGTCCGGGTCGCCGACCTGCGGGAGGTGGCCAAGGAGCTAGGGCGAGATCACCGCCTGGCCGGAGCCCTATGGGCCACCGGGATCCACGAGGCTCGGATCCTGGCCTCCATGGTCGAGGAGCCCGCCCGGGTCACCGAGGCCCAGATGGAGCGGTGGGTTCGAGCGTTCGACTCCTGGGACCTGTGCGACCAGGTGTGCGCGAATCTGTTCGACCGGACGCCACACGCCGTGCGCAAGGCCCGCGAGTGGTCCGGCCGTGAGGAGGAGTTCGTCATGCGGGCGGCGTTCGCCCTCATGGCCTCGCTGGCCGTGCACCGCCGCGACCTGGACGACAGCGTGTTCGTGGACTTCCTCCGGGTCATCGAGCGAGAAGCCGGGGACGACCGCAACTACGTGAAGAAGGCGGTGAGCTGGGCTCTGCGGCAGATCGGAAAGCGGAGCGTCCGGCTGCATCGGGCCGCGATCCACGCCGCCGAGCGGATCGCCCGGCCGCGGTCTCGGGCCGCGACATGGATCGCCTCGGACGCCCTGCGGGAGCTCCGGAGCGAGGCGGTCGTCCGGCGCCTCCGCGACCGATGACCCCCCGGAACGCCGCGCTCCTGGTCCTCGGTGTTTTGGCCGTCTCGATCTCGGCCCCGGTCATCCGCCTGGCCGACGCCCCACCCCTGGCCGTGGCGTTCTACCGCAACCTCTTCGCCGCGGCGGTGCTCCTGCCGATCGTGGCCGCTCGCCACCGTCACGAGGTTCGGGCCCTCGGTCGCGGCGACGCCGGAGGCCTGGTCTTGGCCGGCGCCCTGCTGGCGCTGCACTTCGCGACCTGGATCCCCTCGGTCACGCTGACCACGGTTGCCGCCAGCACGGTGCTGGTGACGACCCAGTCTGTGTGGGCGGCCGCCGGGAGCCGTCTGTTTTTCGGCGAGCGGATCCCCGGCCCGGCCATCGCCGGGATCGCCGTGGCCCTGGCCGGCTCGGTGGTGATCTCCGGAGCCGACTTCGCCGTCTCGGCTCAAGCTTTCGTCGGGGATCTCCTGGCCCTTGCCGGCGCGGTGACGGCCGCCGGGTACCTGCTGGTTGGCAGCCGCCTGCGCCGTCGGCTCTCGCTCCCCACGTACGCCGGGATCGTCTACGCGACCTGCGCCGCGCTCCTGCTCCCGGCGATCCTGCTCACCGGCACCCCGCTGGCCGGATTCGAGCCGAAGGTCTGGCTGATGTTCGGGCTCCTGGCGCTGGGCCCCCAGATCCTGGGCCACACCGTGTTCAACTACCTGCTCCGCGAAGTGGATGCCACGATCGTGGCCGTG
Organism: Actinomycetota bacterium; assembly: GCA_046726855.1. GTDB lineage: Bacteria > Actinomycetota > UBA4738 > UBA4738 > CALAEC01 > JBKPBL01. Next base: position 4,493 of record JBKPBL010000013.1, on the reverse strand, counting down.
GCCATCATGGGCGAGCCGGTGGGGGCCTCGCTGCTGGCCCTGGTCCTCTTCGGAGAGGTCCCGACAGTCGCCGCGCTGCTCGGCGGGGCGTTGATCCTGGTGGGCATCTACGTGGCCGTGACCGCGCAGGCCCGGAGGCCTGAGGCCGCGCCGGTCGAGTAGCATCCCCTCGATGACGAGGACCGGGACCACCACCGACATCCGCGAGGTCCAAGTCATCAAGGACGACCGGACCTTCCTTGTGACCGACAGGTTCGGCGAGGTGCCGGAGGGCAACACGGCCGCGCTGGGTCTGTACCACATGGACACCCGCTTCCTGTCGGCCCTCCAGCTCGAGCTGAACGACATCCGGCCGCTCCTTCTGCACTCCTCGACCGAGCGGAACTACTCCCAGATCGTCGAGCTGGCCTATCCGTTCGAGTCGATGGCCCACGAAGGAATCCACTACAGCGAGAACATCTCGCTCCAACGGTTCCGAGTGCTGTCCGGCTCGCTGTACGAGCGGATCAGGATCCGGAACTTCGGCTCGGACCATCGCCACCTCACCCTGACCGTCTCGTTCGCGTCGGACTTCCTGGACATCTTCGAGGTCCGGGGGATGGTCCGGGCCCGGCGGGGGCAGGTCCAGCAGCCTCAGGTGGACCGAAGCACCGTGGTGCTGGGGTACAGCGGCTTGGACGGAGAGGCTCGGACCACCACGATCCGGTTCTCCCCCGCGCCCCAGCGCCTCGACGGCTCCGGGGCGATGTTCGAGCTGGGGGCCCACCCCGGCCAGCCCATCGAAATTGTGCTCGAGGTGGCCCCTCACGTGGGCAGGCCCACCAGGGCCAGGGTGTCCATGACCCAGACCGAGGAGCGCCTCGGCAGGGAGTACACCTCGTGGCGGAAGCAGTGCACCCGTTACAAGACCAGCAATGTCCAGCTGTCGGACTTCCTGGAGCGGGCCATCCTCGACCTCCGCATGCTCACCGCCCACGACGACAACGGGACCGAGTACCTCGACGCCGGCATCCCCTGGTACTCGGCCCTATTCGGGAGGGACGCCCTCATCACCGCCTACCAGGCCCTGGCGGTCAACACCGACCTGGCCTGGAGCACTCTCCGCGGCCTGGCCGTCCTCCAGGGGAAGGAGGACGACGAGTGGAGGGAGGAGGAGCCGGGGAAGATCCTCCATGAGGTCCGGGTCGGCGAGCTGGCCCGGGCCGACGAGATCCCCCACACGCCGTACTACGGCTCGGTGGACTCCACACCGCTGTGGCTGAACCTCCTCCACGGCGCCTACCGGTGGACCGGGGACCTCGACTCGGTGCGGGAGCTGTGGCCGAACGTCCAGGCCGCGCTGGCGTGGATCGATGAGCACGGCGACATGGACGGCGACGGCTACATCGAGTATCGGCGACGGTCGCCGGGAGGGTTGGAGAACCAGGGCTGGAAGGATTCCGATGAGGCCATCCCGCATCGGGACGGGACCGAGGCCCGCCCTCCGATCGCCCTGGTCGAGGTCCAGGGCTACGTGTACCAGGCAAAGCGGAACATCGCCCGGCTGGCCCGCGCCCTGGGGGAGCACGACCTCGCTGATCATCTCGACAGGGAGGCCGCCGAGCTCAAGGACAGGTTCAACCGTGACTTCTGGATGGACAAGGAGGGGTTCTACTGCCTGGCTCTCGACGGGGAGAAGCGCCAGGTCACAACGATCACCTCGAACCCCGGGCACTGCCTCTGGTCGCGGATAGTCGATGACGACAAGGCCTCGAAGGTCGTTCGCCGCCTAGTGTCCCCGGCCCTGTCAACCGGCTGGGGGATCCGGACCCTGGCCACCAGGCAGTCCGCCTACGACCCCATCGGGTATCACACCGGCAGCGTGTGGCCGCATGACAACGCTCTGATCGCCCACGGCATGAAGCGGTACGGGTTCGACCGCGAGGCCCGGCAGGTCCTTGATCAGATCGCCCTGGCCGGCGCGTTCTTCCCTTACGCCAGGTTCCCCGAGCTCTTCTGCGGGTTCTCCGCCGAGGAGGTCCCCGTCCCCGTGCAGTACCCGGTGGCCTGCCGTCCCCAGGCGTGGGCGTCGGGGGCCCCGCTGCTGATGATTCGGTCGTACGGAGGTCTCTCGGCCGACGCGCCCAACGGGCGCCTGTTCATCGAGCGCCCCCATCTCCCTTCATGGCTCTACCGGATCGAGGTGCTGGGGATGCGGGTGGGCGAGGCCCGGCTCGACCTGGTGTTCACGAACAATGAGGGGGTCACGGCCACCGAGGTTCCCCGCAAGGAGGGGGAGATCGAGGTCCTCATCAGGCAGTAGCCCGTATCGCGCTCCCTCCCGGGGCGAACTGCCGATACCATGGAAGGGAGCCCGATAGGGAGTAGGCCATGACCACGATAGATCTCTTCGGAGAGCAGCTTCCGGACAACGACCCTCAGGAGACCGCGGAGTGGCTGGAGGCCTTGCACCAGCTCATCGAGCAGTCTCCGGCCCGGGCCCGGTTCCTGCTTCACCGGCTGATCCGTGAGGCCCGAGCCCGGAACATCGGCCTGGCCCCGACGACCTCGACGCACTACATCAACACGATCCCGCCGGAGCAGGAGCCGGAGTTCCCCGGCGACGAGGAGCTGGAGCGGCGGATCCGCCGGATCATCCGGTGGAACGCTGTGGCCATGGTCACCCGGGCCAACAAGCACTTCGAGGGGATCGGCGGGCACATCTCGACGTACGCCTCTGCTGCCTCCCTGTACGAGGTGGGGTTCAACCACTTCTTCCGGGGCAAGGACACCGAGGGCGGCGGCGACCACGTGTACATCCAGGGGCACGGGGCCCCTGGGATCTACGCTCGGGCCTTCCTGGAGGGACGGATCTCCGAGGACCAGCTCGAGGCGTTCCGCCGGGAGGCCTTCGGGGGAGGCCTGTCCTCCTACCCCCACCCCCGGCTGATGCCGGAGTTCTGGGAGTTCCCCACGGTGTCCATGGGTCTCTCGCCTCTGGTGGCCATCTACCAGGCCCGGTTCAACCGCTACCTCCAGAACCGAGGGATCAAGAACACCTCGGGCCAGCGGGTTTGGTGCTTCGTCGGCGACGGCGAGATGGACGAACCCGAGTCCATGGCCGCGCTGTCGCTGGCCTCGCGGGAGGAGCTGGACAATCTGATCTTCGTGGTCAACTGCAACCTCCAGCGTCTCGACGGCCCCGTGCGGGGCAACGGCAAGATCATCCAGGAGCTCGAGTCGATCTTCCGGGGCGCCGGCTGGAACGTGATCAAGGTGATCTGGGGTCGGGAATGGGACCAGCTCCTGGCCAGGGACCACGAAGGCGTTCTGGTCGACAAGATGAACACCACGCTCGACGGCGAGTTCCAGAAGTACACGGTGGAGTCGGGCGCGTACATCCGGGAGCACTTCTTCGGACCCGACCCCCGGCTCCAGGAGATGGTGGCTCACCTCTCGGACGATGAGCTGTGGCGCCTTCGGCGGGGCGGCCACGACTACCGGAAGCTCCATGCGGCCTACTCCCGGGCGGTCGAGATGAAGGGCGCCCCTGTGGTGATCCTGGCCAAGACCGTCAAGGGATGGGGGATCGAGTCCATGGCCGGGCGGAACGTCACCCACCAGCAGAAGAAGCTCTCCGAGGAGGAGCTGGAGAAGTTCCGGGACTCCCTGGAGCTGCCGATCGAGGACCAGGAGATCGAGGAGGGCCTGGCCCCCTACTACCATCCCGGCGAGGACTCCGAGGAGGCCAGGTACGTCCGGGAGCGACGCACGAAGCTGGGCGGGTTCCTCCCCGAGCGCCGGGTCCACCCCGTCTCGATCGATCTCCCCAAGGATGAGGTGTACGAGGAGCTCTCCAAGGGCTCCAAGCAGGCCGTGGCCACCACCATGGCCTTCGTCCGGATCCTCAAGAAGCTCCTCAAGGACAAGGGCATCGGCGACCGGGTGGTGCCGATCATCCCCGACGAGGCCCGGACCTTCGGGATGGAGTCGCTGTTCCCGGAGTTCAAGATCTACGCCCCTCGGGGACAGAGGTACGAGCCGGTGGACGCCAAGCACCTCCTGGCATACAAGGAGGACCGGGCGGGACAGGTCCTGGAGGAGGGGATCACCGAGGCCGGGTCGATGGCCTCGTTCACCGCGGCGGGGTCCTCGTACGCCAGCCACGGCGAGCCCATGATCCCGTTCTTCTCCTTCTACTCGATGTTCGGGTTCCAGCGGATCGGCGACCTGATCTGGTCCGCCGCCGACCAGCGGTGCCGGGGGTTCCTCCTCGGCGCCACCCACGGCCGGACCACCTTGAACGGCGAGGGCCTCCAGCACGAGGACGGGCACTCCCTCCTGCTCGCCTCGACCAATCCCGCGGTGCTGGCGTACGACCCGTCGTGGGCCTACGAGATCGCCGTGATCGTCCGGGAAGGGCTGCGGCGGATGTACGGGGAGGGCGAGGACCTCATGTATTACCTCGCCGTGTACAACGAGCCGTACCCGCAGGCACCCCAGCCGAAGGGGAT
>JBKPBL010000012.1:0-5892 GCA_046726855.1 Actinomycetota bacterium | reverse complement strand
GGCCGGCCCGGGGGTTCTCCCCCGACGCCGACTGGAACTCCTTGAGCAGCTCGCGCTCCTGCTTGGAGAGCCTGGCCGGGACCTCGACCTGGACCGTCACCAGCAGGTCTCCCTGGCCTCCGCCCTTCTTCCGGGCGCCCTGGCCCCGGATCCGGAAGGTTCGGCCGGTCTTGGTCCCGGATGGCACCTTGAGGGTCACCTCCCCGTTCAGGGTGGGCACCCGGACCTGTGCGCCCAGGGCCGCCTCGGGGAAGGTCAGGGGAAGGGTCAGCGTGAGGTCCGGGCCGCGCCGGCCGAAGAACCGGTGGGGCCTGACATTCACGCGCACGTACAGATCCCCGGGGCGTCCTCCCGGCGTGGGCGCCTCGCCCCGGCCGACCAGCCGGAGGCGGGCCCCGTCCTGGACGCCGGCCGGGATCCTCACCCTGAGCGTCCGAGTCCTGACCGTGCTTCCAGAGCCCGCACACGTCGGGCAGGGCTCGTCGATCACCTGGCCACGGCCCGCGCACCGGGGGCACGGGCGGGCCAGGGAAAAGAGGCCCTGGTCCACCGCGATCGAGCCGCTCCCGCCGCACTGGGGGCAGGTCCGGACCGCCGTGCCCGGCTTGGCCCCCGATCCGCCACACGTCTCGCACGGGGCGCTGCCCGATATCCGCAGGGGGAGAGTGGTCCCGGCCATGGCCTCCTCGAACGAGACCTCCACGGCGGCCTCCAGGTCCGCCCCGCGCCGGGCCCCGGCTCCCCGTCGTCCCTGGCCGAACAGGTCGAAGATGTCGCCCAGCCCGCCGGCATCGAAGCCCAGGTCCTCGAACCGGGCTCCTCCCGGTCCGCCCGGACCTCCCGGGCCGAACCTGAAGCCGGAGGCAGCCATGTCCCGGACCCGGTCGTACTCCTGGCGCTTCTTCTCGTCCCCCAGGACGTCGTAGGCCGCGGAGACCTCCTTGAACCTCTCCTCCGCCGACCTGTCGCCCCTGGTCGAGTCGGGGTGGAAGCGTTGAGCCAGCTTCCGGTACGCCTTCTTGACCTCGGACGGGGACGCGTTCTTGGCGACGCCCAGAACCGCGTAGTAGTCCTTCTCGAGCCACTCGCGGTTGATGCTCATCTCCGCCCGACCTTCACCCCCGCCGGGCGCACCACTCGTCCCTTCAGGGTGTAGCCGGTGCGCAGCACGTCCGCGACGTACGGCTCCCCCTCCCCTCCGTCCGTCTGGAGGAGCGCCTCGTGGAGGCTGGGATCGAACCGAGCCCCCTCGGCATCGATCCGCTCCAGGCCTGCGGCATGGAGGATCTCCATGAGCTTCGCGTACACCATCTCCACGCCCTGGACGAAGCGGTGGGATTGGTCGAACTGCTCGGCCGCCGTAAGCGCCAGCTCGAACTCGTCGACCACCTCGAGCAGCCGGGCGATGAGCGGCTCGCTGGCCAGCTCGACCGCCCGGGTCTGCTCCTTCAGCACTCGCTTGCGGTAGTTCTCGAACTCGGCCTTGACGCGCTGGAGGTCACCGAGGTACTCGGCCGCCTGGGTCTTGGCCCGCTCCAGCTCGTCCGAGGCTTGCTCGACGTCCCCGCCGCGATCTTCGAGCGAGGGACCGGCCGGGTCCTCGGCGTGGATCCGGCGCTTGTCGGTCACCTTCACCCGCGAGGAGCGTTCCCGCCGTTCCCGTTCGTCGTTCCCGGCCATGGTCAGGACCCGCCTTCGTCAACGACCTCGCCCTCGACGACGTCATCGCCGTCCTCGCCTCCGGCTGCCTGCTCCCCCCCGCCGCCCGACGCGGCCTGCTGCTGGGCCTGCTGCTGGTAGACGGCCTGGCCGACCCGCTGGAAGGACTGCATGAGCTGGTCGGTCGCGGCCTTGATGCGGTCGGTGTCGTCGCCCTTGAGGGCTTCCTTCACCTCGGCGATGTCCTTCTCCACCGCCGCCTTGTCCTCGGCCGAGACCTTGTCCCCCAGCTCACCGAGGGTCTTCTCGGCCTGGTAGGCGAGGTTGTCCGCGTTGTTCCGGACCTCGGCGGCCTCGCGGCGCTTGCGGTCCTCCTCCGCGAACTTCTCGGCCTCGCCCATCATCCGGTCGATCTCCTCCTTGGGCAGGGCCGTCCCGCCGGTGATGGTCATAGCCTGTTCCTTCCCGGTGGCGCTGTCCTTGGCCGAGACGTTGACGATCCCGTTGGCGTCGATGTCGAAGGTCACCTCGATCTGAGGCATCCCCCGTGGTGCCGGAGGGATGCCGGTCAGCTGGAACTTGCCCAGGCTCCGGATCCCCGGGGAGAACACAGTCTCCGCCTCTCCCTGGAGAACGTGCACCTCGACCTGGGTCTGGTTGTCGTCGGCGGTCGTAAACACCTCGCTCTTCTTGGTGGGGATGGTGGTGTTCCGCTCGATGAGACGGGTGAAGATCCCGCCCTTGGTCTCGATCCCCAGCGACAGTGGGGTCACGTCGAGGAGCAGGACGTCCTTCACCTCGCCCCTGAGGACGCCGGCCTGGATGGCCGCGCCCACCGACACCACCTCGTCGGGGTTCACGCCCTTGTGGGGCTCCTTTCCACCAGTGAGCCTCCTGACAAGCTCCTGGACCATGGGCATGCGGGTGGCTCCGCCGACCAGGATCACGTGGTCTATGTCGGAGACCTCCTTGCCCCAGTCCTTGACCGCCTGCTGGAAGGGCCCCTCGAGCTGCTGCACCAGGTCCTCGGACATCCGTTCGAACTCCGCCCTGGTCAGCTTCATCTCGAGATGCAGGGGGCCCTCGGTGATGAACGGCAGGTTGATCTGGGTCTGGCTGGTGGAGGACAGCTCGATCTTCGCCTTCTCGGCGGCGTCCTTCAGTCGCTGGAGGGCCATCCGGTCCTGGGACAGATCCTTCCCGTAGGCGTTCTTGAACTCCTTGACCATCCAGTCGATGATCCGCTGGTCCCAGTCGTCTCCACCGAGCTGGGTGTTGCCGCTGGTGGCCTTGACCTCGAAGACGCCCTCGCCGATCTCCAGCAGCGACACGTCGAACGTCCCGCCGCCCAGGTCGAACACGAGGATGGTCTGGTCGTGCTGCTTGTCGAGCCCGTAGGCCAGGGAGGCTGCGGTGGGCTCGTTGATGATTCGGAGGACCTCGAGCCCGGCGATCTGGCCGGCCTCCTTGGTGGCCTGGCGCTGGGCGTCGTCAAAGTGAGCCGGGACCGTGATCACGGCCTGTGTCACGGTGTCGCCGAGGTAAGCCTCGGCGTCACGCTTCAGCTTGGTCAGTATCTGCGCCGAGATCTCCTGCGGCGTCCAGGTCTTGCCGTCGACGTCCTTCTTCCAGTCCCGACCCATCTCGCGCTTGATGGACCTGATGGTTCGGTCGGGGTTCGTGATCGCCTGGCGCTTGGCCACCTCGCCGACGAGGATCTCCCCGCCGGTCGAGAAGGCGACCACCGAGGGGGTGGTCCTGGACCCCTCCGCATTGGGGATCACCGCCGGTTCGCCGGCCTCCAGGATGGCGACCACGGAGTTGGTGGTCCCCAGGTCGATTCCTACTGGTCTGGGCATCCTCGCCTCCTTGTCCTGCTTACAGGTCTCCTATATCTCTTTGCAGGATAAATCTTGACTACAGAAGTGTCAACGTTTGGAAGGGGGCTGTATTCCCCCGAGGGGCCTCTCTCGACCGTTCCTACCCGCCGGTAACCGTTGCGCGGCCCCGGCGACGGTGCCGTAGACTCACCCGCGATGGGCCCGATAGTGTTGCTGGTCCTCCTGGCAACCGCCGGGGGGCTGTTCCTGCTCCGGGCCTACACGTTGTGGCAGCTGGTCCGGCTGGGCCGGCCGGTCAACCGCCTCGACGACCTCCCCAAGCGCCTGGAGACCGAGGCCGTGGTGGTCCTTGGCCAGTGGAAGCTCCTCCAACGTCTGGGGCCCGGCCTGATGCACGCATTCATCTTCTGGGGCTTCCTGATCCTGCTGACCACGATCGTCGAGGCGTTCGGGGAGGTCCTCTCGGAGACCTTCGTCATCCCCCTTATCGGCCGGACCGGCTGGATGGGAGCGCTCCAGGACGCCTTCGCCGTACTGGTCATCGCCGGCGTGGCGATGGCGGTGTACTTCAGGAAGGTTCGCCGGGACGAGCGGTTCAAGGGGAGCCACCTGGAGGAGGCCGACTTCATCCTCCTGATGATCCTGGGGATCATGCTCACCCTTCTCGGGCTCAACGCCGTCAAGATCGCCCAGGGGCTGAACGAGTCGCCGGCGGCGTGGACGCCGGTCTCGAACCTGGTGGCCCAGCCGTTCGAGCTGATGAGCGCCGACTGGCTCCGGTTGTGGCACGGCGTGTTCCTGTGGTCGCACATCGTGCTGATCCTCGGGTTCCTGGTCTACATCCCGTACTCGAAGCACCTCCACATCATCACGAGCTTCTTCAACGTCTTCCTGACCAAGACCAAGCCGATGGGGAAGCTGACTCCGCTCCGGATCGACCTGGAGGGGATGGGTGAGGACGGACCGAGCCTGGGTGCGGCCACCGTCGAGGACCTCACACAGAAGGAGATCCTGGATACCTTCACGTGCACCGAGTGCGGCCGATGCCAGAACGTCTGCCCCGCGTGGAACACGGGGAAGCCCCTGTCCCCAAAGCTGATCATCATGAACATCCGGGACCACGTGTTCGAGCACGGCGATCGGATCCTCGACGACCGGGCCGACGGCAAGGAGCCCGAGAAGGTCCCTCTGAACCCAGACGTGATCGAGGACGAGGTGGTCTGGGACTGCGTTACCTGCGGGGCCTGCATGCAGGAATGCCCGGTGAACATCGAGCACGTGGATCACATCGTCGACATGCGCCGCAACCTGGTGATGGGCGAGTCGCGATTCCCCCAGGAAGCCGGGAACATGCTCCGGAACATCGAGTCGGCCAAGAACCCCTGGGGCGTCCCGCAGAGCAGCCGGGCTGACTGGGCCGATGGCCTGGGGGTTCGATTGGTCGAGGACGGACAGTCTCCCGAGTACCTCTACTGGGTGGGCTGCGCGGCCTCCTTCGACGATCGCTCCAAGAGGATTGCCCAGGCAACCGCCAAGGTGATGCAGAGGGCCGGGCTACCGTTCGGCATCCTGGGACCTCGGGAGCTGTGCAACGGCGATCCCGCCAGGAGGATGGGGAACGAGTACCTCTTCCAGCAGCTGGCCGAGGAGAACGTGGCCACCCTGAACGGCGCCAGGGTCCGAAAGATAGTGGTCAACTGCCCCCACTGCTTCAACACCCTGCGGAACGAGTACCCCGACTACGGGGGCCGCTACGAGGTCGTTCACCACAGCCAGCTGTTCGCCCGGCTGATCCGGGAGGGGCGGCTACGGCCCACTCGAGACGTGGAGTCCTTGATCACATACCACGACCCCTGCTACCTGGGGAGGCACAACGGGGTGTACGACGAGCCCCGGCAGGTCCTCGAGGCGATCCCCGGCGTCCGTCAGGTGGAGATGCCTCGCCACCGTGAGCGGGGGTTCTGCTGCGGGGCTGGCGGGGCCCGGATGTGGATGGAGGAGCATCTCGGCAAGCGCATCAACGCCGAACGCACCGACGAGGCCGCCGCCACCGGCGCCGACGTCCTCGGCGTGGCCTGCCCCTTCTGCATGGTCATGCTCGACGACGGGGCAAAGGCCAAGGGCGGAGACCTCGAGGTCCGTGACGTGTCCGAGGTCGTGGCGGAGTCGGTCGGGGTCGAAGGTGGCGGCGCGACCCGGCCCGTGGAGTCCTCTGCGGAGCCGGACCGCTGAAGCCCCGGCGGCTCTCCTTCTGCCGGGCACGGCGAGATGAGCCGTGATCCTGTCAGATACGGATATCCGTAAGCAGATCGAGGCCGGGCGCCTGGTCATCGATCCCTTCGAGCCCGACATGGTGCAGCCCTCGAGCATCGATCTCCGCGTGGACAGGACC
>JBKPBL010000011.1:0-17000 GCA_046726855.1 Actinomycetota bacterium | reverse complement strand
TGGAAGGTCGGCGGGGTGGCCCTTTGGTGGAAGCACATCGGCCGCAACAAGCGGCCCATCACCCTCAAGCTGTCGGATCCTCGAGGCGCGGATCTCCTGCTCCGTCTGGCCGAGCGAGCCGACGTGCTGATCGAGTCGTTCCGGCCCGGCACGCTGGAAGGGTGGAACCTCGGTCCCGACCGGCTCCTGGAGCGAAACCCCCGGCTGATCGTGCTGAGGGTATCGGGGTTCGGGCAGACCGGACCCTACGCCCGCCGGCCGGGCTTCGGAACGCTGGCCGAGTCCACCTCCGGCTTCGTGCATCTGAACGGAGAACCCGACGGACCCCCGATGCTTCCTCCGATCGCCCTGGCCGACGAGGTGGCCGCGCTCCTGGGGGCGTTCGCGGTCATGGTGGCCCTGTACCACCGGGACAGGGAAAACGGGCCGGGCCAGGTCATCGATCAGTCACTCTTCGAGGGGCTCTTCGGCATCACCGGCCCGGTGGCCACGGCCTTCGACCGGCTGGGGCTGGTGACCGGGCGGCACGGGAGCCGCCTCCCCTACGTCGCTCCGCGCAACGCGTACCGGACCGCGGACCAACGGTGGGTTGCCGTCTCGGGCACGTCCCAGTCGGTGGCCGAGCGGATACTGAGGGCCATCGGCCGGCCCGACCTGGTCTCGGACCCTCGCTTCGCCACGAACGAGGCCCGCCTGGAGCACGTGGACGAGCTCGACGAGCTCCTCAGGGAGTGGGTGGGCCGGCACACCCTTCAGGAAGCGATGGCCGCGTTCGAGGCCTCGGAGGCGGCCGCCTCGCCGATCTACGACATCCAGCAGATCTTCGCCGACATGCAGTACCGGGCTCGAGGCACGCTGGTCCGCGTCCCGGACGAGGAGCTCGAGGAGGTGATCCTCCCCGATGTCCAGCCTCGCCTCTCCGAGACCCCAGGCCAGATCCGGCACGCCGGGCTGCCCCTGGGGGCGGCGAACCGGGAGGTGCTCGTCGACGAGCTCGGCCTGACCGAGGAGGAGCTGGCCCGGCTCGGCGACGAAGGGGTCGTCTGAGCGGTGGCCGCCCGGCGAACGCCCGGCCGGGGCGTCCCCGCCTCGGCGGTGGACCTGGAGAGGAGCCTGGCTGAGGAGGGCCTGCGGGACCCCCGGTGGTGGTCGAACGTTGCCGGTGACACGTACGGGTGGCACGATCACCCCTACCACAAGGTCCTGTACTGCGCCGAGGGGGGCATCACCTTTCACCTCAGGGACGGTGACGTCGAGCTCGGCGTGGGCGACCGCCTCGATATCGAGCCCGGCACCGAGCACGCTGCCACGGTCGGCCCGGTCGGCGTCACCTGTGTGGAGGCCCCCCGCCCGGCGTGACCTCGGTGGCAGTCCTCGTGGACCAGCTCCACGCCCGGGTGCCCGGGGGGATCGGCACTTACGTGCGGGAACTGGTGCCGGCGATGGCCGAGGCCGACTCCTCTCTGCGGATCACGCTCTTCCATTCCCGGTTCGAGCGCCCAGAGCCCCCCGAGGCGTGGATGCGCCGGTTCGACATCCGGGGCCTGAGCCAGGGCATCCGGACCCTTTATCCCTCGTGGGCGGTGGCCGGACGTCCGGCGCTCCCCCCGGACATCCGGGCGGCGGACGTGGTCCATGCGCCCACGCCCGCGGCCGTGCCCCCAGCCGGCCCGGGCCAGCGGCTGGTGGTGACCGTCCACGACCTGGCCTTCCGGGTCTATCCCGAGCTGTTCCCCCCGGCCTGGAGAGTGCTGTACCGGCTGGGAGTGCGGCGGGCCTCGAGACATGCCGACGCCATCGTGACCCCCTCTCGGAGCACCGCCCTTGACCTGGCCGGGATGGCCCGGGCTCGGCCCGACCGGATCCGGGTGATCCCCCTGGCCCCCTCGCTTCCAATCACCGAGGTCGATCCCGGTGGGGTCCTGGCCAGGCTCCGGCTCCCCCGGCCCTATGTGCTGTTCGTGGGCACGCTGGAGCCACGGAAGAACCTGGTTCGTCTGGTCCGGGCGTACCGCCGAGCGGTCTTGGCTGCTTCCCTCCCCCACGCCCTGGTGCTGGCCGGTCCCCTGGGATGGCGGTCCGATTCGCTGCTCCGGGAGCTGCGCCTCCCGGCCCCCGGCGAGGTCGTGCTGACCGGACGGACGTCACCCGAGAACCTCGACGCCATCCTCCGGGGGGCCGCCGCGTTCGCGTACCCATCGCTGTACGAGGGGTTCGGCCTGCCGGTGGTGGAGGCCCTGGCCCGCGGCGTCCCCACGATCGTATCGACCGCGTCCTCGCTCCCCGAGGTCGCCGGTGACGCCGCCATCGCGGTGGAGCCCCGTTCGGTGATCGACATGGCCGGAGCGATCGAGCGGGTGCTCACGGACACGGCCGAAGCGAGGCGGCTGTCCGAGGCCGGCCGCAAACGGGCCGCGACGTTCTCGTGGGAGCGCACGGCCAGGGCCACGATCGAGGTCTACGGGCAGGTGGCGTGATGCTCGGCCTCGACGAGTTCCGCTCGCTGTTCCCGGCACTCCGGCGGGTCACGTACCTGAACACCGCCACCGCCGCGCCCGGGTCGCGCCCTGTCCTCGATGCAATTCGCAGGGCTCAGGCCGAATGGGAAGCGGGAGAGTTCTCCTGGCAGGCGTGGGAGGCCGACGGCGAGGCCACCCGCGAGCTGTTCGCTCGGATCGTCGGAGGTGAGAGCCGCGACGTGGCCCTGGTGTCCTCGGTGGCCCACGCCGCATCGACAGTGGCCGCCTGCCTCCCGCGGGGACGGGTGGTGGTGGGGGCCACGGAGTTCCTCAGCAACTCTTGGCCCTGGCTGGCGCTCCGGGACCGCGGCTTCGAGGTGGTGGAAGTGGAAGCGTCGGACGACGTGGTCCGCACGGAGCAGCTCCTGGCCGCGACCGACGACAGCACCGTCCTGGTGGCTCTCAGCGAGGTCCAGTCGGCGAACGGGTTCCGGGTTGACCTACCGGCGGTCGGGGCCCGATGCCGGGAAGCGGGGGCCCGCCTGTTCGTCGACCTCTGTCAATCGCTGGGAGCCCTGCGCTTCGACGCCGAGGTTTCGGGAGCCGACTACGTCGTCGCGCACGGGTACAAGTGGCTGCTCGCCCCCCGAGGCGCGGGATGGCTATGGGTTCGCCCGAGCCGCCTTGACGAGCTTGCTCCGCTGGCCCCGGGCTGGAAGACCCCGGCGGAGCCATACAAGGACTACTACGGCGGACCGTACGCACCGGCGGATACCGCTCGCCGGCTGGACTCAACCATGGCCTGGTTCTCGTGGCCGGGAGCCCGGGCAGCGCTCGAGCTGATCGGTTCCCTCGACCCCCTCGTCGTCGAGGAGCGGTGCCTGGCGCTGGCTCGCAGCTTCAGGGAGGAAGCCACCCGGCGGGGCTTTCGCCTGGTTCCCGAGGAGGTCCCCAGCCAGGTCGTCGGGGTGAGCGTCACGGACCCCGGCGGCCTCCGGGAGCGGTTGCTGGAGCGGAAGGTGATCGCCGCGGTGCGCGGAGGTTCGACCCGCCTGGGGTTCCACGCCTACAACGACGAGTCGGACGTTGAGGCGGCCCTCGAGGCGATGGGTGGCCGCTAGTTGGCCGCCTTGGAGCGTTCTTAACCTCAGAGCCTCAGGAGCCGCTCCGCGTTGCGATGCAGGATGTTGGCACTGGCGCCGTCGTCGTAGCCGAGGTTCTCGAACTCGCTTAGCCACCTGTCCAGATCGATGAAGGGGTAGTCGCTCCCGAACAGCGTCCGATCGTTCAGGCGCTTACCGGCCTCGCGGACCACCTCGGCGGGGATGTACCGGGGAGCCCAGCCCGACAGCTCGATCCACACGTTCGACTTGTGCATGGAGATGGCCATGCACTCCAGGAACCACGGCCACCCGAAGTGCGCGGCGACCCAGGTGACGCCGGGGAAGTCCGCCCCGACGGCGTCCAGGAAGCCGGGGTGCGAGTACCGGATCTTTGTCCCCCCGGCGCCGGGTGTGCCCGCCCCGATCCCGCAGGTCCCCGTGTGGAACAGCAGGATCAGCCCGCGCTCCTCCGCTCGCTTCCATAGCGGGTAGTAGCGCTGCTCCCGGGGGTCGAACTGCTGCAAGGTGGGATGGAACTTCAGGCCCTTCAGGCCGAGGTCGGCGGCCCGGGCGATCCCGTCGACCGCGTCGGAGGCGTGGGGGTCCACGGACCCGAACCCCATCAGGACCCCCGGGTATCGGTCGGCCAGGCCGGCCATGAACTCGTTGCCGAGCCATCCGCGGCCGGTGACCGACTCGTCGTCCCAGTCCAGGACCACGCCCAGGACGTCACGGTCGCGGTACTCCCCGGCCACCTGGTCCAGGCTCTTTCGCTCCGGCGAGCGTCGGAAGTACCGCTCGGTGGCCTCCAGGTGCGGACCGATCGCCCCCTCGAGCCACTCGTCAGTGGGGAGGTGGACGTGAAGGTCGATCGCTTTCAGGGCGCCTACTTCGAGTAGTCGTAGAAGCCCCTGCCGGTCTTCCGTCCCAGGAACCCAGCCTGGACCATGCGCCGGGCCAGGGCCGGCGGAGCGACGTCGGGGTCCTTGAACTCCTCGTAGAGGGTATCGGCCACGGCCATCATGGTGTCCAGCCCGATCAGGTCGAGCAGCTCGAAAGGACCCATGGGGTGGCCGAGGCCGAGCTTCACCGCGGCGTCGATGTCCTCCTTGGTGGCGAACTCCTCGTCGAGCATCCTCACCGCGCTGTTCAGGTAGTACGTGAGCAGGTAGTTGACGATGAACCCGGCCCGGTCCTTGGCCACCACCGTGGTCTTACCGAGGCGCTCACCCATCCCCCGGGCGAACTCCATGGTCTCCTCCGACGTGGTCAGCGAACGGATCAGCTCAAGGAGCTTCATCACCGGTGGGGGGTTGAAGAAGTGCATCCCCACGACCTTGTCCGGTCGCCCGGTGGCCGTGGCCATCTGGATGACCGGGAGCGAGGACGTGTTCGTGGCCAGGATGGCCTCGTCCCGGGTGAGCCTGTCGAGGTCGCGGAAGACGCGAAGCTTGGTCTCCAGGTCCTCGGTGATCGCCTCTATGACCAGGTCGGACTGGGCCAGCTCCTCGATCGCGGTCGTGCCAGAGATCGACCCCATCAGCCCGGCCCGATCCTCCTCGGACAGCTTGCCGCGCTCCACCGCCTTGGCAAGGGACTTCTCAATGAGGGCCCGCCCCTGCTCGACCCGCTGATCGTCGATCTCGACGAAGGTCACCTCGGCCCCGGACTTCGCGCAGACCTCGACGATCCCGCTCCCCATGATCCCGCAGCCGATCACACCGACCTTCTTGACGTCCTCGGGATTCATCCGGGCCTCCTCGTTTGGCTGGAGGGGCCAGACTACCGATTCCCGTGCGAGCCGGGCAAAGGCACACGCCCGTTGGGCGGTTCGCTCAGGCCCGCGGGCCGGAGCGTACGGCGTGCCACAGGAGCAGGCCCACCAGGGCCACCACCAGGATCCAGGGCCACAGGAATCGGGGCACTGCTGCCCACACCAGGCCCAGGAGCACCACGGCGGCCACCACGGCCACCCAGATCGGGCGGCCGGAACGAGCGGGCCCCTGATCGATATCGCGCGGCATGTCGAGCAGTAGGCCCCGGGCCTCCTCGGCCGCCGCCTCGGGGACCACCAGGCGGAGGCGTCCACTCCCTTCCCCGGACAGCCTCCGGTCGGGGCCAGCGCCTTCCAGCCACGCCTCGATCCCCGCGTCCGCCAGCCAGTCCCGAGCCAGATTCGCCTCCCACGCGTCGGTGAACTCGGCCACCACCTCTTGCGCGCTCAAGGCTGCGGCCGGGGATCCGGGCCGTCGTAGCCCACCAGCTCCCAGCCCACGTCCCGGTACGGTCGCTCGCGGGTCTGCTCCTCGAACACGTGGGCCACGAAGCCGGGGGCTCGAGCGATCACATAGAAGGCCTTACCCAGGCGCCAGTCCAGCCCCAGCTCCAGGAGGATGGCCGCAAGGGCTCCGTCGATGTTCATACGCAGCCGCCGGCCGAACACGGACTCGGTTACGTCCTCCAAGGCCAGCGCCAGAGCGCACCACGAACCGTGGAATCCCAGCCCTGAGGCGATCTCCAGGAGGCGCCCGGCCCGGGGATCGGGATCGTGTACCGGGTGCCCGTAGCCGGGGAGCCGCCCACCTCGATCCTTGACCCGTCGGGCCACCTCCTCAGCAGCCTGGCCGGCCGGCTTGCCGGTGTCGGCCGCGTCGAGCAGGACCCGGGCGGCGGCGTCCACGGCGCCGCCGTGATGGTCCCCCAGGCCGATCATCCCCGCGGCCACCGCTGCCTGAAGCGGGACCCCCCCGGAGGCCACGAAACGGGCGGCGTCCACTGAGGGCGCCACCACGGAGTGCTCCGAGGCGGCCACCAGGGCGGCCTCGATCATCCGGCCCTCGCCCCGGCCGGGGAGCTCTCCCGCGAGGAGCAGATAGACAACGTCTCCGAACGATCGCGTCCCGATCAGCTCGATCAGGTCGTGGCCCCGGACCAGGATCTCCCCCGGTCGGACCCGGGAGATCGACGTGCGCCAGAAAGGCTGGTCAGACGGCATGAACCAAGCATAGCGAGGTGCTCACCCCCAGACGCAGAGCGCCTGAGGGCGCTCAGCGGGCGAGCAGATCCGCGATCTCGCCGATCATTGCGGTGAGGTCGTGGTCGCTTGGTGTGAAGACCCTGGCCGCGCCGATGCCGAGGAGCTTCTCTGCGTCCTCCTCGGGGATGATCCCGCCGACGATCACGGGTACCAGTTCGGGATCGACGCCCTGCTGGCGGAGGCGGTCCAGGAGCTCGGGGACCAGGATGTTGTGGGCTCCCGAGAGGACTGACACCCCCACCACGTGGACGTCTTCCTCGGCGGCGGCCCGGGCGATCTGATCCGGGGTCAGCCGGATCCCCTGGTAGACGACCTCGAGGCCCGCGTCGCGAGCCCGGACGGCCACCTGCTCGGCCGCGTTGGAGTGCCCGTCCAGCCCCGGCTTGGCCACCAGCATCCGCAGGCGGGGGACGCCTCTCCGCTCGGCGGCCGCTCGGACCTTGTCCCGGACCTCCTCGAGCGGCTCCGACGCGGCGGCGGCCAGGGCACGGCCGGACACCCCGGTGGGGGCCCGGTAGTCGCCGAACACGTCGCGGAGGGCTGCGGCCCACTCCCCGGTGGTGACCCCGACCCTGGCCGCCTCGATGGACACCGGGACAAGATTCTCGCTTCGGCCCGCCGCCCGGCGAAGGGTGTCCAGACCCCTCGTCACCGCCTTGCCGTCCCGAGCCGCGCGCCAGCGCTCCAGCGACTCCACCTGCTCGGCCTCGGCGGCCGGGTCGACCTGGTGGTAGGCGAACCCTCCGCCCAGCCCCTCCACCAGGGGTGAGGGCTCCGTCTCCACGTAACGGTTCACTCCGACCACGACGCGATCACCGCTCTCGACGGCCCTCTGCCGCTCGGCCAGCATGCTCACAAGCCGCTCCTTCATGTACCCGAGGGCCTGGACCGAGCCGCCCAGGTCCTGGACCCGATCTAGCTCCTCCCAGGCTTCCGTCTCGATCTGGTCGGTGAGCGAATCGACGACCTCGGAGCCCGCGAACAGGTCACCGTGTTCGAGAAGGTCCGATTCGTACGCCAGCACCTGCTGGGCCCGGAGCGACCACTGCTGGTCCCAGGCGCGGGGAAGGCCCAGCGCCTCGTTCCAAGCGGGGAGCTGGACCGCTCGGGCACGGACGTCCCTGGAAAGGGTCACGGCCAGCATCTCCAGGAAGATCCGGTAGACGTTGTTCTCGGGCTGGGCCGGGGTGAGCCCCAGGGAGTTCACCTGGACCCCGTAGCGGAACCACCTCAGCTTCGGATCCTCGACCCCGTAACGCTCCCGGCCGATGCGGTCCCACAGGCGGGCCATCGCTCGCAGCTTGCAGATCTCCTCCACGAACCGGATCCCCGCGTTGCAAAAGAAGGAGATCCGTCCCACCAGGCGGGGCAGGTCATCGTCACCGACTCGACCCGTGGCTCGAACCGCGTCCAGGACCGCGATGGCGTTCGACAGCGTGTAGGCCGCCTCGAGCACCGGATCCGCGCCGGCCTCCTGGAGGTGGTACGAGCAGACGTTGATGGGGTTCCAGCGGGGCGCCTCTCGGAGGGTCCAGGTGATCAGGTCGGCGGTCAGCCGCATCGAGGGCTCCGGTGGGAACGCGTACGTACCCCGGGACAGGTATTCCTTGAGGATGTCGTTCTGGGTGGTCCCGGCCAGCGGCGTCCGGCCGGCCCCCTGCTGATCGGCGACGGCCACATATAGAGCCAGCATCCACACCGCGGTGGCGTTGATGGTCATCGAGGTGTTCATCTCCGAGAGAGGGATCCTCTGGAGGAGCGTCTCCATGTCGCCGAGGTGCCCGATGGGGACACCCACCCGGCCGACCTCCCCCACCGCCACCGGGTCGTCGGAGTCGTAGCCGCACTGGGTCGGCAGGTCGAAGGCCACGGACAGTCCGGTCTGGCCCTTTTCCAGGTTCGAGAGGAAGCGCTCGTTGGACTGCCGGGGGGTTCCGTATCCCGCGTAGGTGCGGAAGATCCAGGGACGGTCCTTGGGGCGGGTCATCGCCACTCTCCTCGGCGCCGCAAGTATACCGGCCGGTAGGAACCGCTCGGGCTCAGAAGCCCTGGCCGCCGACCCCGCAGACCTCGTTCAGATAGACGTACGGGCTCACCGCCGAGCCACCTCCGGGGTGGTACTCGAAGTGGTCGTGTGGCGGGGTCCCGGCGGCGTTCCCGGTCGTGCCGACGAAGCCGATGATGCTCCCCGGCGGGACCTGCTGGCCGTCCACCCCGGCGTAGCGGACCAGGTGAGCGTTGTACACGTAGTCGGCGTTGGCCGATGCGTACACGTGGACCGAGAGGCCGCCCAAGCCGTTGTAGCTCTCCTCGGCCGTGCCCGCGAACGGGGCCCGGATCGGGGTTCCCTCCGGCGCGAAGATGTCGTTCCCCTGATGAGTGTGGCCGACGCGGGGTGCCCCGAAGTCGTCCACGTAGGAGCGGGGTGGATCCACAGGGCACCAGTAGAAGGGCCCGTCGGCCGCGGGGGGCGGCCCCGAGGTGCCTCCGCCCACTATGCCGTACTGCCGGAGCAGCTCCCGCTGGAGCTTCTTCTCCAGGTCCTTGACCAGCTCCCTGGCCCTGTCCAGCTTCTTCTCGAGGGCGGCCCGGGCCGCGGTCTCCTCGTCGTACTTGGCCTGGAGTGCCTCCTGCTGTCCCACCAGGTTGGCCAGCTGCTGCTGGTACTGCTCCTCGTACTCCGCGAGATCCCTGCGCAGCTGAACGATCTCCAGCCGTCGGACGTCCACCCCCGCGGCAACGTCAACGTCGCCTTCGCTGAGGACCTCGAGCAAGCTGATGCGATCCGACAGGTCGGTGAGCGACTCGGCGCCGAGCACCAGCTCCAGGGCGCCGGCTGGGCCCTGGATGTAGGCGTCGTGAGCCCGCTCGTTGAGGTCCTCCTGGAGCCGGGCTGCCTGTCGCTCGGCCCGCGCGATCTGCTCCTGGGCTTCTTCCTTGGCCGCCCCTAGGGCCTCGACCTGGGTGGTGGCCTGGGACACCTGGGCGGTGAGGCTCTGGATGTCGGCCCGGACTTGGGCGATCCTCTCCCGGGCGGCCTTCACGTCGTCCTCGAGGCGCTCCACGGCCTTCCGGGCCCGGTTCAGCTCCTCCTGTGTGGACTGGGCCCCGGCCGGCGCCGGGCCGAGCGGGGAGACGACGAGCATGAAGAAGAAGGCTCCGGCCGCGGCGGACCGGAGCCGGCGCATGGACGAGCCCCGGCTCGCTTCGCTCATGAACTCCTCTGTCTATCCAGGCTGGAGACGGATGTCAACGCAGTGCCCAGCGTGGTCACCGTAGAGCGGTATTGCAAGCATCGGCCGGGCCGGCCGAATCCTACAGCTCGGTGCCGGGCAGCCCCAGCTCCCTGGCGATGAGGATCCGCTGGATCTCGCTGGTCCCCTCGCCGATCTCCAGCACCTTGGCGTCGCGGTAGAACCGGGCCACCGCGAACTCCTCGGTGAACCCATAGCCCCCGTGGATCTGCACCGCTTCCCGAGCCTGGGTCACGGCGGCCTCGCTGGCGTACAGCTTGGCCACCGAGGCCTCGGCCTTGAAGGGACGGCCCTGATCCCGCAGCCATGAGGCCCGGTACACGGCCAGCCTGGCCGTGTCGACCCGGACCTTCATGTCGGCCAGCTTGAAGTGAACCCCCTGGAACCAGCCGATCGGGCGGCCGAACGCCTCCCGCTCCTGCGCGTACCGCACGCTCTCCTCGAGCGCTCCCTGGGCCAGCCCCACGGCCAGCGCGGCGATGGCCACCCGGCCGTCGTCCAGCGTCTGGAGGAACTGGCTGAAGCCCTTACCCCGCTCGCCCAGCAGATTCTCCTCGGGCACTCGCACGTCGTTGAACGAGAGCTCGTGGGTGTCCGAGGCCCGCCAGCCCAGCTTGCGGTAGTGTCCGCCAACCTCGAACCCCGGTGTCTCGGTGGGAACGATGATCGCCGAGATCTCCGGCGTCCCGTCGTCGAGCCTGCCGGTCACCGCGGTGATCGTGCACACCTTGGAGATCGGAGTTCCCGAGTTGGTGATGAAGGCCTTGGACCCGGTGATCACCCACTCGCCCTCCTCGAGGCGGGCCGTGGTCCTGGTAGCCCCGGCGTCGGACCCGCCGCCGGGCTCGGTGAGCCCGAATGCCCCCAGGATCTCCCCCCGGCACATCGGCTCGAGCCATCGCCGCTTCTGGTCCTCGGTCCCGAACTGGTGGATCGGGTTGGCGCCCAGGCCCACCGCGGCCTCCAGCGTGATAGCGATCGAGGAGTCAACCCTGGCGAGCTCCTCGATCGCCAGACAGAGGGTCGTCAGGTCGGCTCCCTGCCCCCCGTACTCCTCGGGGAAGGGGATGCCGAACAGTCCCAGCTCCCCCATCTGCTTGACGATGTCCATGGGGAGCTCCTCGGCCTGGTCCATCTCCGCGGCCCGCGGGGCGATGACGTCCTCGGCGAAGCCCCGGATGGCCCGGCGGAACTCCTCCTGCTCGGGCGTCAGGTCGAAGTCCATCGCCCGGAGCCTACCTGGCCGCTGCCAGAGCCCGGCGGACCTGGTCGGGCTCCTTGAGGAACCGCACCCAGCCGGTGCCCTCCAGGAACCGGCGGGCCTCCTCGACGGCCTCCTCACCGCCCGCGGCCTCGGGGCCGAACAGGCGGGCCAGCCACCACGTGGTGATGGCCATCTCGTCGGGCCTGGCCCGGGCCCGATCCAGCTCCAGGATCTCGGCGCCGAGGCGGCGGGCCTCGTCGTCATTCCCCTCGGCCAGGGCCAAGAGGGACCTGGCCCACAGAACCGCGGTGCGGTCCCCGAGCTGGTCGGCCGGGGTCGTGGGGACCGAAACGTCCAGGACCTCCCGGGCCTCGGCCACCTCCCCCCGCATCAGCAGCACGGTGGCCAGCTCGGACGTGGACCAGGCCACCAGGACCCTGTCGCCCAGCTCCAGGCACAGCGACAGGGCTTCCCGGGCGTCGGCCTCGGCGTCCTCCAGCCTCCCCCCGAGGCGGTGGATCGTGGCCCGATCCCCCAGGGCCGAGGCCAGCTCCCATCGGGCTCCCAGCTCCCCGTAGACCCGAACTGCCTCGTTGGAGCATGACAGGGCGTCCTCCAGCCGCCAGACCCTCCGGAACGCAGCGCTGCGACGTTCCTGAGCGGTCGCCACCGTGAACGGGTCAGCCATTTCCTGGCCCAGCGCCAGGGCCCGGTCCGCCAGCTCCACTGACCGCTCGTGGTTACCGGCGAGGTCGAGGGACGATAGTGAGGTCAGGGCTCGGGCCTCGGCCCAGGCGTCTCCGTCCGGATTGCCCCTGGCGATCTCCAGAGCCTCCTGGAACCGGGCCTCGGCACCCTCGAGGTTTCCCCGCCAGTACGGGACCCAGCCGGCCATCAGCAGTGTTCGGGCCAGGGCCCAGGGGTTGTCCAGGTCCCGCGAGGCCGCCAGGGCCGAGTCGAATAGGCGCTCCGCCTCGTCGGCGTCGCCCCGGATGTTCAGCGTGATGTCCCCCAGGAAACGGTTGGCCAGAGCCCTGGTCCAGGCGTCCTCGGGAGCCACGGCCAGGGCCCGGCGGAGCGCCGCCTCGGCCTCGTCGTACTCGCCCAGCCAGTACCGCGACTCCCCCATCGAGGCCAGGATCCGGGCCTCCTCCTCGATCCACCCGGCCTCGGGACCGGCCATGGCCAAGGCTCGCCGGTAGAGGTCCACCGCGGCCCGGGACTCCATCCGCCACCGGGCCAGGTCCCCGGCGCGTCGGAGGGCCTTCTCGGCCCGGCCGGCCGGCTCCCGGTCCGAGGCGTCGAGATCGGTGGCCGCCCGGGCCGCCTCCTCCAGGTGGTAGGCCACCTGTCCGGCATGTTTCTCAGAGGCCTCCAGGCCGTCCAGGCCCTCGACGATCCGCTCGTGCAGACGCCGGCGCTCCCGTTTGCTAACGCTCTCGTAGGCCACCTCTCGGAGCAGCTCGTGGCGGAACCTCCACCTCCCGTGCCGCTCCTCGTCGGGGACGATCAGCTCCTCCTCCTCCAGGGTGTGCAGCACCTCGGGGTCTGCCTCGGTGACCAGGGCCAGCTTCGACTCGTGGAAAGCGCTCCCCGGGAACACCGAGGCGATCCTGATCACGTTTCGGGCCCGATCCGGCAGGTGGTCGATCCGGGAAGCCACCACGGCCTGGACCGTGGGTGGGAGGAGATCGCTGACCCGGGGGGCGTGAGGCTCCTCGCCGCGCTCGTGGAGGAGCATCCCGGTGGTCTCTACGATGAAGAACGGGTTCCCGCCGGCGTGCCTGGCCACGTCCTCGGCGGCTCGGTCATCGAGGCGCTCGCCGGCGGCCGAGGCCAGCTCCCGAGCCTCGTCGAACGACAGGACCTCCAGCCGCAGGACCATCGTGTCCCCCAGGCCCGCTCCCCAGTCCGGATGGTGCTTGAACAGGTCCTCCCGGCCCACCGCCACCACCAGCAGCGGCTGGCGCCGGGCCTGCCGGATCAGCTCGGTGACCAGCTCGAGGAGGGCCTGGCGGGCCAGGTGGAGGTCCTCCAGGAGCATCACCACGGGGCCGAAGCGGCCCAACCCCGCCAGCAGGGCAGAGACGCCGGCCCGGATCTCGGCGGCCCGGTACCGGTTGTCGGGGCTACGCGGATCCTCGCCCAGGCCCAGCAGCACCCCCAGCCGGGCGGCCACCTGCTCGGACTCCGAGGGGTGGCAGCAGCCGTCAACGGTGTCCCGAAGCACCTTGGCCACAGCCTCGGGGTCCTGCTCGCTCTCCACGCCCAGGTGCCGGCGGATCATGTCGGCCAGCGGGGCGAAGGCCACGTCCTCGCCGAACTCGCTGGCCCGGCCGATCAGCACGTCGGCGTCCTCGGGGAGCCCGGCCTTCAGCTCCTCGACGAGGCGGCTCTTCCCGATGCCGGCCTCGCCGATGACCGTGACGAGGTGGGCCCGCGATGTCTCACGGGCCCGCTCGAAGGTGTCCTGGAGAAGCCGGAGCTCGCGTCGCCGTCCGACCAATGGGATGGTCCGGCGGGAGGAGCGGGTGGAGAGCGCGGTGACTGGGGACGCGGAGACCTCACCGGCGAAGCCCTTCGCGGGGACCGACCGGGGCGGACCGAAGTCCGCGGAGTGCCGGGTGAGCTGCCAGGTCATGTCCCCGGCCAGGACCTCGCCCGGCCGGGCGGCCTGTTGGAGCCGGGCGGCCAGGTTGACCGTCACCCCCGAGACCAGGAAGTCTCCTGCGGGGGCCGTGGTGGCGGCCACCGGCCCGGTGTTGACGCCGACCCGTACGGCGAGGGGATCGCTCAGGCCCACGCGGTCCCCAAGGCGGGCCACCCGGTCCCGGATGGACAGCCCCGCCCGGACGGCCCGGAGGGCATCGTCATCGTGGGCCAGCGGAAGCCCGAATACGGCCATCACCGCGTCGCCCACGAACTTCTCCGTCCGGCCCCGCAGCGACGTCACCTCGTCCGAGGCCACGCGGTAGAACTCCGCCATGACCTCGCGGAGCCGCTCGGGGTCGAGCTGGGTGGCCAGCTCGGTCGAATCCGCCAGGTCGGCGAACAGGACCGTGACGACTTTTCGCTCCTCGGGAGCCTGGGATCCGCTCGCCGGCATCCCGCACGAAGGACAGAACTGCGCGTCCGGCGGCAACGGAGATCCGCACCGCGCGCAGGTCCGCTGGCTCACTCTCCCAGGATACGGGACGGGACCGGCGCCCCCGGAGGAGCTAGTACGGCAGGACCAGGAAGAACCCGGCGGTCAGTCCGAACGGCCCCTCCAGCGCGGCCAGGAGCTCGCGGTGGCTCCAGACGACCACCTCGTCGGCGCCGACCAGCCGAGTGGCGTTGATGTTGCCCCGGCGGAGGGATCCGGCGCGCCGGTACCCCAGGTGGAACAGCAGGTTGTCCACGAGCTGAGCCTTGGCGATGTCGGCCTCGATCCGGGTCGGATAGGCCAGCAGGTTGTGGATGATCAGCGTGCCGTCCCCGCGAACGTAGTTCGCCACGATGGCGTCGGTGGCTCCGAACGCCGCCACGGACTGGGGGTCGGGCGCGGCGTTCTGGAGCGAGAACTGCCCCACGGTCGGCGGCAGGATGTCGGTCAGCGTGGCCGGGGGGGCCTCCGGAGTCTCGATCGGAGTCCCCACAGGGATCGGGGAGGGCGACACAGGGGGCTCGGAAGTGGGCACGGGCGGCGGGGGCTCGGGCTCGTCCCGTCCCACGAACACGAAGACCACAGCGCCGGCCACTAGGGCCACCACCACGATGACGATCACTGCGACGACGGCGCCGCTCACCCCCCCGCCGGGCGGTCCCGGCGGCGGTGCCCCATACGCCGGCGGAGCCGGGTACGCAGGCGGCGGACCCGGGGGTTGAGCGGGCGGCGGAGCGGGAGGTTGAGCGGGCGGCGGGGCCGGCGGCTGGTTGGGAGGCGGCTGGCTCACGTGGCCGTCCTCCCGCTGCTCCGGCCCTTCCGAGCCTCGGCCACGACCCGCAGCTCGGCCGTCGAGGCTCGGAGGCGCTCGATCTCGGCGTCGAGGACGGCTCGCCGCGCCGGCTCGTCCTCTCCCTCGACCTGGGCCTTGGCCAGGGCCAGCTGGACCAGCCGGTTGTGGAGGGAGCGAAGCGACAGCCAGTAGTCGAAGTCACCCCGGAAGAACGCCGAGGCGTAGGCCCCCTGCCGGGCCGAGAACCGCGTCAGGAGGGCGAACTCCTCATCACGGACCGCGCCGGTCTCCCGCTCCGACTGAAGGTGCTCCCGGATCGCCCGCCGCTCGCCGCTGAGTGACAGCGCCACGAGCACCACGATGGACACCACCGGGATGGCCAGGGCCACCCAGGTCCGGAACGTCGAGCCACCGACCGCGCCCGAGGTGCGCAAGAGCTGGTACAGGATGTGGGTGGCCACTGCTCCGACCAGCCCCAGCGCGGCGTAGCCGACGGCCAGGCCGGAGGTGCGGGCCCGGACCGCCGCCCCGATTCCCGCTCCCGCGATCGCCCCGAACAGCCCCTCGGCCAGCCCCACCAGGGCCGTGCCCCAGATGGTGCCGAACGCCCCCGCCGTGATGGCGGTGGCCCGTCCCCCGAAGGCGACCTCCCGGTACAGGGTGTCCCCCACGGCGAACCCCAGCCCCACGGCGGCGCCGTAGATGAGCCCGTCCATGACCCCGCCGATCTCGGCCCATCCCCGGGCCCGCCCCACCGCCACCAGTACCGCGGTGATGACCACTATGCCGACGAACTTGGCCACCTCGACCAGGAGCGGCTCCCAGACGTTGCTGAGCTCGATCGCCGGCGTAAGGAACAGCGGAAGGAGGATGGCGGCGATGAACCCCTGCTGGGTGGCCAGGACCAGCGCCCAGATCGGCTCCTTCTCGTTCAGGTCGATGAGCCGCAGGACTATGAGGTAGATGACCGCGATGACCACGGCCACCGCGAGGGCGTATAGCTCGTCTCCCCTCGTAGCGCTGATCTGAGCGAGCGCGTTCACGGGCATCCCTGTCCCCTGACGGCCACCTCTCTCCTATCGGCTCACCGGTCGGTCAACTAGCTATCGAGGCGGAACCCTCGGACGTCCAGGATCGAGCCGGTGCGCTTGGTCTTCGGCTCCAGGACGGCCTTGACCCGATCGCCGATCCTCACGGCCTCGGCGTCGAGGAGCCGGTGGAGCAGGACCGTGTCGGCCCCGTCGAGGCGGACCAGAACCAGCGGGAGGGGCTCGTCCAGAGGCTCACCCTCCACGCCGACGTGGCCGACAGTGAACGACTCGACCGTTCCCCCTGGTCCCACAGTCACGTCGGCGTCCAGCGGCCCGGCGAAGCACCGCTCGCAGAACAGCCGAGCCGGGCAGTACGTGATCCCGCACGAGTGGCAGGGAGACGCCTTGAACTCGCCGCGATCCTTGAGCCCGATGAAGAAGGCCTCGCCGGCGACCCCGGGCGTGTACCGATGCCGGAGGGGGATGAAGCCCTCGTGGAGGCGGACGTGCCTCGGGTCGCTGAGCTTCTCCAGCATGGCCTACCCTCCGCCCCGCAGCCGTGATTCCCGCGGCCGGAAGTACCGGATGTCGAGGATGGAGCCCCGGCGTTCCTCCGGAGCGGTCCATACCGCCTCGACCTCCATCCCCACCGAGACGTCGTCCGGCTTGACCTCGCCGAGCTTGTGCATGAACCCGATCCCCCGAGAGGCCCCGTCGATCTCGATAACCGCGGGGATCTCCGGGTCCTCCAGCGGCTGCATGTCCCAGGTCACGTAGCAGAGCGAGAACGTGTTCACTCTGCCCGTGTCCCCGACCTGGAGCCACCGGTCCGTGGGTCTGAAGCACTGCTCGCAGAACATCCGGGGAGGGACCAGGATCCGCCGGCACCGGAAGCACTCCCGGGCCAGGATCATCCCGTTCCGGAGGCCCCGCAGGTAGGTGCTCACCGCGACCCCGGTGTCCCAGGCGTACCG
>JBKPBL010000010.1:0-3979 GCA_046726855.1 Actinomycetota bacterium | reverse complement strand
GGTCAAGGTGGAGGAGGTCCCCGAGCCGGCCCTCGACCCCTCGGGAGCCATCCTGCGGGTCGAGGCCTGTGGCGTTTGTGGCACCGACGCCCGGACGTTCTTCAATGGGGACCCCCGAGCTCCGGTCCCCTGGGTCCTGGGCCACGAGCCGGTCGGGATCCTCGAGGAGGAGGGCCCCGACGCCGCTTTCCCGCCAGGAGTGGCCAGGGGCGACCGGGTGTTCCTCGGGTCGATCCTGGCGTGCCGAGAGTGCCGGTGGTGCACGGAGGGATACCAGAATCTCTGCGAGCGCCACGAGCTGTACGGATACGACCCCTACCCTGGCGCCTACGCGGAGTACGCGGCGGTGCCACCCATCGCAATGGTCAACCTGCTTCCACTTCCCCCGGACCTCCCCTCGGACCTGGCCACGGTGGCGGATCCGTTCGCCTGCGCGCTGAACGGTGTCGAGATGCTTGAGGTCGCACTGGGAGATACAGTGGTCATCCTGGGCGCTGGCCCCATCGGCTGCTGGCAGACCCTCCTGGTCCGTGACTCGGGCGCCGCCCGGGTGTACCTGTCCGACATCAGCCGGGAACGGCTTGACCGAGCGCTTGAGGTGGTCGGGACGTTCGTCGACGATGCCTGGGTGGCAGGCGAGGACAACGGCGTCGAGGAGGTGATGCGCCGGACGGACGGAGTCGGCGCCGAGCGGGTCATCGTGGCCGCCCCCTCGAAGCAGGCTCAGCAAGCGGCTGTGGTGATGGCGGCGAAGCGCGCCCGGGTCGTGTACTTCGCCGGGCTGCCCAAGCACGACCCCGTGAGCCCCCTGGACATGAACCAGCTGCACTACAAGGAGCTGGCCATCCTGGGCGCCTACGGGGCCACCCATCGGCAGTACCGCGTCACGATGGACTACCTGACCAGGCGCCGGAGGGAGCTGGCTCCCGTGGTCACGCATCGGTTCCCGCTCGATCGCATCGCCGAGGCCTTCGCCACGATCCGGGCCGGAACCGGTCTGAAGATGGTCATCGAGCCGGGGACGGGCGGCAGATGACCCAGTACGTGATCGGCTGCGACGTGGGGAGCCAGGGGACCAACGCGGGGCTGTACCGGGACGACGGGACCCTGGTGGCCTCGCGATACGAGGAGCACGACCTCTCGTTCCCTTATCCGGGATGGGCCGAGCAGGATGCCACCCGGTGGCCGGTGGCGGTCACCGACTCGGTGGCCGCCCTGGTGCACGAGGTGGAGGAGCCGGAGGCGATCGCAGGTCTGTCGTTCGGCAGCCAGCTCGACGGGATGGTGGTCTGCGACGCCCAGGGGCGACCCCTGCGGCCGGCCATGATCTGGATGGATCGGCGGGCGGAGGTCCAGGCCGCGGCGATGGCCAAACGGATCTCGCCGGACGAGTTCTACCGACTGTCGGGAACCAACCTGGACTCCTCACACGCAGTGTTCAAGGCCCTGTGGGTCCGCGATGAGGAGCCCGAGGTGTTCCGCGAGGCGGCCCTGTTCATGCCTCCAGGTTCTTTCGTGCTGCACGAGGTCACCGGGGTGTGGGCGGTTGACTACTCGAACGCATCCTCGTTGGCGCTCCTCGACCCACGGACCCGGAAGTGGGCCGAAGCCCTGATCGATCTGGCAGGCATCGACGTGTCCCAGCTCCCGGAGCTGGGCCCGGCCACCCAGGCGGTGGGCACCATCACCCCCCACTTCGCCCGGGCCACCGGCCTGGACCCCGGCACCGTGGTGGCCCTGGGGTGCGGCGACGAGATGGCCGCCACCCTGGGCGCCGGCGTGTTCCAGCCCGGCGAGGTGTGCGACGTGGTCGGCACCGCGGAGCCGGTCTGTGCCGCCAGTGACGTCCCCCGCCACGACCCCACGATGCTCGTGGAGTGCCATCCGCACGCCGATCCGGAGGGATGGCTGCTGGAGAACCCCGGCTTCGTTTCGGGGGGGAACCTTCGCTGGTGGCGCGATCAGTTCGCGCCCCTGGAGCGCTCCGCCGAGCGGGACGGTCACGGCGACGCCTACGACCTGATGGCCACCGAGGCGGCCGAGGTGCCGGCCGGGTCCGACGGCCTGGTGTTCCTACCCTGCATGCAGGGGGCCATGGCCCCTGAATGGAACGGCGCGGCTCGGGGGGTCTTCTACGGGCTGACGCTGGCGCACACCCGGGCCCACATGACCCGGGCGGTGCTAGAAGGGAGCGCCTACGCCCTTCGTGACATCCTCGAGGCCATGCTGGCCGCGGGCCTGGAGGTCCGCCGGCTCACGATCGTGGGGGGAGGAGCCAAGGGCAAGCTGTGGCGGCGGATCAAGGCGGACGTCACCGGCCTGCCGATCCGGATCCCCACGAGCGTGGAGACCACGGCCACCGGAGCGGCCATCCTGGCGGCGGTGGCCGCGGGCGTGTACCCCGACGTGTCCCAGGCGACAGCGGCGTTCGTGTCCTACGAGCCGGACGAGGTTCGTCCCGACCCGGAGGCCAAGGCAGGGTACGACCGGGCCTACGGGCTGTACCGCGACGTCTACTCCTCGCTCAAGCCGGTGTTCGCCCGGTGAGGCCAAGGGGACGGATGGCCCGACCGAAGGTGTCGTCCTTCGGTCTGCTGCAGAAGGTCGCGTCGACGTTTCGCCCCGCGTACGAGGTCGACGAGATGTCGGAGCAAGGCCTTCGTATCCGACTGCGGGATCCGCAGGGTCACCGCCCGGATCTGACGCTGCGGCACCGGCACGACCGGCGGCTGTTCTTCCGGGCCAACTATCTGCTGGTCCGGGCCGAGGTGCCCGGCAGGGGTCCCTCCACGAACGGCGAGATGGCGTTCCGGTTCCGCGGACCCTTCTCCCGGCAGAAGGCGTCACTCCGCTGGAAGAGCGAGGTGAAGGGGGGCGAGGAGTGGGTCGGCCGCCTCCAGCAGCCGCTTCTGGACGCCCTCGGGGATGTCGAGGCGGTCGAGTCGTTCAGGATCGGCTGGAGGGCCCGGACGGGAACCTGGCACCTGGAGCTGGAGACCATCTCCGGGTCGATGGTCGGAGGTTTCATGACCGCCATGCCCATCGCCGTTCCGCTCGAGGCGAAGGAGGCCAGGGGTATCATCGGCCTGGTCGACGCTCTGGCGGCGACGGGAGCGTGACCCGCAGCGGTCAGGCAGACCGTGTCCCGGCCCACAGACGCAACGCGGACACGGCGAGGATCGCCCCGAGGGTGGGGACCGTGAAGCCCCACCGGGGCAGTGCCGCCGCCCAGGCCGCTCCGCAGGCGACCGCTGCGAAGGAGGTCATCATGGTTAGGCGGAACCCGATGACGAACCGCGTCACCAGAACCGCAGCCAGTATGGCCAGGAGCGGAGTGAAGTCGGCCGGACCCGCGTGCGCCCACCGGATCGAGACCCCCAGGGCCAAGGGCGAAAGCACCTGTCCATGGTAGCGGGACAGGCCGGTTGTGTTGTCCCAGCCGCAGTAGGCTTCCTCAGTTGAACGAGGTCGAGCGGTTCCTGGCCTCCTACCCGCCTTTCGACGGGCTCCCCCCGGATGACCTGGCCCGGGTGGCCGGAGCGGTCCAGGTGGAGTTCTTCCCCCCCGGCGCGGTCATCCTCCATCAGCTGGGAGCTCCTTCCGAGTTCCTGTACGTGGTCCGGACCGGGGCCGTCGAGATCCTCAGCGATGGGGCCCTTTTGGACAGGCTGGAGGAGGGGGAGGTGTTCGGGTTCCCCTCGCTGCTCTCCGGTGCGGAGCCCACCGCTACCGTTCGTTCGTCGGAGGATACCCTCTGCTACCTCATCCCCCGCGACAGCTCGGAGGAGGTCATGGGAACGCCTTCAGGCCTGGCCTTCTTCGCAGCGAGCCTCAGGCGGTTCCTCGACCGGGCCACCCGGCGGCGAGAGGAGGAGGCGCCGGACCCTCGGCTGGTCCCGGTGAGCTCCCTGATCGACCGTCCCCCGCTGACCTGCGACCCCTCCGTGACGGTGCGTGAGGCCGCGGCCCTGATGGCCAG
>JBKPBL010000009.1:0-7135 GCA_046726855.1 Actinomycetota bacterium | reverse complement strand
GGCCTGGTACGAGCCCTCCTGGGCCTCGGCGTACCGGGCCCACACCTCCTCGGCCCAGATCTCCAGCCGGTCGGCCACCCCGATCACCGCGACGTCCCGGCCCAGGCGGACCTTGTCCCGGAGCCTCCTGGGGATCACCAGCCGGCCCTGGGCGTCCAGGTCAACGTGTTCGGCGTTCCCGAAGAACACCCGGCTGTACCCGCGGCGGGACCGGGCCGACAGGGATCCCTCCCGAACCCGCTTCCGCTCCCGTTCCCACTCCTCCTGTGGGAAGGCATAGACGCAGCCTTCCTGGCCTAGAGTCAGATGGACCCCCGGCTTGAACGCCTCCCGGAACTTGGCCGGGAGGGAGATCCGCCCCTTGGGGTCCATCTGATAGTGATGCTCGCCCAGGAGCTCGGCCACGCGTTCTCCCCCTCCTCCTCCTCTGGAGTTCCACCTTTATGCCACTGACACTCCACTGGGTCAAGAGAGCTAGTTGAATTACAGAGATGTAACTCAATGAAACAACCCGAGGGGATCTCGGAGCTACCGGGCTGTGTCTAGACCGAGGTGGGAGCGGCGCGCGCCTTCCGCCAGTCCAGGTAGGGCTCCCACTCGGGCTCCAGGCGTCCCAGCGACAGACGGAACCCGTCTCGAGGGGCGAAGGGGTCCCGCCGAAGCCTCAGCCCGGCCTCGTGATGCAGCCGGTTCTCCTTTCGAGAGTTGCACCGGCGGCAGGAGGCCACCACGTTCTCCCACGAATGTCTGCCGCCTCTGGACCGAGGGATGACGTGGTCGACGTTCTCGGCGGCACCGCCGCAGTACTGGCAGGTCCACTCATCGCGGGCGAACACGGCCCGGCGGGTGAGCGAGGCCCGGGCCCGATACGGAACCCTGATGAAGTAGTTCAGCTTGACCACTGAGGGAGCCGGGATGGTCAGTCGCTGGGAGCGAAACACCATCCCGTTTGACTCAAGGATGTCCGCCTTCTCCTTGAGGACGAGCACAACCGCCCGCCTCGCCGTTACCACCGCGAGGGGCTCGAAGGTAGCGTTCAGAACCAGGGATCTTCCCAAGCGATCAGCCCTCCGGTTGAGGTCATTATACGGGCGACTCCCTTGACAACCGTGCACGGGCTTCCTCGCCCGGGATCGCTGGAGGAGGAAGAGCGACGCTCGGTCCTTGACACCGGTGAATGACAGGCGTGTAATTCCTGTGGGAAGGCGGCGTTCAAAGCGTCGATGCCCGAAGGATGACGGGCGCCCGATGACGTGGGGCCGCGCGGGGCGTCTCAGGGATGAAGGGCGTCGGCCGCGCCGCCTTCCCCTGAGCCTCGTGACCCCTTCAAGAAGCGCCTGATGCCCTCGGTGAGCTCGAAGGCAGTTCCGGGCAGTCCCGAAACGACGTTGCCGCCGTAAGATGAGTGTCGCCGTGAACCGCCCGCCAGGGGCGTGCGTCGAGCAGACGGGAGGAGCGTGGAAGAGAGGAGCGTGGAAGAGAGGAGCGTGGAAGAGGCCCGGAAGGAACCCGCGGACTGGGGATGGTTCGAGCGGATGTTCGGCAACATCCGCTCTAACATCGACCGGGTCATCCAGGGCAAGTCTCACGAGGTCCGTCTGGCCCTCGCGGCCCTGACGGCCCAGGGGCATCTGCTTATCGAGGACGTTCCTGGCGTCGGCAAGACGATGCTGGCCAAGGCCATGGCTCGATCGTTCGACTGCTCGTTCCGCCGGATCCAGTTCACCCCCGACCTCCTGCCGACCGACATCACGGGCGTCAACGTGTACAACCAGGAAAGAGGAGACTTCGAGTTCAAGCCCGGGGCGGTGTTCGCTAACATCGTCCTCGGTGACGAGATCAACCGGGCCAGCCCAAAGACCCAGTCCGCGCTCCTGGAATCGATGGAGGAGCGTCAGGTCACCGTCGATGGCGAGACGTACCAGCTGGGTGTGCCGTTCATGGTCGTGGCCACGCAGAACCCCATCGAGCACGAGGGCACCTACCCGCTCCCCGAGGCTCAGCTGGACCGGTTCACGATGCGGCTGTCTCTCGGCTATCCGGGAGCCGAGGCCGAGGCGGAGATCCTGGCCACCCACGGCACCGCCTCGACCCTCGATGACATCGAGCCGGTCACCGACGCGTCCGGGGCCAAGCGGATGATAGCCATCGCCCGGCAGGTGTACGTGGCGGATTCCCTCCGGCGATACATCGTGGACGTGGCCGAGGCCACCCGGCGGCATCCCGACGTGTACCTCGGGGCCAGCCCTCGCGCGGCCATCATGCTCCTGCGGGCCGCTCGGGCCATGGCCGCCAGCGACGGCCGGGACTACGCCATCCCCGACGACATCAAAGCCCTGGTCATCCCGGTCCTGGCCCACCGGCTCATCGTGTCCGCCGACGCGGCCATGGGCGGCCGGAACCCCGAGACGGTCCTGGCCGAGGCCCTCGAGGAAGTGCCCATCCCGGTCAAGGGCTAGGCGTGCTGACCGGCCGGGCCTGGGCCCTGCTCGGAGGAGGCCTCCTCCTCTACATCGCCTCCCGGTTCGTCGGGGCACCGGACCTGCACATGGTGGCGGTGGGACTGGTCGCCCTGGTCCCGGTGGCGGCCGTGCTGATCCGGTGGACCCGCCACGACCTGGAGGCCGTCCGGCGCCTCTCCACCCGCCGGGCCTTCCCGGGCAGCCGGATCCGGATCGACCTGGAGATCCACAACGCCGGCTCGACCCGAACCTCCTTCGTGCTCCTGGAGGATCGCCTGCCACCGGATCTCGGTCCCCCGTCCCGAGCGGTGGTGGCGGACATCGCTCCGGGGGCCCGACGTACCGTGTCCCACGAGGTCATCGCCAGGAGACGAGGCCGCTACCCGATCGGCCCGCTGAGGGCCTACCTCGCGGATCCCTTCGACCTGGTCAGGAACACCGTGGTGTTCCCGGTGCAACAGGACCTGATCGTGTACCCGGAGGTCGAGGACCTGGGCCCGTCGCAGGTGGCCTCCCCTATCGGCAGCTCGGGGGAGTCCTCAACCCGCCAGATGTTCCGGTCAGCCGAGGAGTTCTACACGATGCGCCAGTACGAGATCGGCGACGACCTCCGGCGCATCCACTGGCCCAGCGTGGCCCGGACAGGCCAGCTGATGATCCGTCAGGACGAGGCTTCCCGCCGGGCGTCGGCCGCACTGTTCCTCGATACCCGGGAGTCTGCCGTAGGCCGGTCGACCGAGGCGTTCGAGCGGGCGGTGTCCGCGGCAGCCTCGATCGGGGCCCACTACCTGCGTTCGGGGTACCGACTCCGGCTGGTCACGCCGGAGAGCCTCCCCCGTCCGGTGGACCTCGACGGTTTCCTCGAACGCCTGGCCCTGGTCCGCCCCTCGACCACGCGGGTACTGACCCCCTCGCTCCAGCGCCTCCGCTCGCTGGCGTCGGGGGGGGCCGCCCTCGTTGTGGTGACCCACATCCCGGACCCAGCCGAGCTGGCCGAGCTCAGCCGGCTGGGGGCCGGCTACGGGCCCAAGCTGGCCGTGCTGGTGCATCCCCGGGATCCCGACGAGCTGTACCTCGAGCCCCGGCGGGAGATCGACAGGCAGGCGGAGAGCGCCCGGACCTCGATGGCCCGGGCCAAATGGGACGTTCTCCTCATCAGGCCGAACGGAAGGCTGCAGGACGTATGGCCGCTCAGAGCGAACCGACCGGCACGAGGGATCGCCGCCTCCTGGTAGCCGCCCTGGCGGCTCTGGCGGCGGTGACCGGGGCGGCGTTCGGCCGCGTGTTCATCGGGTCAGGTCCGGCCCTTCGGCTGGCCCTGGCCGGCGCGCTGGCGGTGCTCCTGGCGGCGGCCCTTCGCCGGCAACGGCTGTTCCTCTCGCTCCTCGTCAGCGGGGTGGCGTTGGTCCTGGTCATCGGCGTGGCGGTGTTCCCGGACACCACCTTCGCCGGGCTACCCACCAGTCACACCGCCCAGGCCATCCTCGATGCCCTGGGGAGGGTGGGGACCCGGGCGGCCCAGGAGGTGGCCCCCGCCCGCCCGCTCCCGCCCCTTATGGTCGCAGGGCTCATCGCGGTCTGGACGGCCGCTTCGGCCTCCCATGCCCTGGCGGCCCGGTCCCGGAGCACGGTCCTCCCCCTCCTACCGCCCGCCGCCCTGCTGGCGTTCGCGGGGGTGGTGGTCGAGGACGGCTCTCGGCCGGGGTACGTGGTGGCCTTCCTGGTAGCCGCCTTCGCTGTGCTGTTCGCTGGAAGCCTCCTCCGGATGCACCAGTGGGCGCCCGTCTCGGGCCGGGCATCCCACTCCCGGGTGAGGCTCGCCACGGGGACGGCGGCCAGGTGGGCCCGACGCATGTCAGCAGCAGCCCTGGTTGTGGCGTTGGTCGTCCCTGGGCTCCTTCCGGGGTTCGCGGCCGATCCGCTGATCAAGGTTCGTTCGGGGGGCGGCCGCCTCTCCGTCAGCCCGATCGTCGACATCCGGCCGAACCTCCTCCAGAACCCGCCGGCTGAGCTGTTCACCGTGGAGGCCGTCCAGCCGGCCTACTGGCGGATGGTGGCCCTTGACCGGTTCGACGGCCGGGTCTGGCGGGCGTCAGACCTGTTCGCCCACGACGGCGAGCTGATCCAGGGGACGCAGTCCCTCCCGGGCGGGGCCCCTGTCGACGCGATCCGGCTGGAGCAGGAGATCGAGATCGGGGACCTGTCCGTGCAGTGGCTACCCGCGGCGTACCAGCCGGTGGAGGTGGCCCTGGGTGAGGACTTCACGGCCCGCCATGACCTCGTCTCCGGGGTCCTGGTGGGCGAGGGGGAGACGCCAGACGGGTACCGCTACCGGGTTACCTCTGACGTGGTGGTCCCCTCGGCGCAGGAGCTCGGCCAGGCATACGAGGGGCGGGTGGTGAGCGCGTCTGTGGAGTCGTACACGAACCTTCCCATCGGGGTGCCTGCCGAGATCTACGGGCTGGCCCAGGAGATAGCCGGCGACGGCCCGCCCTTCCAGCAGGTCCTGGCGATCCAGGAGTACCTCCGGCGGTTCAGCTACGACGAGAAGGCCCCCGCCGGCCACGGCATCGACGACATGCTGTTCTTCCTGAAGCGGTCCCAGCGAGGGTATTGCGAGCAGTTCGCCGGGACCATGGCCGTCCTGGTCCGGACCCTGGGGCTGCCGGCACGGGTGGCGGTGGGGTTCCTGTCCGGCGATCGGGGCCGGGGGGGACTCTTCCGGGTGACCAGCGACCACATCCATGCCTGGCCGGAGGTGTACTTCCCCACGTTCGGGTGGGTGGCCTTCGAGCCCACTCCGACCAGATCGAATCCGCAGGCCAGGTACCTGGCCCAGGCCCCCATCGGGGTCCGGCCGGACGCCAACCTCCCAGGAGCGGGCGGGGCGGCCACAGGACCGGGCGCCCGGGGCCGCCCGCAGCAGGCGCCCGGGCTCTCGCCCGGTGGTCCCCAGGAATTCGCGGAGGCCGGACCCCGGACCGTTCGGCCGTTCCCGTGGGGCCGGCTGGCCCTGGGGCTTCTGACCCTGGCCCTGCTCGCCGGTGTTCTCATCCCG
Organism: Actinomycetota bacterium; assembly: GCA_046726855.1. GTDB lineage: Bacteria > Actinomycetota > UBA4738 > UBA4738 > CALAEC01 > JBKPBL01. The sequence continues at coordinate 1,615 of JBKPBL010000009.1, read as the reverse complement.
GCTGGCAAGGCCCTGGCCCGGCGGCTGGCGGTGTCCCGGGCGGCCTCCCCCCGGAGGAAGGTGATCGCCGCCTACTCGGTGCTCGAGGCGTCTGCCGCGGACTTGGGCATGGGGAGGAGGCCCGGCGAGACCCTGTGGGAGTACCGGGCCCGCCTTCGCGACGGGGTGGGATTCTCCGACGGGCACCTGGAGCGGATCACCGGGCTGACGGGGCAGGCCCTGTACTCGACCTCACTGGTGCGAGCCCAGGACGCCACCGAGGCGGCCCTGGCCTCCAGGCAGGTCGTTGCCGACCTCCGGCGGCATGTAGGAGCGGCCCGGCGGGTGGCCGGAGCGGTCCGCCTCTCCAGACCGGGCTGAATCTCCGCTTCAGCCCTCGGCCCGGGCCTGCCTGGCCGCGTCGTGGAGGGCCCGCACGAACTGGTCCCTGTCGCGCCGGAACCCGCTGACGTCGGCGTCCACGCCTCGGACGATCTCGTCGATGGCCACGAAGAAGGCCATCTGGCCCTGCCGGAGGGCATCTATGATCTCCCCCTGGCGGCGGGCCACCTTGAAGATGCTCTTCCCGTCTGTGATCAGCTTGACCTCCGACAGGTGCCCCTCCAGGTCGGCGTTCCGGCGGAGGTACTCGTACGCTCGACGGACGCGCTGGAGAGACATCCCGCCGTCGAGCAGGGACTTGACCACCCGAAGCGAGATGAGGTCGCGGAACGAGTACAGGCGCGGCACACCGGAGCGCCCTCCGGTCTGCTGAACCGAGGGCCGGACGAGCGTGATCTGGTCCCAGTACCTGAGCTGACGCGGCGTCGCCCCGGTCAGACGGGAAGCCTGGTGTGACGTGAACCCCTCCAACTGACCCCCTCGAGTATCCAGGCCTACCCAACCCCACACGCGGGGCCTCGCCGCGCGGGCAGGCTGCGAGGCGGCCCCGGGGGAAGACGCATTGAGTTTCTAGACCAAAGGGACAGTCTCGAGCAACACCGCAGGTAGAACGGACGCGGGAGGCCCGGAACCTCGAGGTGAAGGAAAGGTTGAGCTAGGCCCGGCCGTTCGACCGGCCGCGGAACCGCTCGGCCAGGCTAGCCAGCAACGCCGGAAGGGAGAAGCGACCGCCGCTGCCCACCGCGTGGATCTGGTCTCCTCCCATCCGTCGAAGGTGGTTGTAGACGAACAGGGCGGAGACGAGCATCACGCCGAAGCCGGCTATGGCCACCCACAACGAGACCATGAAGAGAAGGAGCATCACGAAGCCTGCCAGGAAGGCCACCGCACCCCACCGGATCCGGCGAGCCACATGGGCGTACAGGGACGTCCGGGCGACCTGGTCCGCGAACCGCGGATCTTCCTCTTGGAGGCGCTTCTCGATCTCCTCGAGGATCTTCTGCTCGTGGTCTGAGAGGGGCATGTGTCCCACCTGCGTCCGGACGATCACGATTATAGGTCTGCTCCTCGATCTTTCCACCTGAGGGCGGCGTCAATCGCTGTCCAGCAGGGCTGCCGGGAAGGCGGCCCCCTCCCCGAACCGGAGCTCGATGCGATCCAGGGCCCGCTCGGCGTCCTCCCACCTCCCCTCCCGGACCAGTGCCAGCTGGTCCGCGCCCGATGACACCAGGCC
>JBKPBL010000008.1:0-8205 GCA_046726855.1 Actinomycetota bacterium | reverse complement strand
GGTCGAGCTCGAACCAGACCACGGTGTTCCCGTTGCGGGCCACGCCCCAACGGTCGGCGATCTGGTCGAGCAGATAGAGGCCCCAGCCGGAGGTCTGAGGCGAGCCCCGGCCGGGCGGATCGGGCAGAGTGAACCCAAGGCCGGGATCGGCCACGCTCACGATGATCGTCCGGTCGGAAACGGTGACCTGGATCTCCACCTGGTCCCTCCGTTCGAGGCCGCCGTGACGCACGCTGTTCGTGACCAGCTCGCTGACGAGGAGCTCGATCTGCTCGTGGACATCAGGCTGGAGATGGCTGCGGAGGGCCTGGAGGTGGGAGCGGACCTGAGACGGAGCACGAGGGCCGGGGGCCACCTTGAGGCCCAGTCGCAGATCCTGGTTCGGCGTTTCATCGGGCATGACTAGTGTTTTCCCCGGACAGCCGGTTGTACTCCCGAGCAAGCAGCAGTCTAGGTCGGGGTTCTCCTCCGCTTGACCAGCCTCACCGTGGTCCCGGGATGGTCGTCGGTCCCTTCCTGGATGACCAGTTCGTCCGTGAGGGCCGTCATCAGCGGGATCCCGTAGCCACCGGGGCCCTCCACCTGGCTCATGCGCACTCGGCGCTTGAAGGAGCCGAGGTCCCGGATCTCCACCTCGACGGAATCGTCGTCGGCCCTCCATCCAACCTCGACCCGGTCGCTGCCGCTGTGAAGCACGGCGTTGGCGCACGCCTCCGACGCGGCCAGGATCAGATCCTCGGCCGCCCTGGCCGTCAGGTGCTCCTCGATGTGCTCGCGGATGAATCCCCTGATCTTGGCCAGCGACGAGGGGTGGGCGGGGAACGAGCGCGTCGATGGCGCGTCCACGGTAAGTCCTTCGCTAGGCACGGACCTCGAGGTTGGGGAACCGGTCGAGGCCCATGATCCCGATGAGCTGGCGGAGGGAGTCCCTGGGGTCGAACAGGACGATGCTTCCTCGGCCTTCCAGGTCGAGCAGAGCACGGATCAATGCCTGGACGCCGGCGCTGCCGATGAAGGTCAGTCCGGCGACGTCAAGGGTGATCTCGCCCCCCCGCTGCACCTCCGGCTCGAGCGCGGACTTGAGCTGGTCGGCGTTCGACAGGTCCACCTCGCCTGACAGTCGGAGGCCCCTGGGCTCATCGATCCTGGCTATCTCCAGCATTTCCCTCCGGGGGGCATCTTAAGCGACCCTATGAGGACCTACGGCGACCGGCTGGGCGGCGTATGCTGGCGGACGGGAGGGGCCGACACTGCCTAAGGACCGACGGCTGGAGCGAGTCGCAAGTGGCACCCTGAGCGGACTCGTGTACGGCCCCGGTCTGCGACGGACACTCATCGGCCTTGTCCTCGCTGTCCTGGGAATCGCCGTGACCACCTGGATCGGGCTGGCGTTCGACAGCGATCCGGCCGAAGTCCGACCCGGGTATGCCCTGATCTTCATAGTCGCCTCGCTGATCGGCGGATTGTGGCCGGGGCTGTTTGCGGCCCTGGCCGGGTTCGGGGCCTATGTCTTCTTCCTGTCCACCTCGGCAGGGCCGCTCGACCTCGGTCCCGCGGACTTGTTCGTACTCATCACTTTCCTCGCCACGGCGCTGTTGGTCGCGGCTCTCTCCTCGGCGGCCTCCGCGGCCAGGGTCGGCCGTCAGCGCCTGGCGTTCCTGGCCGAGGCGAACGCGCTGCTGTCCAGCTCCCTCGACTTCCGCAATACCTTGGCCAAGGTGGTGCGCCTGGCCGTCCCCACCCTCGGGGACTGGTGTGCGATCCAGCTGGCCGGTGAGGCCGGACGCGAGCCTGAAGTCCAGGTGGCCCATGCTGATCCCAGCCGGCTCCAGCTCGCCAAGGATCTGATGCGTCTTTACCCCGCCGACTACACGGACGACGACAATCTGGCGGTCCAGGTGATGAGGTCCGGCGAGCCGCTGCTGCTCTCCACGATCCCCGAAGAGCTGCTGGTCGCCGCGGCCAGGGATGAGGAGCACCTGCGTCTCATCCGAGAGCTCGGGCTTCGTTCGGCGATCGTGGTACCGCTTCAGGCTCGCGGGCGTGTTTTCGGGACGCTCACCCTGGTCCGGGCGGAGTCCGGCCACCGCTACCGGGCTGCCGACCTGGCGATCGCCGAGGAGCTGGCCCAGAGCGCGGCCACGGCCCTGGACAACGCCCGCCTTTACCGGGAGCGGAGCGAGGTGGCCCGGACCCTGTCCCGGAGCCTTCTCCCGGCGAACCTCCCCGAGATCCCGGGAGTCGAGGTGGCGGCCCGGTTCCGCCCGGCCGGCGAGGGGAACCTGGTCGGCGGCGACTTCTACGACCTGTTCGAGACGAGAGAAGGGGAATGGGTCGTGGTCATCGGGGACGTGTGCGGGAAGGGACCCGAGGCCGCCGCCCTCACCGGCCTGGTTCGGCACACCGTCCGTGCCGTCTCGGTGCGGGAACGGAGGCCCAGCGCCGTGCTGGACATGGTCAACGCCCAGATCAAGCGGGAGGACACGGACACGTTCTGCACCATGGCCTTCGGCCGCCTGGACCAGAACGGGAACGGACAGCTCAACCTGACCGTGGCCTGTGGCGGCCACCCCCCTCCCCTCCTGCTCCGGGCTCGGGGGTCGGTGGAGGCCGCCGACAGCAAGGGCCAGCTCCTGGGCGTGCTGGACCGCCCCGAGCTGGTCGACAGTCCCGTCGAGCTGTATGGAGGCGACGTGGTCGTCTTCTACACCGACGGTGTGACCGAACCGTTCGACCGGGCGGGAGTCCCCGCGGAGGCCCGCATCGTCTCGGTGCTGTGGGCCTGCGCCGAGGAGGATGCCGCGGCCATCGCGCAGCGGATCGAGCGGGAGGTCGTGGAGTTCACCGAGGGGCCGCCCCGGGACGACGTGGCCATCATGGTCCTGCGGGTCCGCCCCTCGGACTAGGCGGGGACCGGCACCGAGAAACGGACCACTGGGTCGCCTTCCTCGGATCGAGCCAGCTCGGCGTCCTCGAACAGCGCCCGGACGATCTCCAGCCCCAGACCGGTGGCCATGTCGTCCGGATGAGGCGTGACTTCGCCGTCTGCGGGCTCGGACTCCGCTCGAGACACCTCGAACCAGAGGACCGGCGGATCGTGCCGGACGGTTACCCGGACCCTTCCCTCGGACCCCATCACCTGGCGCATGGAGCCGGTGCAGGCCTCGGACACCGCCAGCTTCAGCTCCTCGACTTCGTCCTCGCCGGCCTGGAACTGCCGGGCGACGGCCGAGGAGAACATCCGGGCGGTGGCCACGTACGCCGGGTCCGAGGGGACCTGCAAGGTGAACGTCTCGGGAGGATCCGCGTACGCCTGGCTCACGCCGTGGCCTGCTCGACCGAGTCGTGGACGGGGAAGACCCGGTCGAGCCCGGTGATGGACAGGACCTTGCGGACCGGCTGCCGGGGAGCGGCCAGGGCCAGCGTGCCGTCGGCCTCTCGGCACCGCTTCAGCGCTCCGATCAGCACGCCGAGGCCCGTGGAGTCCATGAACTCCACGCCCTCGAGGTCAACCGCTATGCGGCTGTGGCCCGAGCTTGTGAGCTCGGCCAGGCGTTCCTTCAGCCGTGGAGCGCTGTACAGGTCGACCTCGCCCTTCACCTCGACGATCGACCAATCGCCGGCTCGGCGGCTCTCGACCAGCAGGTCCATCTCGGCCATGGTGGCCCCCGATACTATAGGTCCTTCGTTGTGTCCGACATCACCGCCACCGTACCGGCGCGCCCGGACTACGTCAGGATCCTTCGGGCCGTGGTGGCCTCGGCGGCGGCCCGGCTGGACTTCACGTACGACCGCATCGAGGACCTCCGCCTGGCGATCGACGAGGCCTGCGCTCAGCTCCTGGGGATCCCGGCGGAGGCCGGCACCCTGACGGTTCGGCTGACCTCGGAGGATGGTCGGATGGTCGCTTACGCCTGCACCGACGCGGAGCCCGGCGACGGAGCGTGGCCACCTCCGAACGTCGAATCCTCGCTGGCCTGGCGGATCCTCTCCGGCCTGGCCGACCAGGCCGACTTCCTCCTCGGTGAGGAGGGCCCCGCGATACGGATCACAATGGGCGGGACGCCATGACCGCCGAGGCGGACCGCCCCGAGACGGACCCCTCGGAAGCGCCCGAAGCGGAGGACGAGGAGAGCCGGCGCTCGGACGAGCTGTTCGAACGCCTTCCCGACCCGGACGCTCGCGAGGAGCTGACACAGGTGTACCAGCCGCTTGCGGAGTATCTGGCACGGCGGTTCTACGGCCGGGGAGAAGCCGTCGAGGACCTCATCCAGGTGGCCAGCATCGGCCTGCTCAAGGCGATCGACCGGTTCGACTTGTCGCGCGGTGTCAAGTTCTCGACCTACGCCACCGCGACAATAGTCGGCGAGCTGAAGCGCCACTTCCGGGACAAGGGATGGGCTCTCAGGGTTCCCCGCAGGCTCCAGGAGGCCGGCATGAAGGTCGGGCGCAGCGTGACCGAGCTGTACCAGGACCTGGGGCGCGCTCCGACCATCCAGGAGATCGGCCGGAGGACCGGGCTCACCGAGGAAGAGGTTCTGGAGGCGATGGAGACGGCCCAGGCCTACACGACGGCGTCACTGGACGCCCCCACCGACGAGGAGGGTGCCACCTCAGCCGACAGGCTGGGCGTGGAGGAGGAGGCCTTCGAGCTGCTGGAGGGGTGGACCAGCGTGGAGCCGGCCCTACAGCGCCTGCCCGCGCGGGAGCGTCGGATCGTGTATCTCCGGTTCTTCCGAGGCCTGACCCAGACCCAGATCGCCGAAGAGCTGGGGATCTCTCAGATGCATGTATCCCGACTCCTGTCCCGAACCCTCCGAGAGCTCCGCGAGGCGGTTGGCGAGCCCGAGCCCGAGGCCTGAGCATACGTTTAGTCCTTCCCGCAACAGGGAAGGCAGGGTAAAGAGGAGGATCGTCCATGACCGAGCACGACCACGTACGCGAGCAGGATCACCAGCACGCCGCCCCGCCCGAGGACCGTGGGTCCTCCTGGACCGGCTACGCCATCGTCAAGTACGGGTTCATCCTGATCATCACGATCGTGATCCTTTACTTCGTGGCTCAGTACCTGCTCCCATTGTTTGACTGAGCCATCAGCCGGAAGACGCCGGCCCCGGCTCCGCGGCGCCGGGCCACCGCAGAGCCACCAGGGTCGCGTCATCTTGAAGGCTGGCCTCGGTGTGGTCGAGGACGGCATCCAGGATCTGGCGGACCAGAACGAGCAGCGGGATGGTGGCGTCCCCGTGCCGCCCGGCCATGTCCATGAACCGATCCAGCCCGAACTCCCGGCCCCGTTTGGGCCTGGCCTCCGTCACGCCGTCGGAATAGAACAGCACTATGTCCTGGGGCTGGAGGCTCAGCTCCAGGACGGACTGGGCGGTCCCCTCTAGCCCGAATGGCAGCATCGGCTCGGGGGATCCGAGCGGCGAGGCGGCGTGGTCCCGTATCAGGAGCGGTACGGGATGGCCGGCGTTGACCCAATCGAGCGTGCCGGTGGCAAGGTCCAGGCGACAGAGATGCCCCGTCACGAACGCCTCGCCGTCGGTGTGATCGTGGACCACCTTGTCGATTTCGGCGGCCACCTCCAGAAGGTCGGACCGGCGCCGGCGGGCCTGTCGATAGGCTCCCAGGGCCACCGTGGTGAGGAGGGTCGACCTGAGTCCGTGGCCCATGGCATCGAAAACGCCGAGCTCGACCCGACCGTCGTTGGTGGCGAAGTCGAACGCGTCTCCCCCGATGTCGTATGCGGGCTCGATGCGGCCGGCCACCTCCACCCTGGGCTCCTGGTACGTGGGGAGGGGGAGGAGGTCCCACTGCATCACGGCGGCCAGCCGAAGGCGCTCCGCTCCCCGAGCCAGCTCGAACACGTCGCTGTGGCGACGGGCCCCCAGCACCGCGGCGCCCACCACGAAGGCGAGGGACGGTATCAAACGGTTGATGGCGGGGTCCGGGGTATCCATGGCGATCGCCAGCACCCCGACGCTCTCGCTCCGACGGAACATCGGGGCCCACAGGACCGGGCCGTCCTCCCCGTTGGTCTGCAGGATCGTCCGCGTCAGGTACACACGTCCCGGAACGCTGCCTCGGATCTTGATCGCGTCGGAGGACGGCCGGGGGGAGATCGACACGGGCACCAGATGAAGCTGTTCGTCGCCGTAGTCGGCCACGTAGACCCACACCGCCCTGACCGGCAGGTGCCGGCGCAACAGCACGAGCGTTACGTCCGCCATGGCCGCGGCCGGAGCGCTGTCCAATAGCTCGAGGAGCTCCGCCAGGATGGAGTCGTGGTCGGCGGCCATGCGATCGAATCCTACTCGCGCCGGGCGAGACCCGAGGCGAACGCCAGGACGAATGAGGCCGCTGCCAACACGGTGACGTCGCCGACGTCTCGGTCCGGATCGACCTCAACGATGTCGATGGCCCGGACCTTGGCGTGTTCGCCGCAGCGTCGCACCGCGGCCTGGACCTCGGCGGGAGACAGCCCGCCGGGACGGGCCCCCGGGCACGCCGGGGCGAACGCGCGGTCGAGGACGTCGACGTCGGCGTCGACATAGATCGCGTCCACCCTGGGGTCGAGGAACCCGAGGGCCTCCTCGATCACCGGTTGGATGCCGCGCGCCCGCACGTCGTCCGCGGTGATGACGAGGATGCCCGCCTCGCGTGCCACTTCTGAGGCGGGTCGGGGGTTGGCCAGCGGTTGGATCCCCACCTGGACGACGTTGCCGCCCGGGAGGCCGTCCTCGAGCAGGGCCCGGACCGGGTTGCCGTTCGTCAGTCCCGTCCCGGTGTCGCGGAGGTCGTGGTGTGCGTCGAGCGTGAGGAGGCCGGTCCGTTCGATGGCCCCGCCCGCCGCGGCCGCGTGAACCCCCGGGCGTGTGATGCTGTTGTCACCACCCAGGATCACGGCGGCCCCAGGCGGGTCGATCGGCCCCCCCATGTCCTCGATCGACGCGCCGACGTCACGACGGATCCGATCGAAGGCTGCCTGCGGGGTCTGCGAGACGATGGCCCCAAGCTCCGCCGTTTGGGCGAGCCGGACGCCGAGCTCGGAGATGCGTGCGGGCTCGTCGGGCCCGTGGGCCACGAACCGATCCACCGCCGCCGTGATCGCCGCGGGGGCGAGATCGAACCGTCCGCCTGAGATAGAGCCCAGCCGCATCGGCACCGCGACGATCACGGCCGTGGCGACGCGCTCGGTCACTCGCGCCAAGGGAGCCGGACCCCGCGCTCCCGGGCCACCTCGATCGCCCTCTCGTAGCCCGCGTCGGCGTGGCGGATCACCCCGGTCCCAGGGTCGGTGGTCAGGACGCGTTCGAGGCGCCCGGCGGCCTCCTCGCTCCCATCAGCAACCACGACCATGCCGGCGTGGATCGAGTACCCGATCCCCACGCCGCCGCCGTGGTGCACGCTGACCCAGTGGGCCCCGGCGGCCGTGTTGATCAGTGCGTTGAGGATGGGCCAGTCGGCGATGGCGTCGGAACCGTCCTTCATCCCCTCGGTCTCCCGGTTGGGCGAGGCCACGCTCCCGGCGTCGAGGTGGTCCCGGCCGATCACGAGCGGCGCCTTGACTCGGCCGGAGGCCACCAGCTCGTTGAACCGGAGCCCGGCCCGGGCTCGCTCTCCGTAGCCGAGCCAGCAGATCCGGGCGGGCAGCCCCTGATAGGCGACTCGCTCCTCGGCCATCCGGAGCCAACGTTGAAGGCGCCGATCATCCGGGAAGAGCTCCATGATGGCCCGGTCGGTCGTCTCGATGTCCTCCGGGTCACCGGAGAGCGCCACCCATCGGAAGGGCCCCTTGCCCTCGGCGAACATAGGACGGATGAACGCCGGGACGAACCCAGGGTAGTCGAACGCCCTCTCCGCACCCCCTTCCCTGGCTCCCGCCCGGAGGTTGTTTCCGTAGTCGAACGTGACGGCACCGGCGTCCATGAATCCCAGCATCGCCTCGACCTGGACGGCCATGGAGGCGTGGGCCCGCTCCACGTACTCGTCGGGGGACACCCCCCGAAGATCGGCCGCGTCCTGGAGCGAGAGCCCGGCGGGGACATAGCCCTCCAATGGGTCGTGGGCCGAGGTCTGGTCCGTGACAACGTCCGGCCGGAACCCCTTTCGGAGGAGCTCCGGGTGGGTCTCCGCCGCGTTTCCGAGCAGGCCGATCGAGACCGAGTCGCCTGTCTCTCGGGCCTCGTCGACCCACCGGAGGGC
>JBKPBL010000007.1:0-4675 GCA_046726855.1 Actinomycetota bacterium | reverse complement strand
GAAGACACCGAGCTCTGGGAAGGGGGCCCGCTCTGGGAGGAAGGCCCGCCCCGGGAACCCGGGGCGAAGCAGCGGATCGGCCCGCCCGCGGAGGGCCAGGTCCGGTTGACCCTTCGGATCAGGCGCTACAACCCCGAGCTTCGCGAGGAGTCGTGGTGGGAGGAGCACTCAGTGAACATGGAGCCCAGCGACCGGGTGCTCGACGCCCTCCACCAGGTGAAGTGGTATCACGACGGCACTCTGGCGCTCCGTCGCTCGTGTGCTCACGGGGTCTGCGGCTCCGACGCGATGATGATCAACGGGAGGAACCGGCTGGCCTGCAAGGTGCTGATCAAAGACGTCGCGCCCAAGTGCACGGTGGAGCCGATCCGCGGCCTGTCGGTGCTGAAGGACCTCATCGTGGACATGGAGCCGTTCTTCGAGGGCTACCACGCGATGTTGCCATACCTCATCAACGACGAGGGCGAACCGCGCCGGGAGCGACTGCAGAGCCCGGAGGAACGGAATCGATACGACGACACCACGAAGTGCATCCTGTGCGCGGCCTGCACGACGTCGTGCCCGATCTTCTGGGGTGACGAGGAGTATGTGGGTCCAGCCGCCATCGTGAACGCACACCGCTTCATCTACGACTCACGCGACCGCGGCGCCGACGAGCGCCTGAGGATCCTGTCCGAGAGGACCGGCGTGTTCCGGTGCCGGACGACGTTCAACTGCACTGAGGCCTGTCCCCGGGGCATCGAGGTAACCAAGGCCATACAGGAGGTCAAGCGGTCTATCCTGTTCGATCGGTTCTGAGGACGCTTCCGTGCAGACGTTCGCTCACGACATCGTCATCGTGGGAGGTGGGGGCGCTGGCCTCCGGGCGGCTATCGCCGCCGCCGAGGTCTCGGACTCCCTGAGCGTCGCGGTGGTCTCGAAGGTTTATCCAATGCGGAGCCACACCGTCTCCGCGGAAGGTGGCTCGGCGGCGGCCATGGGAGAGGGCGACAGCCTCGACCTCCATGCGTTCGACACGATCCGGGGGAGCGACTACCTGGCCGACCAGGAGGCCGTGGAGTTCTTCGTGGCCGAGTGCCCCGGGGAGATCATTCGTCTGGAGCATTGGGGATGTCCGTGGAGCCGGGACCCCGACGGGAGGATCGCCGTACGGCCCTTCGGCGGCATGAGCGTGAACCGGACGGTGTTCGCCGCCGACAAGACGGGCTTCCATCTGCTCCACACCTTGTTCCAGACCTCCCTCAAGTACGAGGGCATCGTGCGCTACGACGAGTTCTTCGTGACGAAGCTCCTCGTCGAGGACGGCAGGTGCGCCGGGGTGGCCGCCATCGACCTTCGCGACTCGGAGGTGAGATGCATCACGGCGAAGGCGGTGATCCTGTGTACTGGCGGTGCCGGGCGGATCTTCTCCTTCACCACCAATGGCGCGATCAAGACCGGCGACGGGATGGCCCTCGCCTACCGGGTGGGGGTCCCCCTGAAGGACATGGAGTTCGTGCAGTATCACCCCACCGGGCTCCCGGGTACCGGGATCCTCATGACAGAGGCATCAAGGGGTGAGGGAGGGTACTTGACCAACAGGGAGGGGAAGCGATTCCTCGAGGAGTACATCCCGTCGAAGATGGAGCTCGGGCCGCGCGACATCCTGTCCCGAGCGATCATGCAGGAAATCGAGAAGGGAAGGGCCTTCGATGGTCCCTACGGCCAGTACGTGCACCTCGACGTCAGCCACCTCGGCGAGAAGCTGATCGACGAGAAGCTTCCCTTCGTGCGTGAGCTCGCCCGCAACTTCGTGGGCATCGATCCGGTCCACGAGCCCATCCCCGTCCGGCCGGTCGTCCATTACATGATGGGGGGAATCGACACCGACCAAGTGGGGCGAACACGCCTCCCGGGCCTGTATGCGGCCGGGGAGGCTGCATGCGTCAGCATGAACGGGGCGAACCGCCTGGGGTCGAACTCGCTCAGCGAGTGCTTGGTGTTCGGGGCGAGATCGGGGAGGCAGGCCGCCGAGGACGCCCTGGAAGCGGGCCAAACTGAAGAACGTCTCGCGGAGAAGGTCGCTCAGGCTGAGCATGCCAGGCTTGTCGCAACGTACCTGGAGAAAGAGACAGGCGGCGAGCGGATCTCCGCGATCCGGCGGGAGCTCCAGGCTGCCATGGAACGGGGGGCAGGCGTCTTCCGCACCGAGGAATCGCTGAAGGAAGCCGTCGAGGAGGTGCGCGGGCTGCGAGAGCGGTATCGAGACGTGGCGCTTGACGACCGTGACCGGGCGTTCAACACAGAGCTGGTGGCGGCACTGGAGCTGGACAACATGCTCGACGTGGCGGAGACGGTCGTACGGTCCGGCCTGGAAAGGCGGGAGTCGCGAGGTTCCCATACCCGCCGGGACCACCCGGACCGGGACGACGAACAGTTCCTGAAGCACAGCCTTGCCTTCACCGCGCCCGAGGGGCCGCGCATCGAATACGGCGACGTCTCGATCACGCGGTGGCCTCCGGCCGAGCGGAAGTACTAGGAAATCGGCGGGAAAGGACGGATATGGCGGAAGAGACGATCCCGCTCAATGTAGCTCGATACCGGCCCGAACACGCCAAAGAACCCTACTTCGACGAGTATCGCGTGCCGTACCGCGAGGACATGGTGGTGCTGGACGCCCTGAACCACATCAAGGACGAAATCGACGGGAGCCTCGCCTACCGCTGGTCGTGCAGGATGGGTGTGTGCGGCTCCTGCGGGATGATGGTGAACGGTAAGCCTCGCCTCACATGTTCCACCTTCCTCCGGGAGTTCTACCCGAAGCGCGTCGAGGTTGGACCCCTCCAGCACTTTCCAGTGGTCCGCGACCTGATCGTGGACATGACGGACTTCATGGAGAAACTGAAGGAGGTCAAGCCCTGGATCATCCGGAGGGAGGAGAAGCCGGTCGAGGAGGGCGAGTACCTCCAGACGGCCGAGGAGGTCGACGCCTACAAGCAGTTCAGCATGTGCATCAACTGCATGCTGTGCTACGCGGCCTGCCCCGTATATGGACGGGACCACGAGTTCCTCGGCCCGGCGGTGATCGCCCTGGGCCGCCGGTACAACCTCGACTCTCGCGATCAAGGCCAGGCTGAGCGCCGTGAGGTCCTGGGGGTGGATTGGGGCATCTGGGACTGCACGTTCGTTGGGGAATGCACGGTGGTCTGTCCGAAGGACGTCGACCCCTCCGCGGCGATCCAGCGCGAGAAGGTGGCAACGACCACGGAGGCCATGCTTTCGATGATGTTGCCGTTCAAGGGCCGAGCGTGAGCAAGGGCGAGGGGGCGCGGTACCCGGCGTACATCCCGGAGTACCCCCGGAGCTGGTGGCTCCGCACCGGCCCATACCGGCGGTTCGCGGCAAGGGAGATCACCTCCATGTTCGCAGCGGCGTTCTCGGGTCTCCTGCTGCTGTTCCTGCTCGCGCTATCGGGAGGACGGGAGGCCTACGAAGGGTTCCTGCGGTGGCTGAAGCTCCCGGCGGTAACGGCCGTCCTCGCGGTCATTCTTGTGGCAGTGCTGTACCACGCGCTGACGTGGTTCCGCCTCACCGCCCACATCCAGGTGGTTCGGCTGGGCCGGAGGGTGGTGCCCAAGAGCATGGTGATCACTGGGCTCATCGGGATCTGGATGTTGGCGTCCGTGATCGTCGCGTACATCCACATCTGGTTCTAGCCGTGGAAGAGCTACGGATGGACGACCTGTCTCTGGGGGACATCCTCGACGACTCCGACGCCAGGGAGGTGAAGCGACGGGCGCGGGCTGCCGGGCCCCGGGAGCACAGGCTGCGACGGCTGCTCCGACCCGAACCCATTTTCTGGGGACTCTTCTCGGCCGGAGGGTTCGTTGCGGCATTCCTCGTCCCCATTCACGTGGCGATCCTCGGCATCGCCTTCACCGCGGGATGGCTTCCGAGCCGAGCCCTCTCCTACGGGCGGGTTCAGCATCTCGTCCATCTCCCTCTCGTGAAGCTCTACCTCTGGGGACTGATCGCACTCCCTCTATACCACTGGGCCCACCGGTTCAGGTTTGCCATTTACCATCAGTTCGGGATCATGCGGTGGAAGCGATTCATCGCAGTCGCGTGCTATGGGACCGCCATCGTCGGTACGGCGATCGCTGCGTGGGTCCTGCTCAGCATCTAGGTCTTGCTAGTTCTCTGAGGGGATTGAGATCGATCGCGCCGGCGACCACCTGCTCCTCGCTCCGTTCGAGGTTTTGCGGACACGAGATCGGAACGACCAGATGCCCGAGGCCCTCTTCGGTTGTCTGGGTGGTCTACGGACGCCGGACCCGGGCGGATAGTCCGGTAAGGTGCGGCCGTGGCGCACCTCGTCACCCTGATCCCCGGCGACGGCATCGGCCCGGAGGTCTCCGAGGCGACTCGGCGAGTGGTCGAGGCCACGGGGGTCGAGCTGGACTGGGAGATCGAGGATGCCGGCGAGCGCGCGGTCGTGCGCGAGGGCACGCCGCTCCCGGAACGGGTCCTGGCCTCGATCCGCCGAACACGGGTGGCGCTCAAGGGACCGGTGACCACGCCGGTGGGCACGGGCTTTCGAAGCGTGAACGTGGCCCTGCGCCACGAGCTGGACCTGTTCGCGGCGGTCCGCCCATCGCGGTCGCTCCCCGGCGTCCCCACCCGCTACCCGGGCGTC
>JBKPBL010000006.1:0-9774 GCA_046726855.1 Actinomycetota bacterium | reverse complement strand
CGTGCGAGGGGGCCGTCCTACTGGTCGACGCGGCCCAAGGGATCGAGGCCCAGACCCTGGCCAACCACCACCTCGCCGAGCAGGCCGGCCTGGCGATCGTCCCCGCCGTGAACAAGATCGACCTCCCCCAGGCAGACGTGGCCGAGGCCGTGCGGGAGCTCGCCGAGCTGACAGGGGCCCCAGAGGACGACGTCCTCCGGGTCTCGGCCAAGACCGGCCAGGGCGTGCCCGAGCTGCTCGAGGCGGTCATCGCCCGGGTCCCGCCGCCGACCGGTGAACCGCAAGCGCCGCTCCGCGCTCTCATCTTCGACTCGGCGTACGACGCCTACCGTGGGGTGGTGGCCTACGTTCGTCTCGTGGACGGTGAGCTCTCCTCCCGGGCCCGGATCCGGATGATGGCCTCCCGCTGGGAGTCCGAGGCCGAGGAGTGCGGAGCGTTCGCCCCAGAGGCCACCAGGGTCGAGTCGCTGGGGGCCGGGGAGGTCGGCTACGTCGTGGTGGGAGAGAAGGACGTCCGCACGGCCCAGGTCGGCGACACGGTGACGCTGGCCGCCAGCCCTGCAGTGAAGCCGCTGCCCGGATACCGGGAGCCCAAGCCGATGGTATGGAGCGGCCTGTACCCGCTGGAAGGAGGGGACTACCCGGCGCTCCGGGGGGCCCTCGACAAGCTCCACCTCTCCGACGCCGCCCTGGTGTTCGAGCCGGAGTCCTCGCTGGCACTGGGTTTCGGGTTCCGATGCGGGTTCCTGGGGCTGCTCCACATTGACATCGTGCGGGAGCGCCTGGAGCGGGAGTTCGACCTGTCCCTCCTGGCCACTGCGCCCAACGTGGGACTACGGGTCGTTCGCGGCGGGGAGTTCGTAGAGGTGCACAACCCCAGCGAGATGCCCCCGCCGGGAACCTATGACCAGGTCGAGGAGCCCGTGGTCGTGGCCACCGTCATCACCCCGGCGTCGTTCCTCGGTCCGGTGATGGAGCTTTGCCAGGCGCGGCGAGGCCAGATGGTCGAGATGAGGTACCTCTCGCCGGAAAGAGTGGAGCTCCGGTACAGGCTCCCGCTCGCCGAGATCATCTTCGACTTCTTCGATCAGCTGAAGTCGCGGACCCGCGGGTACGCCTCGCTCGACTACGAGCATTCGGGTTACGAGCCCGCAGACCTGGTGCGCGTCGACGTCTTGCTTCATGGGGATCCCATCGACGCGTTCTCGGCGGTCGTTCACAGGGAGAAGGCCCAGACCTATGGCCGGCGGATGGTGGGGCGCCTGAGGGAGCTGATCCCTCGCCAGCTCTTCGACGTGGCCATCCAGGCAGCCATCGGCTCCAGGGTCATCGCCCGGGAGACGGTTAAGGCCAGGCGTAAGGACGTCCTGGCGAAATGCTACGGCGGCGACGTCACCCGGAAGCGCAAGCTGCTGGAGAAGCAGAAGGCCGGCAAGGTCAAGATGCGCCGGGTGGGCAAGGTCGACGTCCCCCACGACGCGTTCATCGCCGCCCTGCAGGTGGACCAGGGGGCGGGGCGCTCGGGCTGAGGGGCTCAGCCCGAAGGAAGCTCGAGCTTCCGCGAGTCCACCCACCCCGTCAACCCCGCTGGGACGCCCTGACCAGGCCCACCGCCGATCGCCGCTTCGCCACCCCGCTCGTGAACAAGCAGCCCCGCTTCCTAGCAGTCTCGGACCCCGAGTGCTAACTTGAGGCGGAGATGAGCGAAGTGCGAACTCTGGGGGAACGGCAGTCGGCCGTCCTCAGGGCCGTGGTGATCCAGCACATCCGGACCGGGGTGCCGGTAGGCAGCGGGACGGTAGCCAGTCGGAACCGGCTCGGGGTCAGCTCGGCCACCATCCGGAACGACATGTCGTCGCTCGAGGAGCTGGGGTACCTCGCTCAGCCGCACACGTCGGCCGGGCGGATCCCCACCGACCTGGGGTACCGCTTCTACGTCGACACCCTGCCCCCACGGCCGGCACTCTTGCCCACGCACCGCCGGGCCATCACCTCGTTCTTCGGCCATGCGCCCTCGGACGTGGAGGAGACGCTCCGACGGACGACCTCGCTCCTCTCCCGCCTCACCCATCACGCTGCCGTTGCCGTCTCGCCGGTGCTTTCGGTCAGTCGGGTGGTGCGCGCGGAGCTGGTGCCGTTCGGGTCGGCGGCCCTCCTTCTGGTGGTTGGAGACACGGGCAGGGTGGATAAGAGGGTCATCGAGCTCCCCGAAGCCGCCGACGAGGAGACCATCGCCGCGATCTCGGCGATCCTGGCCGGGTCGGTGGCCGGTGTGTCCTACCAGGACGCGGGCCGCCTCGTCTCGGGCCTGGCCCGGGCCGCGGCGGAGCCGGGCAGGAGCCTCCTGACCTCGGCGGCTGAGGCGCTGGGGGAGCTGGGAAGCGCCTCGGAGCACGTGTTCGTGGGCGGCGTCGCCAACATCGCCCGGGACCGGAGCTTCCGGCGGCGGGAGACGGTCCGGCGGATGTTCGAGGCCCTGGAGGAGGAGGCCGCTATCGAGCGGTTCCTGCGGCGGCTGCTCAGCGGCCGAGGGGTCTCGGTCCGGATCGGCCGGGAGAACCCCCTGGCCGCCATGCGTGAGGCCAGCGTGGTTGTGGCCCCGTACCTGCTTGCCGGGAGGCCGGCGGGAGAGGTCGCGGTCATCGGGCCGACCCGGATGGAGTACCCCACGGCCATCTCGGCGGTGCGGGCCGTGTCCGTCGGCCTGTCCCGGACGATCGAGTCCCTGGCCGGGTAGGAGGTCGCCGGCGATGGCCGAGCGCGACCTCTACCAGGTGCTGGGGGTGTCCCGGGAGGCCACTCAGGAGGACATCAAGAAGGCCTACCGCCGCCTGGCCCGCAATCACCATCCCGATGTGAACCGGGAAGACCCGGAGGCCGAGCGCCGGTTCAAGGAGATCAATCTGGCCTACCAGACGCTGTCCGACCCAGCCAAGCGCCGGCAGTACGACCTCTTCGGAGGGGAGGGGCTGTCGCCCGACATGTTCGGCGGTTTCGGGGACCTGGCCGACATCTTCGATGTGTTTTTCGGGGGGTCGCCGTTCGGGCGTGGCCCCGGCCGGACCCGGCGCCGCAGTCGAGTGGCCAGGGGAGCGGATCTCCACCTGGTGCTCGACCTGACGTTCGAGGAGGCCGCGTTCGGCACGAAGCGAGAGGTGGAGGTGAACACCCTTCGGACGTGCGACCGTTGCGCCGGGACTGGAAGCGAGCCGGGCACCCACCCTTCGCGCTGCACCACCTGCGGTGGTTCCGGCGAGGTGTCCGATGTGAGGCGGAGCGTGTTCGGGACCGTGATGACCTCACGGACCTGCGCCACCTGCGAGGGGTCCGGCGAGGAGGTCGCCGTTCCCTGCCGGCGGTGCGGGGGTGAGGGCCGCCTTCCCGACCGGCGGTCGGTGCCGGTCGAGATCCCCGCCGGCGTGGCCGACGGCATGGAGGTCCGGCTGGAGGCGGGGGGCCAGGACGGTCGGCACGGTGGACCTCCCGGGGATCTGTACCTCACGCTGTCAGTGGCTCCGCATCCGGTATTCGAGCGCCGGGGCCAGGACCTCGTCTGCGTACTCGACCTCCCCGTGACCGCGGCGCTGCTGGGCGCGGAGGTTGAGGTCCAGACGCTGGACGGCCCGGCCATGCTGAAGGTGCCTCCGGGAACCAGGGCCGGAAGCGTTCTCCAGCTCCGAGGGAAGGGGGTGCCGAACCTGGGTCGGCGGGGGAGGGGCGACCTGCTGGTCCAGGTTGACCTCGATGTGCCGGAACGCCTGTCGAAGCAGGAGCGCTCCCTGGTCAACGACCTGGCGACGATGCGACGGGAGGTCCCCGGCCCTCTTCGAGGCCGGCTCCGTCCGCCGGCGTGAGCCTCCCGCATTTCTTCGCAGGAGCCCCCGATCCAGGCGAGCCGGTGGCCCTGGCCGCGGCCGACGCCCGCCACGCCATCCGTTCGCTCCGGTTGCGCCCGGGCGACGAGTTCACCTCCTCGGACGGGGAGGGGGGCGTGGCTCGGTGCCGGATCGTCCGGGCCGAGCGTCTCCTGGTGGAGGGGCAGGTGGTGGAACGCACCGAGGTTCCCCGCCCCCACCCGGTCCTCACGATGGTGCTGGCCCCACCGAAGGGGGAGCGGCTCAGCTGGGCGGTGCAGAAGCTCACCGAGGTGGGGGCGGACGCGATCGTCCTGGTGGAGACGTCCCGGAGCGTGCGCCGGTGGGAGGGGGAGAGGGGGGCCCGGATCGGCCCTCGCCTGGTCTCGGTGGCCCGGGAGGCGGCCAAGCAGGCCCGCCGGCCGTTCATCCCCACAGTCCTGGGGCCGGTTCCTTGGGCGGAGGCCGTGGTCCCCGGGGCCGTGGACGGCCCCGAGGTGGTCTTATGGGAGCGGGCCGAGGACGCGTTGCTGTCGAGACTGCCGGACCGGCCGCCCCGAGAAGTGGCGTTGGTGGTCGGTCCCGAGGGCGGTATCCCCGAGGAGGACGCCCGGGCCGCGGAACGGGCCGGCGCCCTCCTGGCCTCCCTCGGTCCTAACGTCCTCCGGACCGAGACGGCCGCCCTGGCCGCGGCCGCCTTGACCCTGGCCCGATACGGACGCCTCGGGTAAGGTTCCGAATTGCCCGGGGGAGGTGCGCCGTGGACGAGTGCCTGTTCTGCAGGATCGTGGCCGGAGAGCAGGAGGCCGACGTCGTCCACACCTCCGACAACGTGGTGGCCTTCCGAGACATCAACCCGCAGGCGCCGGTGCACATCCTGATCATCCCCAAGGAGCACATCGATTCGGCCCGTTCCATCCGGGCGGGCCACGGCGACCTGGTGGCGGAGATCTTCCGCGTGGCCGCCCACCTGGCCGAGGCCAACGGAGTGGACCGCTCCGGCTGGCGCCTGGTCACGAACGTCGGGGCCGAGGCCGGTCAGAGCGTCCGCCATCTCCACTTCCACCTCCTCGGAGGGCGCCGGATGAAGTGGCCCCCCGGCTGAGGTCGATGCCCTGACCGGATCGACCGGCTTCCGGCCTGAGGGGCGGCCGGTCGTAGTAGTATCGAAGGGTCGGGGTCGCGAAGGCGACCCCGTTTCCAACAGGGAAGCATTTGGCTAAGGCCACATCACAGGTCAAGATCCTCGTTCCGGGCCACCAATCGATGGTCGCCCTCCTCGGTGAACGCGACGAGCTCCTGAAGGTGGTGGAGGGTGCCTTCGACTCGCACATCCTGGTCCGGGGCAACGAGATCACAATCACCGGCGAGGAACGAGAGGCGGGCCGGGTGGCCCTGCTGTTCGAGGAGCTGATCGAGCTTCTCGAACGGGGTCAGGAGCTGACCCCCTCCTCGGTGGGTCGGACGATCGACATGATCAGGGAGGACGGTGTCAGGCCATCTGACCTCCTCACCGACGTACTGCTCACGTCCCGCGGGAAGTCCATCGGTCCGAAGACATTGGGCCAGAAGCGGTACGTGGACGCGCTCCGCCGGTCCACGCTGACGTTCTCCATCGGCCCGGCCGGCACCGGGAAGACCTACCTGGCCGTGGCCACCGCGGTGAAGGCGCTCCAGGCCAGGGAGGTGTCTCGGATCATACTCACCCGTCCTGCGGTGGAGGCCGGCGAGAAGCTGGGCTACCTGCCCGGGACGCTGTACGAGAAGATCGACCCATACCTGCGGCCGCTCTACGACGCGCTCTACGAGATGATGGAGCCCGAGGCGTTCCGCCGCCTGGTAGAGCGAGGAACCATCGAGATCGCCCCGCTCGGGTACATGCGGGGAAGAACCCTTAATGACTCGTTCATAATCCTCGACGAGGCCCAGAACACCTCGCCGGAGCAGATGAAGATGTTCCTGACCCGGCTGGGCTTCGGGTCGAAGGCCGTGGTGAACGGGGACATCACCCAGATCGACCTGCCGCAGGAGCAGCGCTCCGGCCTGGTGGTGGTCCAGGAGATACTCCAGAGCATCGAGGGGGTCGAGTTCATCCACCTCGGGGCCCGGGACGTCGTCCGCCACCGGATCGTGCAGGACATCGTGGAGGCCTACCGGCGGTACGGAGAACAGAGCCGGCCGGAGGCCGCTGACGCTCGTGAGCGAAGGCTCAGATAGTTCTCGGGTGGTCCTCTCGGACCGCCAGGACTTCCCCATCGACCTCGACGCCCTGACCTCGCTGGCCCGGAGGACCCTCGAGGCCGAGGGCACGGCCGGCGTGGAGCTCTCGGTCTTGCTGGTGACCGAGGGGGAGATGGCCCAGCTCCACCAGCGCTACCTCGGTGAGGCCGGCGCCACTGACGTGCTGTCGTTTTCCATGGACGAGGAGGGCCTCCTGGGCGACGTGGTGATATGTCCCGCCGTGGCCGCTTCGCAGAATCCCGACGCCGCGGCTGAGGTCCGCCTCCTCCTGGTCCACGGGATCCTGCACCTCCTGGGCTACGACCACCAGAAGGAGGAGGACCGCCGGGAGATGTGGCGCCGGCAGGAGGAGTACTCCGGGGTCCGGACATGATCTGGCTCATCGTCGTGGTGGTGTTCCTGGTTGCGTTCGGCTCGGTGTTGGCCATGGCCGAGGCCTCTGTCAGCCGGATGAGCCGGGTGCGGGCCCTGGCCTTGGAGGAGGAGCGGCGCCGCAACGCCCCGGCCCTGGTGAGGATCGAGTCCGAGCCGGCCCGGTTCCTGAACTCGATCTACCTCTGGGTGATGCTGGTCCAGAACGGTTCGGCGATCCTGGTGGCCATCATCGCCGACCAGTCCTTCGGCAACGTGGGCATCACCATCCTTTCAGTGGTGTTCACGCTGGTGTACTTCGTGGTGGTCGAGGCCATGTCGAAGACCTTCGCCATCCTCCATAGCGATCGGGTGGCTCTGGCCCTGACCCCACTGGTCGTGCTCCTCTCCAGGATCCTGTACGCGCCGACCCGAGCGCTCATCGCCGTGGCCAACGTCCTCCTGCCGGGCAAGGGCCTCCGGCAAGGGCCGTTCGTGTCCGAGGAGGAGATCCGGGCCATGGCAGAGGCCGGGCATGAGGAGGGTGCGATCGAGGAGGAGGAGAAGGAGCTGATCCACTCGATCTTCGAGTTCGGGGACACCATCGTACGCGAGGTCATGACACCGCAGCCGGACATCGTGGCCGTGGAGGGCTCCAAGAGCCTGAACGAGGTCCTGGAACTGGTGATCCGCCACGGATACTCGCGCATCCCCGTCTATCGGGAGAGCCTCGACGACGTGGTGGGGATCGTGTACGCCAAGGACGTCCTCCGCGAGGTGCACGCCGGCGGCAACGGCCGCTCCCTGGACGCCCTGGCCCGGAGGGCCTATTTCGTTCCCGAGTCCAAGAAGGTGTCCGAGCTGCTCAAGGAGATGCAGCAGGAGAAGGTCCACCTGGCGCTGGTGGTGGACGAGTACGGGTCCCTGGTCGGCCTGGTGACCATGGAGGACCTCCTCGAGGAGATCGTCGGGGAGATAGTCGACGAATACGACGTCGAGGAGCCCAACGTGGAGCCCGCCGGCGACGGCCGCTACCGGGTGAACGCCCGCCTGCCGGTGGACGAGCTGAACGACCTCATGGAGGTGGAGCTGCCCAACCAGGAATGGGACACGGTCGGGGGGCTGATGATGGGGATCCTGGGGCGGCTTCCCTCGCAGGGCGAGGAGGTCGAGTTCGAGGGTCTCCGGTTCACCGCCGAGCGGGTCCAGGGTCGGCGTATCGCCAAGGTCCTGGTGGAGCGGGCTCCCTCCCAGCCGGTTCGGGAGGAGCGCCGCTGAGCCAGGTCAGCCAGGAACAGATCGAGTCCCTGTTGGCGGTGGCCCGGGAGGCCCGGGATCGGGCCTACGCTCCGTACAGCGAGTTCCGGGTCGGGGCGGCCCTCCTGTCGGACGACGGGAGGGTGTTCCCCGGGGCCAACGTGGAGAACGCCTCGTACGGGCTGTCGATGTGCGCGGAACGGACCGCCGCCTTCCGGGCCGCATCCGAAGGTGTCCGGGAGATCGCGGCCGTGATCGTCACCGCGTCGAACGAGGAGCCCTCCTGGCCGTGCGGGGCCTGCCGCCAGGTGCTGAACGAGTTCGGGCCCGGCGCCCTCGTCGTCTCGGAGGGCCTTGACGGCCGCCGTGAGGAGCGCCGCCTCGACCAGCTCTTGCCGGACGCCTTCGGGCCGAACGACCTGCGCTGAGGTGGGATTCCATTCCGGGGTCGTGGCCGTCGTGGGCCGCCCCAACGTGGGCAAGTCGTCGCTGGTCAACGCCCTGGTGGGGGAGAAGGTTTCCATAGTCACGGACAAGCCCCAGACCACCAGGGGGCGGATCCGGGGAGCCCTGACGACAGGCAGTTACCAGATCGTGTTCACGGACACCCCTGGCTTCCACAAGCCTCGAACCGAGCTGGGGCGGCGGCTCAACCGGATGGTCGAGGAGAGCACGGAGGACGTGGAGGCCGTGGTCCTGGTGGTGGACGCCCGGGCCGGGGTCGGGCGCGGGGATGAGTTCGTTGCCCGGTCGCGGGTGACGCCACTTCGGTGCCTGACGGTGTGCGCGGTGAACAAGGTGGACCTGGTCGCTCGGGAAGCCCTCGTGGCCCAGCTCGACGCGGCTGCCAGGCTCGCGGAGTTCGACCACGTGATCCCGATCTCGGCGAGGCGAGGGACCGGATTCGGGGATCTGATCGATGTGCTAGTGGCGGCACTCCCCGAGGGTCCTGCGTACGTCCCGGAGGGTGAGAACACTGACCAGCCCCTCGAGATGCGCGTCACGGATGTAGTCCGTGAGAAGGCACTGGCGCTGACCCGGGAGGAGGTCCCGCATTCGATCGCCGTGATGGTCGATGAGATGGAGCGCCAGGGTGACCTCACCCGGATCGGGGCCCGGATCCTGGTCGAGCGTGACTCCCAGAAGGGGATCGTGATCGGTAAGGGCGCCCGCATGCTCCGCCGGATCGGCACCGAGGCCCGGAAGGAGATCGAGGCCATCCTCGGCACGCGGGTGTACCTGGAGCTGCGGGTCAAGGTCCAGCGGGAGTGGCAACGCGACCCGGTGGCCCTGTCTCGGCTGGGCTACTGACCCTCGGGATCACCCCGCCTCGACGATCGTGATCTCGCCTTCCATGCCCAGGGATCGGTGGAATCTGCAGAAGAAGACGTGCTCGCCCGGCTCGGCGATCGTGCCGATGGCTTCAGTTCGGTTCTCGCTGTCGGGCGCGATGTCGATGTTCACGTCGGTGCCCTCTATCGAGAAGTTGTGCCTGTTTAGTCCCTCGTTCTCCAGCTCCAGGGCCTGGCCCCCCAGCACGATGAAGCAGGCCGGGGAGAACACGTTGTCTTCAAGGCGAAGCTTGGCGTCGTCCTCCCCCGTGGTCGTCTCGTCGGAGCACTCCGGCGTCTCCTCGGAGGTGGGCGACTCGGTGGGCGACTCCGCCGGCGAGGTCTGGGGCGAGGGCGACGGAGCAGCGGTGGGCTCGCTGTCGCAACCGGCCGCCATCAGGAGGACGCAACACGCTAGTAGCGCGGGCCGCCTCATCAGAACGAGGATACTCTTTCGCTGACCCCCCGCTAACGGGGGTCGGAGACCTCCCCGGTTATCATGGAGATTCCACCAGTACACCCATGACAAGAGTCCCCGCACAGACGCGAGCACCCATACCCGACTCGCCGTGGAGCCCCACCAGCGCCGCCGCGGCGTCGATGGTCAAGGTCACCCCGGTCGACGCCGTGGGGCTGGAGGAGAGGGCCGCCTCGCTGGCCACCCGCTCGATCAAGCGCGAGTCGAAGCTGTATGCCCTCGATCTGGCGGTCCGGTGCTGTGACCTGACCACACTGGAGGG
>JBKPBL010000005.1:0-4128 GCA_046726855.1 Actinomycetota bacterium | reverse complement strand
GTTTCGGGGAGCCTCACGGTGCGGCAGGGGTCCGCACCAGGGCCTTTCGGCGAGGAGGAAGCCCCTCGGAGGTAGGCTAGACTCAGCCGGGTCGACGGAGGGCACGCGGTTGAGGCGAGAGCTTGGCCCGCTGTACAAGGGAAGCCCCACCGGTCAGTGGTCGTGGATCGCCCATCGCGTCACCGGCGTGGGCATCCTCCTCTTCCTGTTCGCCCACATCGTCGATACGGCCCTGGTGGGCTGGGGCCCGGACGCCTACAACCGGGTGGTCGCCGTTTACCACCACCCCATAGTCCAGATCATGGAGCTCGTCCTGGTGGGAGCGGTCCTATTCCACGCCCTCAACGGCATCCGGATCATGATCATCGACTTCTGGCCGGCCGCCTCCGACCACCAGGCCCGGCTGCTCTGGGGGACCCTGGCCCTCTTCGTGGCGGCCATGGCCCCGATCACCTGGATCATGGGGGAGCGGATCATCGAGGACCTGTTCGGCTGATGGCCCTGGACACCAGGCCGCCGCCGGCAGAGGCCCCGGCACCCGAATCCCCCGGGCGCCCCCGCCCGGGAATCGAGCTGTGGTCGTGGCTGTTCATGCGGCTCTCAGGGATCCTCCTGCTCTTCCTGGCAGTGGGTCACGTGCTGATCATGCACGTGCTGGACACCGGCGTGGAGAGGGTCGATTTCGACTTCGTGGCCGCTCGGTGGTCGAGCCCCTTCTGGCGGACCTGGGACTGGATGATGCTCACGTTGGCCCTGCTGCACGGCGTGAACGGCGTCCGGGTCATCATCCAGGACTACGTGCGAACACCGGGAGGCCGGCTGGCCTGGAACTGGGCGTTCGTGATCGTGGGGTTCACCCTGTTCGTGCTGGGCACGATCGTCGTCTTCACCTTCGACCCCGCACAGTTCGCCTGACCCGCCTGTGACCACGACCCACACCTACGACGCGGTGATCGTCGGGGCCGGCGGAGCCGGGCTCCGAGCCGCCATCGAGGCCTCGGGACGTGTCCGCACCGCGGTGATCTCCAAGCTCTATCCCACCAGGTCGCACACCGGAACCGCCCAGGGGGGGATGTGCGCCGCGCTCGGAAACGTCGAGGAGGACTCCTGGGAGTGGCACGCCTTCGACACGGTCAAGGGTGGCGACTACCTGGTCGATCAGCCCGCGGCCGAGATCATGTGCCGCGAGGCGGTCGATCGGGTGATCGAGCTGGAGCACTGGGGCTTCCCCTTCAACCGGACACCCGAGGGGAAGATCGACCAGCGCCGCTTCGGAGGCCACACCCGGAACCACGGAGAGGCCCCGGTCCGACGAGCCTGCTACGCGGCCGACCGCACCGGCCACATGATCCTCCAGACCCTGTACCAGCAGTGCATCAAGAACGACGTCCGCTTCTTCAACGAGTTCTACGTCCTCGATCTCCTGATGGTCGGCGGGGTCGTCGGTGGGGTCGTGGCCTACGAGCTGGCCACCGGCGAGCTGCACGTGTTTCGGGCCAAGGCGGTACTGTTCGCCACCGGCGGGTACGGGAAGATCTTCAAGGTCACCTCGAACGCTCACACCCTCACCGGGGACGGGATGTCCGTGTGCTACAGGCGGGGGATCCCCCTGGAGGACATGGAGTTCTTCCAGTTCCACCCGACCGGGATCTACAAGATGGGGATCCTCATCTCCGAGGCGGTCCGGGGCGAGGGGGGGATACTCCTGAACGGCGACGACGAGCGGTTCATGGAGCGTTACGCACCAACCATCAAGGACCTGGCTCCCCGTGACCTGATAACCAGGGCCATCTATCAAGAGATCAAGGAAGGAAGAGGGGTCGACGGGAAGGACTACGTTCACCTCGACGTACGGCATCTCGACCCAGACGTGATCGAGAAGAAGCTTCCCGACGTCACCGAGTTCGCCCGGATCTACCTCGGCGTGGAGCCCACTACGGAGCTGGTCCCGATACAGCCCACGGCCCACTACGGTATGGGCGGGATCCCCACCGACGCGGACGCCCGGGTAGTCGTCGGCGAGGCCGAGGAGGTGGTCCGGGGCCTGTACGCGGCCGGGGAGTGCGCCTGCGTCTCGGTACACGGGGCCAACCGCCTCGGCACCAACTCCCTGCTGGACATCGTGGTGTTCGGGAGACGCGGCGGGCTGGATATGGCCAGGTACGCGGCCGAGGCGGACCTCCCGGATCTCCCCGCCCGGCCGGAGCGGGAGGCGGAGAACCAGCTCCGCGGGCTGCTCGGCTCCACCGGCGGCGACTCCATCGCCGACATCCGGGAAGAGCTCCAGGAGCAGATGTTCAACCTCGCCGGCGTGGTTCGGGCGGAGGAGGGACTCCTGAAGATGCAGGAGCTCCTTGGGAGCCTCCGTGACCGATACGGCAGGGCGGTGGTCCAGGACAAGGGCCGTGTGTACAACACGGACCTGATGGAGGCCTGGGAGCTAGGGGCGCTGCTGGACTGCGCCGATACCCTGGTGGCTGCGGCCGTGGCTCGGGACGAGAGCCGGGGCGGCCATCACCGCGAGGACCACCCCCTCCGGGACGACGACCACTGGCTTCGCCACTCGCTGGGAAACCGAGAGCCGGACGGTTCGGTTCGCCTGGAATACAAGGACGTGAAACTGGGGACCTACCTCCCGATGGAGCGGAAGTACTGATGGAGAGCGCTTCTCAGGAGCGCGTTTGATGGAGACGATCGAGCACGACATCGTCATCGTGGGGGGCGGCGCCGCCGGGCTCAGAGCGGCCATCGCCGCCGCCGAGGTCTCGGATTCGTTGAGCATCGCCCTCGTTTCGAAGGTCTACCCGATGCGGAGCCACACAGTGTCGGCCGAAGGCGGCGCAGGAGCGGCTATAGGCGAGGACGATAACCTCGATCTCCATGCCTTCGACACGATCCGGGGAAGCGACTACCTGGCCGACCAGGACGTGGTGGAGGCGTTCGTGGCCGAGTCGCCCGGTGAGATCGTCCGCCTCGAGCACTGGGGGTGCCCGTGGAGCCGGGAGCCTGACGGGCGGCTTGCGGTCCGGGCCTTCGGCGGGATGAGCGTTAACCGGACCGCGTTCGCCGCCGACAAGACCGGATTCCACCTGCTGCATGCGCTGTTCCAGACCTCGCTCAAGTACGAGCAGATCGTCCGCCACGACGAATTCTTCGTCACCAGCCTCCTCGTCGAGGATGGGCAGTGCGCGGGAGTGGCCGCCATCGACCTCCGGGATTCCGAGGTCAGGTGCATCACCGCGAAGGCGGTGGTCCTCTGCACCGGGGGTTGCGGGCGGATCTTCTCGTTCACTACGAACGCGGCCATCAATACCGGGGACGGAATGGCCCTGGCATACCGAGCAGGCGTGCCCCTCGAGGACATGGAGTTCGTGCAGTACCACCCCACCGGGCTCCCCGGAACCGGGATCCTCATGACCGAGGCCTCCCGGGGCGAGGGCGGTTACCTCGTAAACAAGGAGGGGAGGCGGTTCCTCGAAGACTACATCCCTTCGAAGATGGAGTTGGGCCCCCGAGACATCCTCTCCCGGGCGATCATCCAGGAGATCGAGAGGGGCCACGCGTTCGACGGGCCGTACGGCGAGTACGTCCACCTCGACGTCCGGCACCTTGGTGAAGAGACGATCGACAAGAAGCTCCCGTTCGTCCGGGAGCTGGCCCGGGACTTCGTGGGTATCGACCCGGTGTACGAGCCGATCCCGGTCCGGCCCGTGGTCCACTACATGATGGGAGGAGTGGACACGGACATCATGGGAAGGACCCGGCTTCCGGGCCTGTACGCGGCCGGGGAGGCTGCCTGCGTGAGCATGAACGGGGCCAACCGGCTCGGCTCGAACTCACTCACCGAGTGCCTGGTGTTCGGCGCGCGGGTGGGGAAACAGGCGGCCGAGGACGCGCTCGACGCGACACCGGCGCCCCGGAACCCCCTGGGAGCGCTGGCCGAGGCCGAGCAGGACCGGCTGCTCGCTTCGTACTTGGAGAAGGAGGGCGGCCGGGAGCGGATCGGAGCGATCCGCCGTGACCTCCAACTTGTGATGGAGAGAGGAGCCGGGGTGTTCCGAACCGAGGAATCGCTCAAGGAGGCGGTGGAGGAGGTTCGGGCCCTCCAGGAACGGTACACAGACTGTC
>JBKPBL010000004.1:0-3464 GCA_046726855.1 Actinomycetota bacterium | reverse complement strand
GACGACGGCCTGGTCAAGGCAGTTGACGGGATCTCCTTCACGCTCGAACGGGGCGAGACGTTGGGGGTGGTGGGGGAGTCCGGTTCGGGGAAGTCGGTGACTTTTCTGACCGTCCTGGGACTGATCGATCGCAAGGTCGCTCAGGTCGAGGGCCAGATCCTGTTCCGCGGGGAGGACCTGCTGACCACACCGGTCGAGGAGCTCCGGAACATCCGGGGCAGCAAGATCAGCATGATCTTCCAGGACCCGATGACGTCCCTACACCCCTACTACAGGGTGGGGGACCAGATCGTGGAAGCCATCCGAACCCACCAACCCATGGACAAGCGGGAGGCGTTCAACACCGCGGTGGAGATGCTGCGCAAGGTGGGGATCCCCCGTCCGGACGAGCGGGCCCGCCAGTTCCCACACGAGTACTCGGGGGGGATGCGGCAGCGGGCCATGATCGCAATGGCCCTGTCCCTGAACCCCGACCTCTTGGTGGCCGATGAGCCCACCACGGCCCTGGACGTGACCGTCCAGGCGCAGATCCTGGACCTCATCGACAGGCTGAAGGATGAGTTCGAGGCCTCGGTGGTCATCATCACCCACGACCTGGGGGTCGTGGCCGAGCACACGAACAACGTCATGGTGATGTACGCGGGAAAGGTTGCCGAGTACGGCTCCCGTGACGACATCTACTACCGGGCCCATCACCCCTACACCTGGGGGCTTCTCCAGTCGATCACTCGCCTCGATCAGCCCAAGGTGGAGCGCCTCCGGCCGATCCAGGGGCTGCCTCCGTCGCTGATCTTCGTGCCCCCGGGGTGCCCCTTCCATCCGCGATGTCCCCATGTCATGGACGTCTGCAAGACGGAGGTTCCGCCGCTCCTGTCCGAGGACGGGAAGCACGCCTCGGCCTGCCATCTCACGTTGGCCGAGAAGGAACGGATCTTCAACGAGGAGGTGGCGGTCAGGTCGTGAGCACGCCCGAGGTCGCCCAACCTCCGATGCTGGACCGCGGCGCTCGGGGCCGTCCGCTGGTCCAGTTCGAGGGCCTCAGGAAATGGTTCCCCATCACACGGGGGATCATCTTCCAGCGGACCATCGGGCACGTCCATGCGGTGGACGGGGTGGACCTGGAGGTGCAGCCGGGCGAGACGGTTGGGCTAGTGGGCGAGACGGGATGCGGGAAGTCCACCACCGCGAGACTCATCACCAAGCTTCTCGAGCCGACCGCCGGGCGCATCATCTTCGATGGGGAGGACATAACCGGCCCCCGGGCGCTGGCCGCCCCGCCCCGGGTGGGATACGTTCTGGCCGGTCTGGCCGGAGTGGCGGCGGCCCTGCTGATCCTGGGACTGATCACGTCCTGGCCCGGGGCCGTCACGTTCCTGTTTCTGGCGACCCTGGCGGCCATTGTCGTCGGGATCGGGTACTTCGCGGTCCTGGGGTCCCTGAACAGCTGGAGGCGGAGCCGGTTCGGCGCCAAGATCCGCGGGTTGCGTAGAGAGTTTCAGATCATCTTCCAGGATCCGGACGCCTCACTGAATCCTCGAAAGACGGTGGCCTCGATCATCGGCGAGCCTTTCCGGGTCCACGGCCTGGAGGGGACGCCCTCTGCGACTCCACACCCGGCCTTCGGCTGGGTCTCCAGGGCGGCGCTGGTCCTGGGGGCGATCCTGTTCCTGATCGACGTGACGGGTCTCGTGCAGCTCTCCAACGCCATAACCCTGGCGGTGCTCGGCGTGGCGGTCCTGGCTCCGGTCCTTGGCTGGGCCGTAGGGATCCCCGCCCGGCGGAATCTCGATCGCGGGATCAAGCCGGAGGTTCAGCGAATCATGGAGCTGGTGGGCCTGAACCCCGAGCACTACAACCGGTTCCCCCACGAGTTCTCGGGCGGCCAGCGCCAGCGGATCGGGGTGGCCCGGGCCCTGGCGCTCCGGCCCCGGCTGATCGTCTGCGACGAGCCGGTGTCGGCCCTGGACGTCTCGATCCAGGCCCAGATCCTCAACCTCCTCGAGGACCTCCAGGAGGAGTTCAACCTGACCTACATCTTCATCGCCCACGATCTCTCGGTGGTCAAGCACATGAGCGACCGTGTGGCGGTGATGTACCTAGGCCGCATCGTGGAGATCGCTCCCGGCGACATCCTGTACTCGAACCCGAAGCACCCGTACACCGGTGCCCTGCTCTCGGCCGTGCCGATTGCAGACCCCGAGATGTCCACGCACAAGCGCCGGATCATCCTGGAAGGTGACGTTCCCTCGCCGATCGACCCTCCGTCGGGGTGCCGGTTCCATCCCAGGTGCCCCCGGGCGCAGTTCCCCATCTGCAAGGAGGACGACCCGGCGCTCCGGCCTCACCACCAGGGACAGCTCGCCGCGTGCCACTTCCCGCTCGAAGATCGAGCCATGATAGAGTCCTCGGCCTGATACGGTAGGTTCGAAAGGAACTCGTCCATTGCTCATCGCCACGCTGATCGTCATCCACATCATCGCGTCCCTTCTGCTGATCCTGTTCATCCTGCTCCACGCGGGGAAGGGGGGCGGTCTATCCGACATGTTCGGGGGCGGCACCGGGGGCCTGTCTGGAGGGACGGCGGTCGAGCGGAACCTAGACCGGATCACGGTGGCCACAGCGGTGGTCTTCGCCGGGACGACGTTCTTCCTCGCCTGGAAGTGGGTGTAGGGAGCCGGGGCCCGATCCTCCGTACGCTCCTCGCACTGACCGCGGCCCTCGGTCTGGCCGCTTGTACGGCGCCCCCTCCCGAAGGCTCGAGGGGAGGGCCACTCCCGGGTCCCAGCTTCAGCACGCCGCCCACCTCTCTCCGCCTGGCCATCACCCAGCCGGCGAGTCTGGATCCCCGCGACCTGAGCACTCCGGACTCGCTGCTTCTCGCCTCCCAGCTCTTCGACGGACTGGTTGGATACGACCCCAGCACTCTGGAGGTGATCCCGGCGGCCGCAGCGCGGTGGGAGATCGAGGATGCCGGGCACCGGTTCGTCTTCCATCTTCGCCGGGGGGCCACGTTCCACGATGGGTCTCCCGTAACCGCCCAGGACTTCCGAGCGGCCTGGAACCGCCTGGCCGACCCCGTGGCCGCCAACCCCTTCGCTTTCCTCCTCGAGCCGGTTCAGGGGTTCGAGGAGTACCAGAGCGAAGCGCGAGTCTCCGAGCTGTCGGGGGTGGTGGCCCGAGACGAACGAACCCTCGAGGTGACGTTGGTCGAGCCGTGGCCGGACTTCCCCGCGCTCCTGGGCCACCCAGCGCTGTCCCCCGTGCCCGCCTCGGTCGGGCAACGCGGCGCCGGGCAGCAGCCCGTGGGCAACGGGCCCTTCCGGCTGGCCGCCCCGCTGGCATCCGGAACCCCTATCGTGATGGAACGCTTCGAGGACTACCACGGGGACGCCGCGAAGATCGAGACCCTGGAGTGGCGAACGTACGACGACCCGGAGGCCGGTTGGCCCGAGTTCCTCGCCGGT
>JBKPBL010000003.1:0-8187 GCA_046726855.1 Actinomycetota bacterium | reverse complement strand
GCTCCGGGTGGTGCTGTACGAGAAGCTGGGCCTCTCCCCCGGGAAGAAGACGGCCAAGGGGCAGTTGTCGACGGACGCGTCGGTCCTGGAGAAGCTGCGCGATGCCCATCCCGTCGTTGATGCCCTTCTCCGATACCGGGAGCTGGCCAAGCTGAAGTCAACCTACCTCGACGCGCTGCCGCCGCTGGTCGATCCGGCCGACGGACGCATCCACACCACGTTCAATCAGGTGGCCGCATCGACCGGGAGACTCTCCTCGGTCAATCCGAACCTCCAGAACATCCCGGTGCGCGGGGAGACCGGTAGGCAGATCCGGAAGGCCTTCATCCCCGACCAGGGGAAGGTCCTCCTGGTGACCGACTACTCGCAGATCGAGCTCCGTGTCCTGGCCCACCTCTCGGGCGATCCGGCTCTGGCCGAGGCCTTCGCCACGGACACCGACATCCACGCGGCCACAGCGGCCAAGGTCTCCCGGCTTCCCCTGGAGCAGGTCGACGCCGAGATGCGCCGGCGGGCCAAGATGGTGAACTACGGGCTGGCGTACGGCATGAACGCTTACGGGCTGGCTCAGCGGCTGGGGATCCCTCCCGACGAGGCGCAGGAGTTCATCGACGCTTACTTCGAGGGGTTCCCCAACGTTCAGGAGTTCCTGGAGCGACAGGTGGGGATGGCCACCGCGGAGGGGTTCACCTCGACCATGCTGGGGCGCCGCCGGTACCTCCCCGAGCTCCAGTCCCCGAACCCCCGGATCCGGGACTTGGGGCGGCGGATGGCCCTCAACGCGCCGATCCAGGGCTCGGCGGCCGACATCATGAAGCTGGCCATGATCCGCGTCGACGGGGCCATCGACTCCCTCCCGGCGACCATGGTCCTCACCGTCCACGACGAGCTGGTCTTCGAGGTGGAGGGGGACGCCGTGGAGGGGGTGGCCGAGACGGTCCGTAAGGAGATGGAGTCGGCGTACGAGCTCTCTGTACCGCTCCGGGTGGACGTGGGCTGGGGCCCCACGTGGGCCGACGCCGCCCCGGCCGGCCACTAGTGAGTGCGAGAAGGAACGCAAGGTCCCCCACGATTCCCGGGTCTAGTGTTGACGCTGTCGTTGATGCTCTCCTAAGATTGCTGGGCCCAACAGAGGGCCCTATCCTTTTCGGACGGCCTCCCAGCTAACGCTCGGGGGACGCCTGCGCGGACGGGAGCTCCTGGGCGGAAGGAGCTGAACCAACATCGAGGCGACGGAGAGCACGGGGACGGTCGAGCGAGACCTGACCCCGGAGGAATTGCCCGCGGCGATCGAAGCGTCCCTCAAGGATTTCGGAGACGGAGACCTGGTCACCGGACACGTGGTCCGGATCGACCGCGACGAGGTCCTCCTGGACATCGGCTACAAGTCCGAGGGTGTGATCCCGGCCAAGGAGCTGTCGATCCGCCACGACGCCGACCCCAGCGAGATCGTGAAGATCGGCGACGAGATCGAGGCCCTGGTAATGCAGAAGGAGGACAAGGAAGGCCGCCTGCTCCTCTCCAAGAAACGGGCCCAGTACGAGCGGGCCTGGGGCCGGATCGAGAGGGTCATGGCCGAAGGTGGAACGATCAAGGGGCCGGTGATCGAGGTGGTGAAGGGCGGGCTGATCCTGGACATCGGCCTCCGAGGGTTCCTGCCGGCCTCACTGGTAGAGCTCCGCCGGGTCAGGGACCTCCACCCCTACGTGGGACAGGAGCTCGAATGCAAGATCATCGAGCTCGACAGGAACCGGAACAACGTCGTTCTGTCGCGGCGAGCCTTCCTGGAGGAGTCTCAGTCCGAGGGCCGGAAGAGGTTCCTGGAGTCGCTGCAGAAGGGGGAGCGGCGGACCGGGACCGTCTCCTCGATCGTCAACTTCGGCGCCTTCGTCGACCTGGGCGGCGTGGATGGTCTGGTCCACGTGTCCGAGCTCTCCTGGCGCCACGTCGAGCATCCGAGCGAGGTCGTGTCCACTGGGCAGGAGGTAGAGGTCGAGGTCCTCGACGTTGACATGGAGCGGGAGCGGGTGTCCCTCTCCCTGAAGGCCACACAGGCCGACCCGTGGAAGGAGTTCGAGCAGCGGTACCGCTCCGGCAACGTGATCGAGGGCGAGGTCACCAAGATCGTGCCGTTCGGGGCCTTCGTCCGCGTGGCCGACGGGATCGAGGGACTTGTTCACATCAGCAAGCTCTCGGACGAGCACGTCGAGTCGGCAGACCAGGTGGTTCAGGTGGGGGAGAAGGTCCGGGTCCGGGTGGAGGACGTCGACGTGGCCCGGCGCCGGGTCTCGCTGTCGATGCGAGGGGTAGACGAGGCCGCGGTCGCCGCCCCTGAGATCGAGGCCGAGGTGGCCCCGGAACCCGAGCCGGAGGCCGCGCCGACGGAGCAGGAGCCCGAGCCGGCCCCGACCGAGGCGGCAGCCGAGCCGGTCCCCGCCGAGGAGGTCCAGGCGGCCGAGGAGGAGATCGCCGAGGAGCCTCCGCCCCAGCCCGAGCCGGCGGAGGACGAGGAGATCTCGCTCGAGTCCATCGTCGAGGACCTGAAGCGGCGCGAGGGCCGCGGCTAAGCCCTTCCCAACCCCATGCTGCTCGTCGGGCTGACCGGCGGCCTGGGCGCGGGGAAGTCCACCGTCGGGAGGATGCTGGCCGAGCACGGGGCGGTGGTCGTCGACGCCGACGACCTGGCCCGGAAGGCCCTGGCCCCCGGCACTAGGGGCTTCAAGCAAGCCTGCGATCTATTCGGCGACGAGGTCCTGACAGAAGATGGTGAGCTCGATCGGGCCGCGATCGCCGAGATCGTGTTCGCCGACGATGACAAGAGGCGGGCCCTGGAGTCGATCACCCACCCGGAGGTGTTCCACCTCCTGGCCCAGGAGGTGGAGCGACACCAGGGGAGCGACGACATCGTCGTGTTCGATGCCCCCCTGATCATCGAGACCGGCTTCGACGAAGCCTGCGACGTGGTCGTGGTGGTCACCGCTTCCCTCGAGGCTCAGGTCGCCAGGGCCGTCCGGGACAGGGGGATGACCGAGGCCGAGGCCCGCGCCCGCATCGCGACCCAGATATCCCCGGCGCGACGGGAGGCCGCGGCGGACGTGATCATCCGGAACGACGGGGACCTGGGCTCGCTGCGGCGGCAGGTGGACGAGCTTTGGGCCGACCTCCGAGCCAGGGCGGGGAAGGCCACCTAGCCCCAGATATCATCGAGGCTATGGAGGTGAAGGCGGTCTTCTTCGACGCCGGCGAGACGCTCCTGTACCCGCATCCGGGCTTCGCCGAGCTGTTCAGCGAGGTTGTGCGAGAAGGGGGGCACGACGTGGATCCGGCCCGGGTCCGCCAGGTGATGTTCGGCTCGTCCCAACGCTTCACGGACTGGATGCGATCGGAGGAGGCCCGCCTGTGGTCCACCTCGGAGGATCGGTCCAAGGTCTTCTGGCGCCGGGTGTACGGCTCCTTCCTGTCGGAGCTGGGGATCGATCGCGAGGTGGAACGGCTTTCGGACGCTCTGTTCACGCGGTTCACCGACCTGGCCAGCTACCGCCTTCACCCCGACGCACTGCCGACCCTGGAGCGGCTCCGCCGGACGAGCCTCACCCTCGGGTTGATCTCGAACTTCGAGGAATGGCTGGAACGGCTGCTCGACTCGCTCGAGGTGGCCCACTTCTTCGACGTCACGGTGATCTCGGGCATCGAGGGCGTGGAGAAGCCCGACCGCGAGATCTTCCAGATCGCCCTGGAGCGGGCGGGGGTGGCCGCAGAGGACGCGGTGTACGTCGGCGACCATCCATTCTTCGACGTCGAGGCGGCCAGGGACGCCGGGATGTTCCCAGTGCTGATCGACAGGCGAGGCCGCCACGCCGACAACGAGGGAGTCAGGATCACCTCGCTCGAAGAGCTCCCCGCAGTTATCGGCCTGAACGTCTGAGGGTTGCGCCGGCCCGGCCCTGGGAGATTTGATTGGCCGATGGAGGAGCGACGGGTCGGCCACCTCGACGAGGTCCTTAACAACCTGGGCGTCTTCCGGTCCGCCGCCAAGGATCTGGTGCTGCTGTGTCCTTCCGGTTTTCGACGTGTCCCGATCTCGCAGGGGTCCGAGTTCTACTTCTCCATCCAGGCCCTGGCTCCCGAACAGCTCGCCTACGCCCACACCCACCCGGACTCGGAGGAGTGGACGGTTGTGTTGAGCGGCAGCGGTGAGGCCAGGATCCAGGGGGCCGTCCCCCTGGGGCCGGGCGCGGTGCTGGGTCGGGCCGCCGCCTATCCCCACGGTTTCCGGGCCGGTCCTGAGCCGCTGTACCTCATGTCGATCCAGTCACCTCGGCCCGGCGAGGGCTCGACCTCGTGGGACGAGTCCGGAACGACCACCGAGCCGATCACCTGTCCCGGTGGCGGCCGGTGCCGGCGGTGCCCGCGATGCGGCGGCCACTCGGCACTGGTCGGCCGGGGTGTTTACGAGTGCGAGAACTGCAGCCTGGAGCTCTGACCGCCCCCGGCACCGCTATGCTGGGGTCGACCCCCTAGCCTCATGCCCAACGCACCGGAGACCGCGCGCTACTACACAACCGAGGAGGCCAACGCGCTCCTGGACGATCTCCGGGCCTCACTGGAACGGATCCGGGAGGCTCGCCGGATCGTCCTCCGCTCGGCCGTGGTGATCCGGGACCGCGCTCCGGGAAACGGGGGCGGCCTGGATGGCACGGCACACTGGGAGTCGCTCCGGGTCCTCCGAGAGGAGGTCGAGGGCCTGTCCGCCCAGGGGATAGTCCTCCGGGACGCCGATACTGGGCTCCTCGACTTTCCGGCCCGAAGGGAGGGCCGCCAGGTCTACCTGTGCTGGCGGCCCGACGAGGCCGAGGTCGGCTACTGGCACGAGGTCGACAGCGGCTTCAGCGGCAGGAAGCCGCTGTAGCCGAGCCGCGCGCTACCATCGGTGGGATGCCCCCGTTCCGCGTTGCCTCCGACTTCCGGCCCGCCGGCGACCAGCCGGAGGCCATCGATGCCATGGCCCAGGGGGTCCTGGCCGGCGAGGACCGCCTGACCCTGCTCGGCATCACCGGCTCGGGGAAGACCTTCACCATCGCCAACATGATCGAGAAGGTCCAGCGGCCGACACTGGTCATCTCACCGAACAAGTCCCTGGCCGCCCAGCTGGCCAACGAGTTCCGAGAGTTCTTCCCGGAGAACGCCGTGGAGTACTTCGTCTCCTACTACGACTACTACCAACCCGAGGCGTACGTCCCCCAGACCGACCTGTACATCGAGAAGGACGCCACGATCAACGACGAGATCGAGCGTCTCCGGCACTCTGCCACCGCCGCGCTGCTCACCCGGGAGGACGTGGTCATCGTGGCCTCGGTGTCTTGCATCTACGGCCTGGGGACGCCCGAGGAGTACATGGGCCAGGTCCTCCGGGTGATCAAGGGGGTTCCGCTCGACCGGGACTTCGCGGTCCAGCGGCTCGTCGACATCCAGTACCAGCGGACGAACCAGGCCCTGGCCCGGGGCCGGTTCCGGTCTCGGGGTGACACGTTCGAGGTCCACCCGGCGTACGAGGAGACCGTGATCCGGGTCGAGCTGTGGGGAGACGAGGTGGAGCGGATAACCCGGATCGAACCGGTCACCGGTGAGATCGTCGAGGACCTCCAGGAGGCCTGGATCTACCCTGCAACCCACTACGTGGCTTCACACGACCGGATGGAGAGAGCCATCAAGAGCATCGAGACGGAATTGGCCGACCGCCTCCAGCATCTCGAGTCGCGGAACAGGCTGCTGGAGGCCCAGCGGCTCCGGATGCGCACCAACCACGACCTGGAGATGCTTCGGGAGATCGGGTTCTGCTCCGGGATCGAGAACTACTCGCGGCACATCGACGGACGCCAGCCGGGCGAGCCGCCCTACACGCTCCTCGACTACTTCCCGGAGGACTGGCTGTGCGTCATCGACGAGTCCCATGTCACCGTTCCCCAGATCCACGGGATGTACGAGGGTGACATGACCCGGAAGCGGACCCTGGTGGAGTACGGCTTCCGGCTCCCAAGCGCCGTGGATAACCGGCCGCTGAAGTTCGAGGAGTTCACCCGGCGGGTCAACCAGGTGGTGTTCATGTCGGCCACGCCCGGCCCCTACGAGCTCCAGGTCAGCAGGCGGGTCGTGGAGCAGATCGTCAGGCCGACGGGGTTGGTGGACCCTGAGGTCGAGGTCCGGCCCACACGCGGGCAGGTGGACGACCTGATCGAGGAGATCCGGACCCGGGCCGAGAACGACCAGCGCATCCTGGTGACCACGCTGACCAAGAAGATGGCCGAGGACCTCACCGACTACCTGATCGAGATGGGCCTCCGGGTCCGCTACCTCCACTCCGAGGTGGACACCATCCAGCGTATCGAGATCCTCCGCGACCTTCGCCTGGGCGAGTTCGACGTCCTGGTCGGCATCAATCTCCTCCGGGAGGGGCTGGACCTGCCGGAGGTCTCCTTGGTGGCCATCCTGGACGCCGACAAGGAGGGGTTCCTCAGGAGCGAGACGTCGCTGATCCAGACGACCGGCCGGGCAGCCCGGAACGTCGACGGGAAGGTGCTGATGTACGCGGACGAGGTAACCGACTCGATGCGCCGGGCCATCTCCGAGACCCAGCGGCGCAGGAAGATCCAGCTCGACCACAACCGGGAGCAGGGGATCGATCCGCAGACGATCCGGAAGAAGGTCTCGGACATCCTCCTGTCGATCGAGGCCGAGGGCCACGGCGCTCCCAAGCCCGAGAAGCGAAGGCGGGGCCGGCGAGAGCTTCCCGAGCTCCCCCGGGAGGAGCTGGAGCGGCTGATTCGCACCCTGGAGGAGGAGATGCACGAGGCCGCCAAGGACCTTCGCTTCGAGTACGCGGCACGCCTCCGCGACGAGGTCCGGGACCTCCGGAAGGAGCTCCAGGCGCTGAGGGAAGCCGGCGTGGGCTGACCCGCATCCGGCAGACGCTCACGGTCACCCTTTGCCGGGTTTCCGCCCAGTCCCGTGATTTGCGGTGTCCGTCCCTTCGAGGCTAGATTGGCACCTCACCCGCGTGCCCGCCTGGAGGAGGACCTTGGAGAGGCAAGGTTCCTACCGCCCGGGGCCCTTCCCCCGGTTGATTGCAGCGCCTGCCCAGCCGTCGCGCGCGCGTGATCCCCCCGACCGTCTCCGGCCAGGACGCGACCGTCATCGTTCAAGGAGGGACGAATGCGACAGCTGATCCGCAGGACCGTGCTGGTCGGGATCGCGGCCGGCCTGGTGGCGACGCCCGGGGTGGCATCCGCCCAGATCCCGGCCGTGAGCACGTTCGAATACACGCAGAACATGCATCCGCTGGGGTTCTCCGCTCGGGAGATCCCCCTCGACAACACCGTGCCGGGGTCGGGAGTCTTCAACTCGGACCTGGCTTTCCAGGGGAACGTGGCCGTCCAGGGCACGTACGCGGGCTTCCGGCTCGTCGACGTGTCCGATCCCGAAGCCCCTAAGGAGATCATCAACTGGACGGAGTGCGCCAGCAACACGAACACCGTGGGCAACCAGGGCGACGTGATCATCTGGGGCGACCTGCTCATCCGCTCCTGGAACTCCGCCACGCCGGCCCCGGTCTATCCGGCCGGCCACCCGATGGCGGGCCAGACCATCCCGACGACCGATCCACTCCGCTATACCACCCCGGGCGCTTTCTG
Source organism: Actinomycetota bacterium (assembly GCA_046726855.1). Taxonomy (GTDB): domain Bacteria; phylum Actinomycetota; class UBA4738; order UBA4738; family CALAEC01; genus JBKPBL01. Next base: position 499 of record JBKPBL010000003.1, on the reverse strand, counting down.
CGGCGACTGGCCCATGTTCCGCGAGCCCGCCGCCGAGCCGCTCCCCGAGCGGGGCCAGGAGGGCGTGCACATCATCGACATCAGCAACCCGACGGACCCGGACGTGATTGCGTTCGTCGACACGCCGTGCGGCTCGCACACCGAGACGCTGACGCCCGACGTCGCGCACAACCGTCTGCTGGTCTACTCGAACTCGTCGGCGGGCACGGTCTTCGGCGGCGATCCGAACGATCCCACGATCACCTCGTGCGCGGGCATCGACATCATCAACGTTTCGCTGTCGAATCCTGCCAACGCCTCGTACCTGCGCTTCGAGCCGTCGGGAGACCCAGCGCATCCTCCGGAAGAGCACCACTCGTGCCATGACACTGCAGTCTTCACGGGAGACGTGAACCTCGTCGCGTGCGCCGGTTCCGACCCGGCCGGCGACGGTGTCAACGTGTTCACGACGGACCCGGCGCAGGGCGGTTCGCTCGTCGATCCGAAGTGGCTCTACTTC
>JBKPBL010000002.1:0-3782 GCA_046726855.1 Actinomycetota bacterium | reverse complement strand
GCGTAGCACAGCGGCGCGTCCGAACGTTTGACCACGGGGCCCGGCTCGGTGGCCGCCTGGGGTTCCAGGGTGACCGGGCCCGGCGACAGGGGCTGAGGAGCCTCCGCGCCGTTGCCATTCCCGTTCTCGGCCTTCCGCTCGGCGACCGACCGGACCCCCAGGCCCGCCCGCTTGTCCTCCGGCAGGTACTCCAGGGCCAGCCGGCGGAAGATGTAGTCCACCAGCGATGTGGCGAATCGGATGTCCTTGTCGGTGGTTATTCCCGAGGGCTCGAATCGCATGTTGATGAACTTCTGCACGTACGCGTCCAGGGGAACGCCGTACTGGAGCCCGAGGGAGACGCTGATGGCGAAGGCGTCCATGATGCCGGCCAGGGTGGAGCCCTGCTTGGCCACCTTCAGGAAGATCTCACCGATACCGTCCTCCGGGTACTCCCCGGCGGTGATGTACCCGTCGGCGTCTCCGACCGTGAACGAGAACGTCCTGGCCGGCCGGATCGAGGGGAGCCGCCGCCGGACCGGGCCGACCCCGTCGGCGACGACGTCCTTCTGCTTGCGGTCGGCGGAAAGGGGCTGGGCAACCTTGCAGTTGTCCCGGTAGATGGCCAGGGCCTTCAGTCCCAGGCGCCACCCTTCCACGAACATCTGCTCCACGTCCTCGACAGTCACGTCCTCGGGCATATTCACCGTCTTGGAGATCGCTCCCGAGATGAACGGCTGCGCGGCGGCCATCATCCGGACGTGGCCCATGTGGTGGATGGCCCGGTCTCCCATGGAGGTGTCAAACACCGGAAGGTGCTCCTCCTTCAGATGCGGGGCATCGGCCACCGAGTTGTGCTCGGCGATGAAGTCCACGAGGTCTCCGGCCTGTTCGTCGGTGTAGCCCAGGCGCCGGAGGGCCCTGGAGACGGTCTGGTTGACGATCTGCATCGTCCCGCCACCGACCAGCTTCTTGTTCTTGACCAGGGCCAGGTCCGGCTCGATGCCGGTAGTGTCGCAGTCCATCATCAGGCCGATCGTCCCGGTGGGAGCCAGCACCGTGGCCTGTGAGTTCCGGAACCCGTGCTTCTCGCCTCTATGGATGGCCTCGTCCCAGGCCTGCTTCGCCGCGGACAGGAGCGCTTCCGGCACGGCCTCGGCATCGATCTCGTCAGCCGCGGCGCGGTGCTTGCGGATGACCCGCAGCATGGCGTCCCGGTTAGGCGCGTACCCGGCGAACGGACCGGTGTGCTCGGCGATCTTGGCCGAGGTGGCGTAGGCGTGGCCCGTCATCAGCGCGGTGATGGCTCCGGCCCAGCCTCGCCCGCCGTCCGAATCGTACGGCAGGCCCCGGGCCATGAGCAGGGCCCCGAGGTTGGCGTATCCCAGGCCCAGCTGGCGGAAGGCCTTGGCGTTCTGAGTGATCTTCGCGGTCGGGTAGTCGGAGTTGCCCACTATGATCTCCTGGGCCGTGAACACAACCTCCACCGCGTGCTTGAACGCGGCCACGTCGAAGCTGCCGTCCTCGTCCAGGAACTTCAGCAGATTGAGGCTGGCCAGGTTGCAGGCCGAGTTGTCGAGGTGCATGTACTCGGAGCACGGGTTCGACGCGTTGATCCGGCCGGAGGCCGGGGCGGTGTGCCAGTCGTTGATCGTCGAGTCGTACTGCATCCCCGGGTCGGCGCACTCCCAGGCCGCCTGGGCCGTCTGGCGCATCAGGTCCCGGGCCCGGACCGTCTTCAAGGTCTCCTCACTGGTGACTGCCTTCAGCTTCCAGTCCCGGTCGTCCAGGTACGCCTGCATGAACTCGTCGGTCACCCGGACCGAGTTGTTGGCGTTCTGGTACTGGATCGAGTGGGAGTCCCTGCCGTCGAGGTCCATGTCGAACCCGGCCTCTCGGAGGGCCCGGGCCTTCCGCTCCTCGTTGGCCTTGCACCAGATGAAGTCCTCGATGTCGGGGTGGTCGACGTTGAGGATGACCATCTTGGCCGCCCGCCGAGTCTTGCCGCCGGACTTGATGGTCCCGGCCGAGGCGTCGGCTCCGCGCATGAACGAGACCGGCCCGCTGGCCGTTCCCCCGCCGCCCAGATGCTCTTGCGACGAGCGGAGGCGGGACAGGTTGATGCCTGATCCGGACCCTCCCTTGAAGATGATCCCCTCCTCGACGTACCAGTTGAGGATGGAGGTCATCTCGTCGTCGACGGAGAGGATGAAACACGCGCTCGCTTGCGCAGGCACGCCGGAAACGCCCAGGTTGAACCAGACCGGTGAGTTGAACGCGGCCTTCTGGGTCACCAGGATGTGGCTGAGCTCCTCGCCGAAGACGGTGGCATCCTTCTCCGAGGCGAAGTACCCGTCCTTTACCCCCCAACCCTTGATCGTGTCGACGACCCGGCCGACCAGTTGGCGAACGCTCGATTCCCGCTGGGGCGTCCCCAGCTGGCCCCGGAAGTACTTCTGGGCCACGATGTTGGTGGCGTTCTGCGACCAGGACTTGGGGAACTCCACGCCGCGCTGCTCGAAGGCGTTCCCGCCCTCCTTGAAGTTGGGGATGACGGCGTCTCGGGTCTCCCACTCGATCTCGTCGAAGGGGTGAACCCCTTCCTTGGTGAAGTGCCGCTTGAAGCGCAGGCCCGTGCCCGCGTCGACGCCGACATCTCGTTCCCTGGTAGCCACGATTAACCTCCTGGGGGAAGACCCGAACCGACCGAACTTACAGCCCTGTGATTCTGGCCTTCCCGGGCCCTGGTGTCAAGTCCCTCTGCCGACTATTGTCGCACTATCTAGCGGCTTCCGCGGGAGGCTACCACAACATGTTGCGGTGGGTGAGCCGATTACCGGCGACGCGACCGGGCCCGTTTCGGCTCCCGCTTCTGGAGCATGAGCCCAAGCTCCCGCTCGAAGTCCGTGAGCTCCTGGAAGTCCTTGTACACGGAGGCGAATCGCATGTAGGCGACCTCGTCGAGGCCCCGGAGCTCCGACAGGACCTCCAGACCCAGCTCCTGGGTGGTTACCTCGGGCCCCTTCCGACGCAAGGTCTCCTCCACCCGGTCGGCGAGACCGGCAACCTGCTCCTCGGACACCGGCCGGTTCGTGATGGCCTTGTCGACGCCGGCCAGCAGCTTTCCCCGATCGTACGGCTCCTTCGAGCCGTCCCGCTTGATCACCCTCAGGGCCAGGGCCTGGGTCCGCTCGAATGTGGTGAACCTTCGGCCGCACGAGGCACACTCCCGGCGCCGGCGGATGCTGGCCCCGTCCTCCGCCGGTCGCGAGTCGACCACCCTCGTGTCGGCGCTCCCGCACCAGGGACAACGCATACCCAACATCTTGGACCGAGCGGCCGGCCTTAACAACATGTTGCGATCGGTCTGAGCTCATACCCCGGGCTGACATAATCCCGGCATGGCCCCCGAATGGGAGCTGATCCTCCGGTTGGTCGTCGCGGCGGCACTGGCGGGGGCGATCGGCCTGGAGCGCGAGGCTCGGGACCAGCCCGCAGGCTTCCGAACCCACATGCTCGTCGCGCTCGGGGCCTGCCTGTTCACGCTGGTGTCGGCGTACAGCTTCGGGGCGTTCCTGGGAGAAGATGGGTCCCCTCAGTTCCGGTACGACCCCACTCGTATCGCGGCCCAGATCGTCACCGGGATCGGGTTCCTGGGAGCCGGGGCCATCATCCGGTTCGGCCTGAGCGTCCGCGGGCTGACCACCGCGGCCAGCCTGTGGGTCGTCGCCGCCATCGGCACCGCGGTGGGCTTCGGCGGCTACCTGATCGCCTCGATGACCACGGGTGTAACGCTCCTCACC
>JBKPBL010000001.1:0-29399 GCA_046726855.1 Actinomycetota bacterium | reverse complement strand
GACGCGGCCGGCCGCCCCTGCCAGCTGGCCGGGGATCCCGGGTCACCACCAGGACCACCTCGTGCGACGAGCCGGTCACGGCCTCCAGCGAGGGCACAGACCTAGGGTCGTTACCCAGGAAGGCCACCCGCATGGCGGCCTACAGGGCTCGGTGTGGGTCGTGGGCCATGGGCTGAAGGCCCAGGGCCTGGTTCCGGAGGTCGGCCATGGCCTGGCCGCGGTGCTCCTCGTCGAGACGGTCGATGAAGAGGACGCCGTTGAGGTGATCGACCTCGTGCTGGAGCACACGGGACAGGAGCTCCTCGGCCTCAATGCTCACCGGTCGCCCCTCGAGGTCGAACCCCTCAGCCTTCACCCGCATGGCCCGGCGGACCGGGTAGTAGATCCCCGGCAGGGACAGGCATCCCTCGTCGCCCACCTGCTCGCCCCACTCGTCCTCCAGGACGGGGTTGGCCAGGGCCGTGGCGCCGTCCTGCTCCTCGCCGACGTCGAAAACGATCAGACGGAGCGGGCGGCCGACCTGCGGCGCCGCCAGGCCCACCCCTGGGGCCTCGTGCATCGTCCGGATCATTTCCTCGGCCAGGCGCCGGAGGGCCTCGTCGAAGTCCTCAACGGGCCGGGCGGGGTCCCGGAGGACCGGGTCGCCCCAGGTGCGAATCGTAAGGACGGACACCAGCGCTCCTCGGCTCAGAGCTGCGGCTCGGCTTCCACTCGGGTCACGACGCCCCCATCCGCCAGGGCCACGACTCGGTCGCGGAACCGGGCAACCTGGTCGGGCCGCAGCGTCACCAAGCATACCGTCTGACCGGAGCTCCTCGACTCGAGCAGCGTGACCGGACCCAGCTCACGCAGCGCCGGTCCGAGGTCAGGGCTTCCCAGGACTCGGAACACCGGGTATCCCGGAGGGAAGCCGGCATCCTCGCGGCGGCGCCGCTCTGTGCGATGGAGGTACGAGGGGTCCCACCGGACCAAGGCCTGGATCGCCGGATCCCCGGGCTCCCGGGTGTGGACCAGCACTCTTCCCCCGCCTCCCCGGGGTGCGGCCCACACCGAGGCCTCCATCCAGGTGGCCAGGGCCTGGACCGGGGCGGCGAGGCCTGCTCGGCGACGGGCCCGATCGGCGTCCAGGATGGCAACGAGAGAGATGTGGGTCGGCCCGAAGTCCTTGACCGCGGCGGCCGTCCCCACGACGGTACGGCCGCGATCGGGTGGAGTGGCCTCCGGCCCCGCGTCGACCCGGGCCACCGGTCCGTGGCTGACCTGCTCGGCCCACTCCTGGAGCCGCTCGGTGCCGCCTCGTTCCACCCCGAACCTGATGGAGCCGCAGTTCGCGCATGCGGCGTCGGCCCCGCATACCGTGCACACCGGCGCGCCATGCCGCACCGTCACGGGCCCGCCGCAGGCCGCGCACCTGACCGGCTCGCCGCAGCTCCGACACACCCGGGCCAAGCCGTAGCCCTGACGCGAGATCAGCAGGAAGGCTCCGTCGGAGGATCGGAGGAGCTGCGTCAGCCTGGGCGAGCGGTCCTCCGGTCCCGGGCGAGCCGTCTCGACGAGCGGAGCCGCCTCTCTTTCGCTTGCTCGAGCCGCCTGCACACTGGTGACGTTCTCCAGCGCCGCGGTCTCGGCGCTGTGGACCAGCCCGGCCAGCACGCACACGGCGCCCTCGAGCCGGGCCCGGGCCAGGGCCACCTCGCTCACCCGGTGGTAGGGAGCCCGCTCCTCCCGGTGGCCGGGATGGGCCTCGCGGTGCACCCACAGCAGACCGAGCCGCGGGACCGGCGCGAACACCACCGGCCGAGTACCCACCACACCCCGGTAGCGGCCCGCCAGGATATCCAGCCACACCCGGTACCGTTCCCGGCGATCGCCGCCGACGTGAACAACGGCCATGTCGCCGAACACGTCGGCCACGAAACGGGCCGTCCATGGCAGGGGCTCGGCCTCGGGAACTATCACCACGGCGGCGCGGCCGCCTGTCAGGCACGCCGCCACGGCGTCGGCGCAGGCGGTGGCTTCATCGTCCGGGAGAGGCCGAAGGACGAACGATCCCCTCCCCTGCCCGAGGGCTGCCATGAGCTCCGGTCCGCGTTCGTACCGATCGAGGACCGGTGGCCTCGTGAGATCGACGGCTCTGGCAGGCGCTCCAGGTCGGCGCTCCTCTTCGGAGGCCACCCTGGGTGGGTGGGCCCTGTCGATCACCACCGACAGCGGGGTGACGTATCGCTCGCTCATCCACCGGTACAGGGCCAGGGCCCGCTCGTCGAACAGCGGCACACTCGAGAGAACCCGGCGAACGGGGAGGACCCGCCCGGGGACCTCTTCGGTGGGTCCGAGCACGTACGCCTTCACGGTGCGCCCGTGGAAGGGGACCGAGACGAGTAGGCCGGTTCCAGGGAGGTGGTCCTCGGGCAGGAGGTAGGTGAACGGCCGGTCCAGCTCCAGCCTGGGGACTCCAACGGCGACCGCGACCGGTCGCCCCGCGCTCACCGCCCTATTCGAAGGCCGCCCGGAGCTCGTCGGCCCGGTCGGCGTCCTCCCACGAGAACCCCTTTCGGCCGAAGTGGCCGTAGCAGGCCGTCTCCTCGTATATCGGCCGGAGCAGCCGGAGGGTGTCGATGATGGCCGCCGGCCGGAAGTCGAACATCTCCCGCACAGTGTCCTCGAGACGCTGAGGGTCCACCTCCGAGGTGCCGAAGGTGTTGGCCACGAAAGAGACGGGATGGGCCCGGCCGATGGCGTAGGCGACCTGGATCTGGACCCGATCGGCCAGCCCGGCGGCCACGACGTTCCTGGCCACGTATCGGGCCATGTACGCCGCCGAGCGGTCGACCTTGGTGGGGTCCTTGCCCGAGAAGCACCCGCCGCCGTGTGGAGCCATGGCTCCGTAGGAGTCGACCATGATCTTCCGACCGGTCAGCCCGGTGTCGGCCCAGGGCCCCCCGATCTCGAAGCGCCCGGTCGGGTTGACCATGGGATCGACCCCATCCGCGTCGATGTCGAACTCCCTGAGCACCGGCTCCACCACCTCTGCGGTGAGGTCGGGCTTGAGGAGGGTCTCGATGTCGACCTCCTCGCGGTGCTGGGCCGAAAGCAGGACGGTGTCTACCCGGACCGGCCGGTCCCCCTCGTACTCGATGGTCACCTGGCTCTTCCCGTCCGGGCGGAGGTACGGGATGACCCCGGCCTTGCGGACGTCCGCCAGGCGCTTGGCCATGGCGTGGGCCATGGCGATGGGCATGGGCATGAGCTCGTCGGTCTCCCGGCAGGCGAAGCCGAACATCATCCCCTGGTCCCCGGCACCGGTCGTGTCCAGGCGGTCCGCCGAGCCCTCCCGCTCCTCCTGGGCGTGGTCGACCCCCCGGGCGATGTCGGGCGACTGCTCCTGGATCGCGGTCATGACCCCGCAGGTCTCGCCGTCGATGCCGAACTTCGAGTCCGTGTACCCGATCTCGGTGATCGTGTCCCTGACCAGCCTGGGGATGTCGACGTACGTCTCGGTGCTGATCTCTCCCGCCACGATGACCAGGCCGGTCGTGACCACGGTCTCGCAGGCCACCCGCCCGCCGGTGTCGTCTTTCATGATCGCGTCCAGGACCGCGTCCGAGATCTGGTCGGCGAGCTTGTCGGGGTGCCCCTCGGTCACGGACTCCGAGGTGAACAGGTGCCGGCGGTTCATGTCCGCCGGAGTATACGTGGGTGGCCTGACGCGACCAATACGACTCTAGCTGGTGAGGATTTCGGACAGGCGGTCGCAGAGAGCAGCGGCCAGCTCGCGCTTGGTCCACTCGCGCATCGGGACGTCGTCCCCGTCCGAGGCCAGGATCATGGCCCGGTTGGTGTCCGCCTCGAACCCGGTGCCGGGCTCCCCCACCCTGTTCACCACCATCAGGTCGAGGTGCTTCTCCCGGAGCTTCCGGCGGCCCGCCTCCTCGAGGTCCTCGGTTTCCGCGGCGAACCCGACCAGGACCCGCGAACCCTTCCGCTCTCCGAGCTCCCTGAGGATGTCGGGCGTGGGCTCCAGGAGCACGTCCGGCGGTCCTGCCTCTTTCTTGAGCTTCCCGGCGGCCTGCTCCTTGGGACGCCAGTCCGCCACCGCGGCCGCCTTGACCACGGCGTCGGTCGCCTCGAACCGGGCCAGGACCGCCTCCCGCATCTCCTCGGCCGTCTCGACCCGGACCATCTCCACGCCCGGGGGCCCGGCCAGGTGCGTTGGCCCGGTCACCAAAGTCACCGAAGACCCCCGGCGTGCAGCCTCGGCGGCCACGGCGAAACCCATCTTCCCGCTGGAGCGGTTCCCCACGAACCGCACCGCGTCGATCGGCTCGTGAGTGGGCCCCGCGGTGACCAGGATCCGCCTGCCGGCCAGCTCTCCGCCGCCGGCGGCCGACTCAAGTGCGACCACGATGTCTTCGGGCTCGGCCATCCGACCCATCCCTTGATCCCCCGCAGCCAGCGGCCCCTCCACCGGACCGACCACGGAGACCCCCCTTCCTCGGAGGGTCTCCAGGTGCGCCGCCGTGGCCGAGTGCGTCCACATCCCCGAGTGCATCGCCGGGGCCACCACCAGCGGGCCGCGGAACTCCAGCAGCGTCGAGGTCAAGAGGTCGTCGGCCAGCCCCAGGGCCAGCCGGGCCAGGACGTTGGCCGTAGCCGGGGCCACCACCGCCAGATCCGCCTCCCGAGCCAGGCGGACGTGGAGGACCGTCTCGGCGTGCTCGAAGACGTCGGAGTGGACCTCCCGGCCGGTCAGCGCGGCGAGCGTGTCGGGGCCGACAAACCGAGTCGCCGACGGCGTCATCACGACCTGAACCTCGGCCCCCCGGTCCCGGAGAAGCCGGGCCAGGAAGGCTGCCTTGTATGCGGCGATGCCCCCGGAGATACCGAGCAGGAGGTGCCGGCCCTGGAGGGGCCCGGCCATGGCTACTTGATGGAGGGGGACTCGGGACGCTCGAAGGTCACCTTGTCCTCGGCGATCTCCTCGAGCGCGATCGACAGGGGCTTGTTCTTCAGGCCTCCGGTCTCCACGAGCGGGGGGACGTACTCGCCCCGGCCCTCACCGAGCTGGTTGTAGTACGAGTTGATCTCCCGGGCCCGTTTGGCCGACAGGGTCACCAAGGTATACTTGGAGTCCACTCGCTCCAGCAGCGCGTCGATGTTGGGTTCGATCAACTAGGGTTCTCCCTCGAACGGTTCCCATCGATGATAGCAAGAACCTCGGCCACCGCGTCCTCGACCCGGTCGTTGACCACCTCGTGGTCGAAGTTGGGGGCTTCGTCCAGTTCGCGCCTTGTCTCGGCCAGTCGGCGATCCAGGTCCGGCCCGACCTCCGTCCCTCGGGCTCGGAGACGGCGGGCCAGCTCCTCCTCGGAGGGTGGGCGGAGGAACACCAGGATGGCCTGGGGGATCCGTTCCTTCACCGCCCGGGCTCCCTGGACGTCCACCTCGAGAAGGACGTCCCGTCCAGCCGCCCGGGCTGACTCCACGTCGAGCACCGGAGTCCCGTACAGCTCCCCGAACACCTCGGCCCACTCCAGGAAGCCCCCCTCACCGATCATCGAGTCGAACCGCTCTCGGGAGACGAACCGGTAGTGGACCCCGTCTCGCTCGTCGGCCCGGGGGGCGCGGGTGGTGAAGGAGACCGAGAAGGCCAGCTCCGGCCGGGCCTCCAGGAGCTGCTGGACCACGGTGCCCTTCCCCACCCCGGAAGGGCCGGAGATCACAAACAGCCGGCCGGGAGGACGGTGCGAGGCGCTACTTCTTCCCGAACTCTCCGAGGAGCGCTTCCTTCTGTTTGTTTCCGAGGCCCCGGACCCGGCGGCTGGCCGAGATGTCGAGGCGCTCCATCAGCTTGCGGGCTCGCACCTTGCCCACGCCGGGCATCGACTCCAGCACCGCCGAGACCTTCATCTTGCCGACGATCTCGTCCCCGCGCCGGGCCAGCACGTCCTGGAGTGACATCCCCCCGGACTTCAGCTTCTCCTTCAGCTCGGCCCGCTTCTTCCGGGCCTCGGCGGCCTTGGCCAGCGCCTGGCGTCGTTGCTCCTCGGTGAGGGTGGGCAGGGGCATGAACTTCCCTCCTTGACGGTAGACGGTTGGGGTTGGCCGGGATTATACCTGCGCCGTTTTCCCCGGAGCAATCAAGGATTCGGCGGCGTGGCCAGCGGTTTTGCTTCCAGGTGACGAGACCCCGGGGATTCGACGGGAACTCCACGATCGCACAGCGGACAGGACTCAGAGTCCCACGAGTCGGCCGACACGCGGGCCATCGCTCGCAGGGGGAACCCCGGGTCGCTGCCGGACCTATCGACCAACGCGGCCACTCCCAGAGGATGGGCCCCCGCGTGGACCACCAGGGCGTGAACCTCGGCGGCCGATGCGCCGGTGGTGATCACGTCCTCAACCACCAGCACCCGTTCGCCCGGCCTCAGGGAGAAGCCCCGGCGAAGCGTCAGGCGGCCCTGGACCCGCTCGGCGTAGACGAAGCGGGCCCCCGCCGCCAGGGCCACGGCGAAACCCAGCGGGATCGCGCCCACGGCCGGACTGACCACTGCCTGGACGTGCTCGTACAACGACGAGATGGCGCGCCCCAAGAGAGCGGCTGCTTGGGGATCCTCGAACACACGGGCCTTCTCCACGTACAGGTCCGAATGGTGGCCGGAGGAGAGCAGGAAATGCCCGCTCCGTAAGGCCCCTCGGCTTCTCAGCAGCTCAATTACCTGGTCCTCGTTCAACGGACACCGACCTCCCGAAGGATCGCCTCCGCCATCGCGCCAGGGTCGGCGGCCTCCGTGATCGGCCTGCCCACGACAACGTGATCCGCCCCCGCATCCATCGCCTCGGAAGGGGTCAAGACCTGGACGTGATCGTTGGAGCCGTGGCCCGCCGGGCGCACTCCCGGGACCACCAAGACGGCTGTGTCGTCAAGCGCTTCCCTGACAACCTTCACGTCGTCGCCGGCCACGACCGCCCCCGCGGCTCCCGCCGTTAACGCCTCGAACGCCAGAGAGGCCGGAGAGGCGCCCGCCGCCTCGGCCAGGCTCGAGAGCACCGTCACCGCCACCACGTCCGGCGGCGGGACGCCGGCCTGGCCCGCCCCCTCGGCCGCTCCGTCCACCGCGGCCCGGACCATTTCCGGGCCGCCCAGGGCGTGAACACTCAGCATCCGGGCCCCCAGACGTCCCGCGTTTCGCGCGGCCCGGCGCGCCGTGGTGGGGATGTCGTGGAGCTTCAGGTCCAGGAAGACCGGACCGTGCTCGCGCAGCCGATCAACGGCATCGGGTCCGTGGGCCGTGAAGAGCTCCAGTCCGGCCTTGACCATCCCCACGCGGCCGGACAGCAGGCGTGCCAGCGCGGCCGCGGCGTCGAGGTCGGACGTGTCCAGGGCGACTATCAGAGGGTTCGCCGGCGAGCTCACCCGCCGCGATAGGCCGGCTCGGCCGGCTCGGCGGGCGTGACCACCCGGCCACGGAGATCCGCGGGGCTGGCCATGCCCCGCTCCCGGAGGAACTCACCGATCCCCTGGGCAACCTCGGCGGTGGCGTTGGGATTGAAGAAGTTCGCGGTGCCCACAGCCACGGCCCAGGCTCCCGCGAGGAGGAACTCGGCGGCGCTGTCCCGGTCCCGGATCCCACCCATCCCGATGATGGGGACATCGGGGAGGGCCCGGGCCACCTGGTACACGCATCGCACGGCCACCGCCCGGATCGCCGGGCCGGAGAGCCCTCCTGTGACAGCGCCGAGCTTTGGCCGGAACGTGTGCACGTCGATCGACATCCCGAGCAGGGTGTTGATCAGCGACAGTCCGTGGGCCCCGGCTCGGACGCAGGCCTCGGCCACCTGGACGATGTCGGTCACGTCGGCGGTGAGCTTGGCGAACACGGGGACCCCGGTCATCCGGGTGACCGTGTTGATCACCTCGGCGGCAGCAGCGGGGTCGCATGCGAACACCTCGCCCCTGCGCTCCACGTTCGGGCACGAGATATTGGCCTCTATGGCCACCACCCCGGGGATCCGGGTGACCTGGACGGCCACGTCTGCGAACTCGCTGAGGGTCTTGCCGGCGATGGACACGATCACCGGAACCCCCACCCGGGCGATGAAAGGTCCGTCCTTGCGGATGAACTCTTCGACGCCGGGGTTCTGGAGCCCTATGGCATTGAGCATCCCGGAGGGGGTCTCGACCATCCTCGGCGTGGGGAGGCCCCGGACCGGTTTGGCCGTCACGCTCTTGGTGACGATCCCGCCGACCCGGCGGATGTCCATCACTCCTGCCATCTCCTGGCCCGAGCCGAAGCAACCCGAGGCAGCCAGGACGGGCGACGGGAGATGCATCCCGTTCAGGTCGACCCCGAGGCTCACCCGCTGGGCCACGACCCAGTCCTCCCGACAGAGATCTCCTCCTCCAACCGGAACCCATGGGGCGGCGTCTGCACGGGCGCCGACTTCCCTCCGAGCCACTTCTCCCACCACACCCGGGAGCCGCTGAAGACAGGACCCTCCACGCACGACCGCAGGTAGTCCCAGCCGCTGCCGTCGCGGCGGATCACCGGGACCACGCATGTCCAGCACACCCCGAGGCCGCAGGCCATCAGCTCTTCCACGGCCACCTGCGTGGGGATCCCCTGTTCGCTGCAGTACTCGGCCACGGCTCGGAGCATGGCGTTGGGCCCACACGCGTACACCACCTGGCTCTGGCACCGGGTGATCATTCCCGCCAGCACATCGGTGACCTTCCCTCTATCCCCTGCACTCCCGTCCTCGGTGGTGATGGACACGGTCATCGACTGTCTCTTGGCCTCCACGGCCTTGAATATCCGATCCTGGCTCCGGGCCCCGACGATCATGTCCACCCGCTTCCGCCGAGCCCGGAGCTCCTCGGCCAGGAAGTACAGGGGAGCGGCCCCGTATCCCCCGCCGACCAGCAAGCAGTTGTTGATGTCACGCGGATAGGGGAACGGCCGGCCCAGGGGACCGATCACGTCGAGGAAGTCATGCGCCTCGACCTCGGTCAGCCATTCGGTACCCGGCCCCACCGCGGCGAATGCGAACTCCAGGGTGCCGGCCCACCCGCCCTTTCGGGAAGCCTGGTGGATCGAGAAGGGCCGGCGGAGCGTGAAATCGCGGCCGCCGGGCATGGCAACCTCCACGAATTGCCCGGGGCGAGCCTGATCGGCGATCTCCGGGGCCACCAAGGTGATCGAGTGGTAGACCCCCCATCTCTTCGCCGACAGCACCTCGCACTTCTGTCGGATCACTCAGCGTCCTCCGATCGAGGGCGCCCTCCCCCGAGGACGGCATGGTACTCCTGCAGGCAGCGCGGCTCCTGCCCGTCCTGGATCTGGGCCTCTATCCCCTGCACCGCCGCGAAGGCCCCGGGAAGCGTGGTGATGCACGGGATCCCCACGGCCGCCGCGGCCGTGCGGATGTGGTACCCGTCCGTGCGAGGTCCCCTTCCGAAGGGTGTGTTGATCACCAGGTCAACGTCCCCGCCTCGGATCAGGTCGGCCGCGTTCGGATGGCCCTCGGAGACCTTCCGGACCGATGTCACCTCGATCCCGGTCCGCCGGAGCAGGCCAGCGGTCCCACCCGTGGCCAGTATCCGGAACCCCAGATCGACCAGCCGCTTCACCGGGAAAACGATGGCCCGCTTGTCGCGGTTGGCCACGCTGACGAACACAGCGCCCTTCGCCGGAAGCGGCGCTCCGGTGGAGGCTTGGGCCCGGGCCAGGGCCACACCCAGGTCGGTGGCCACGCCCATCACCTCACCGGTGGAGCGCATCTCGGGGCCAAGCACGGTGTCCACCCCCGGGAATCGCCCGAACGGCAGCACGGCGGCCTTTACCGAGACGTGCCCCAGGTGGCGGTAGTGGTGAGGGTCTCCGGGGAGCACGCCGTGCTCTCGGAGGGAGGCCAGGGACCCCCCCGCCAGCACCAGCGCAGCGGCCTTGGCCACGGGGACACCGGTGGCCTTGGACACGAAGGGCACAGTGCGGGAGGCTCGGGGATTGGCCTCCAGGACCGAGACAACCTCGTCCTTGACCGCGAACTGGACGTTGAGCAGTCCCCGGACCTCCAGGGCCTCGGCGAGCACGCGGGTCTGGCGCTCGACCTCGTCGAGCTCCTCATCGGAGAGGGTTATGGGCGGGATGGTGCAGGAGGAATCTCCGGAGTGGACCCCGGCCTCCTCGATGTGTTCCATCACCGCCCCCACCAGGACCTCGTGGCCGTCACAGACCGCGTCGACGTCCACCTCGATGGCTCCCTCGAGGAAGCGGTCCACCAGCACGGGATGCTCGGGGCTGGCCGCGGTGGCCTGCTCCAGATACTGGGCCAGCTCGTCCTCCCCGTAGACGATCTCCATGGCCCGGCCGCCTAGGACGTACGAGGGCCTGACCACCACCGGGTAGCCGATCCGGGCCGCCACGGCCGCGGCCTCATCGGGCGAGGCGGCCTGTCCGTGAGGCGGGTGAGGGATCCCCAGGCGTCGGAGGAGCGCGCCGAACTTCCCTCGGTCCTCAGCCAGGTCGATCGAGGCCGGCGAGGTCCCCAGGATCGTGAAGCCTTCCGCCTCGAGGTCGGCGGCCAGCGACAGCGGGGTCTGGCCGCCGAGCTGGACGATCACCCCCTCCGGATCCTCGGCCTCGCACAGCGCGATGACGTCCTCGGCAGCCACCGGCTCGAAGTACAGGCGGTCGCTGGTGTCGTAGTCCGTCGAGACGGTCTCGGGATTGCAGTTGGCCATGACGGTCTCGTACCCCGCCTCCCGAAGGGCGAAGGCCGCGTGGACGCAGGTGTAGTCGAACTCGATGCCCTGGCCGATGCGATTGGGCCCCGAGCCCAGGATCACCACCCGGGGCCGCTCCGCCCTGGTGAGCTCGGAGTCGCGCTCGTACGTCGAGTAGAAGTAGGGCGTTCGGGCCCGGAACTCGCCGGCGCAGGTGTCCACGGTCTTGAACACCGGCCGGATCCCGGCCACCCGCCGTGCCGCCCGGACCTCCCCCTCGGAGGCGCTCAGGAGGTGAGCCAATCGTCGATCGGACAGGCCGACACGCTTGGCCCGGGCCAGGTCCTGAGGGGCCAGCCGGGAGAGCCTGGAGCCTTCCAGCCGTCCCGCGGCCTCGGCCACCTCCTGGATCTGCGAGACGAACCAGGGATCGATCCCCGACGCGGCGGCCACCTCGTCCGGGGTGTGTCCCGCGCGGAGGGCCAGCTCGAGTAGGGCCAGGCGTCCCTCGCTGGGGGTACGGAGGGCCTCCAGGACGTCGGAGGGCGGCGCCTCGAGCCCGTCCGCCCCCAGTACGGCTTCGGAGCGCTCCAGGGATCGCTGGGCCTTGCCCACCGCTTCCTTGAAGGTCCGGCCCACGGCCATGACCTCGCCGACCGACTTCATACGGGTCCCCAGGCGAGGGTCGGCCGAGGGGAACTTCTCGAAGGCCCACCGGGGGACCTTCACCACCACGTAATCCAGGGCCGGCTCGAAGCACGCCGGGGTCTCTCCGGTGATGTCGTTGGTGACCTCGTCGAGCCGGTAGCCCACGGCCAGGAGCGCGGCGATCTTGGCGATGGGGAACCCCGTGGCCTTGCTGGCCAGGGCGGACGACCGGGACACCCTCGGGTTCATCTCGATGACCACCATGCGCCCGTCCCGAGGGTCCACGGCGAACTGGATGTTGGAGCCACCCGTCTCGACGCCGACCGCCCGGATGCAGGCCAGGGCGGCGTCCCGCATGACCTGGTATTCGCGGTCCGTCAGGGTCTGGGCCGGGGCCACCGTGATCGAGTCACCGGTGTGCACTCCCATCGGATCCACGTTCTCGACGCTGCACACGACCACGGCGTTGTCGGCGTGGTCGCGCATGACCTCCAGCTCGAACTCCTTCCAGCCCTCGACGGACTCCTCCACCAGGACCTCGCCGATCGGGCTGGCCGCGAGGCCGTCGGAAGCGATGCGGCGGAGCTCCTGCTCGCCCCGAGCCAGGCCGGTCCCCCCGCCGCCGAGCACGAACGAGGGCCTGACCATCACCGGATAGCCGAGCTCATCCGAAGCCTCGAGGGCGTCCTCGACGGAGTGGGCGAAGCCCGAGCGCGGTTGGGGAAGGCTCGCCTCGGCCATGGTCCGGACGAAGAGCCGACGGTCCTCGGCCCGGCGGATGGCCTCCAGGCTGGCCCCGATGAGCCGGACTCCATGCCCTTCCAGCGACCCGGCCTCGGCCAAGGCCACGGCGAGGTTCAGCCCTGTCTGTCCGCCCAGGGTGGCTAGCAGCGCGTCGGGCCGCTCCCTTTCGATCACTGCCAGGACCGACTCCGGGGTGAGCGGCTGGATGTACGTCCGGTCCGAGAACTCCGGGTCGGTCATGATCGTGGCCGGGTTCGAGTTCACCAGCACGATCCGGAATCCCTCGGCCCGTAGAGCCTTGCAGGCCTGGGTGCCCGAGTAGTCGAACTCGCAGGCCTGTCCGATCACGATCGGGCCCGAGCCGATCACAAGGATCGTCTCGATGTCGTCCCGCCGCGGCATCAGGAGCCCGCCATGAGCTCGGAGAACCGGTCGAAGAGATACGCCGAGTCGTGCGGACCGGGAGCCGCCTCCGGGTGGTACTGGACTGAGAGCGCAGGGACGTCCACCAGCCGCAAGCCCTCGAGCGTGCCGTCGTTCAGGTTCCAGTGCGTGAGGACGGCTCTGCCGAAGTCCGTCGTGACTTCAATAGAGGAGCGAGGCGAACTCTGGGGAGGCGAGACGGGGCCAAGGTGGTGGGACCCTCGTGAGCGCAGCGGAGCGCCAGTCGACCGCCGTTCGTGAAGCCTTTGGTGCGAAGCGGAGTGAACGGGGGGGACCGCCGCAGGCCCCGTCTCGCGCACCACCTTTGACCCGGTGTCGATGAAGGACCCAGGGTCGACCGCGAAGCCGTGGTTGTGGCTGGTGATCTCGACCCGGCCGCTCTCGGTGTCCAGGACCGGCTGGTTGGCGCCACGGTGGCCGAACTTCAGCTTGTACGTGGACCCGCCGATGGTCCGGCCCAGCATCTGGTGGCCCAGGCAGATCCCGAACACAGGAACCTTTCCCAGAAGCGACCTGGTCGTCTCGACCGCGTAGTCGGTGGCTGCCGGGTCGCCGGGTCCGTTCGACAGGAAGACGCCGTCGAACCCCTCGGCCAGGACGGCGTCGGCCCGGGTCAGGGCGGGATACACGGTCACCTCACAGCCGCTCCGAGCAAGGAGCCGCAGGCTGTTCCGCTTGATCCCCCAGTCGAAGGCGGCCACGCGGAAGGTCCGCCCGCGCCACGGGACCGGGCGGCCGGCCAGGTCCCCGGCGTCGTAGGGGGCATCCGTCGACACGGTCCTGGCCAGCTCCGAGCCGAGCATCTCGGGCCGGTCGCGGACCTTGGCCACCAACGATCGGGGGTCGAGGTCCTCCGTGGACATGGCCGCCCGCATCGCCCCGGCTTCACGGATGTGAAGGGTCAAGGCCCTGGTGTCCAGCCCCTCCATCCCAATCACGCCCGCAGCGGCGAGGTATCCGGCGAGGGTCTGCTCGGACCGCCAGCTCGAAGGGCGACGGGCCGCTTCACGGACCACGAACCCGGCGACCTGGACGTCCCCCGACTCCGGGTCTTCCGCGTTCACCCCGTAGTTGCCGATGTGCGGGCTGGTCATCACCACGATCTGCCGGGCGTAGGAGGGGTCGGTGAGCACCTCCTGGTAGCCGCTCATCCCGGTGTTGAACACGATCTCCCCGAAGGACTCGCCCCCGGCGCCGAACCCGGTCCCTTCGTAGGCGGTCCCGTCCTCCAGGACCAGGAGCGCCTCTGTCACCGGGTGGGCTCTCCGTCCCTGACCGTGAACGTCCCCCGGAGCAGCGTGTGGACCACCCGCCCGCGAAGGGTCCGGCCGAGGAAGGCCGAGTTGCGCCCCTTCGAGGCGAACGGGCGGTCGCCCACCGTCCACTCCGCAGCGGGATCGAAGGCCACCAGGTTGGCCGGGCGACCCGAAGCTACGGGGCCGCCATGTTCGTCCAGGCCCAGGATCCGGGCCGGAGCCACGGACATCCGATCGATCACCGTGGCCAGGTCCGGATCTGGCCCCAGGGCCTGCAGGACTGCTCCCAGGGCCGTCTCCAGGCCCGTTGTGCCCGGCCGAGCCTGATCGAACTCGACCTCCTTGTCCTGCACCGTGTGCGGAGCGTGGTCTGTGGCCACCGCGTCCAGCGATCCGTCCAGGAGGCCGGCACGGAGATCCGCCCGGTCCTCCGCAGACCTCAGGGGCGGGTTGACCCGCAGGTTGGCGTCGTAACTCTGGAGGTCCTCGTCGGCGAAGGTGAGGTGGTGCGGCGTGACGTCGGCCGTGGCCCGGAGGCCCCTGGCCTTAGCTTCGCGAAGCAGGGCTACCGACAGCCCTGCCGAGAGATGGGTCAGGTGGAGCCGCCCGCCGGTCAGCGCTGCCAGCATGAGATCCCGGGCCACGATGGTCGACTCAGCCTCGGCGGGGGCTCCCCGGAGGCCCAGCAGCGCGGAGTGGTAGCCCTCGTGCATCTGCCATCCCTCGGAAAGGGTGGCCTCCTGGGCGTGCTGCGAGAGGACCGCGTCCAGGGTCCTGGCGTACTCCAGTGCGGTCCGCATCACCTGGGCGCTCTGCACGCATTCGTGGTCGTCGGTGAACAAGCGGACCCCCAGCTCGGCCAGCTCCCCCATCTCCACCAGGGCTTCCCCCTCCAGGCCTCTTGTGATCGCCGCCGCCGGGACCACGTCGGCCAGCCCGGCCTTGTCGGCCAGGTTGCGAACCTCGAGGACCACCGCGGCCGTGTCTGCCACCGGGTCGGTATTTGGCATCGCGCACAGCGCCGTGTATCCACCGACCGCGGCGGCCCGGGAACCCGTCTCCACGGTCTCGGCGTCCTCCCGTCCGGGCTCTCGGAGGTGGGTGTGAAGGTCCACAAGGCCCGGGGCCAGGACCAACCCGTCGCAGTCCACATCCTCGGCGCCACCGGCTGTCACCGAGCCCACCGAATCGATCGTCTCGTCGTCGATCAGGACGTCGGTGGCGCCGTCGTGGCCGGAGACCGGATCCACCAGGCGGGCGCCTCGGAGCAACAGCTTGCTCACTCGGCCTCGCCTCCCAGGACCAGGTACAGGAGGGCCATGCGGACGGCGATGCCGTTGGTCACCTGGTCGGTGATCAGGGACTGGGGGAGATCGGCCACGTCGGAGGCGATCTCGACACCCCGGTTCATCGGCCCGGGGTGCATGATCAGGGCCCCCTCCGGCAGGGCGGCCACCCGCTCGCGGCTGAGGCCGAAGAATCGCGAGTACTCCCGGATGCTGGGGAAGTACTGGCGGCGCTGACGCTCGGTCTGGACCCGAAGCATGTAGCAGACGTTGGTCTTGGCCAGGACCGCGTCGAGGTCGTGCGAGACCTGGGCGCCCCAGGCCGGCGCCTCGGGCGGGATCAGGGTTGGCGGGCCCACCAGGGTGACCTCGGCGCCCATCCGCGCCAGGGCGTGTGTCCCGGAGCGGGCCACACGCGAGTGCAGGACGTCGCCGACGATGGCCACCCGGAGGCCCTCGAACGAGGGGAAGTGCTCGCGGATCGTGTACAGGTCGAGGAGGGCCTGCGTGGGATGCTCGTGGGTCCCGTCGCCCGCGTTGAGCACGCTGGCCTGCACCCATCGGGTGAGCGTGTAGGGAGCGCCGGACGATGAGTGACGGATCACGATGGCGTCGGCCCCCATGGCCTGGAGCGTCAGAGCGGTGTCCTTGAGGCCCTCTCCCTTGGCCACCGAGGACCCGCCGGTCGAGAAGTTGATCACGTCGGCGGACAGGCGCTTGGCGGCGATCTCGAAGGAGATCCGAGTCCGGGTGGAGTCCTCATAGAACAGGTTCACCACGGTCCGGCCCCGGAGGGCCGGAACCTTCTTGATGACCCGCGTCCCGACCTCGCGGAACGAGTCCGCGGTGTCGAGGATCCGGCTGATGTTCTCGGGCGAAAGCTGGGTGATCGACAACAGGTGCTTGATCACGGTCTGTCCTCCCCCACCTCCACAGCGTCGACGCCGTCGGTCTCCTCGAGCTGGACCCGGACCAGCTCCTCGGCCCGGGTGGGGACGTTCTTCCCCACGTAGTCGGCCCTGATGGGAAGCTCGCGGTGCCCCCGGTCGACCAGGACGGCGAGCTGCACCGCTCTGGGACGGCCGAAGTCGACCAGTGCATCCATGGCGGCCCGGATGGTTCGCCCCGTGAACAGGACGTCGTCGACCAGGACCACGGTCCGGCCGGTCACGTCGAAGGGGATCCTGGTCTCGTGCACCTCGGGAGCCTCGGCCCGCATCCCGATGTCGTCCCGGTAGAAGGTGATGTCAAGGACCCCGACCGGGACCGTGGCCCCCTCGATCCGGACAATCTCCGAAGCGAGCCGGCGGGCCAGGTCGTCCCCGCGAGCGGCGATACCCACCAGGACCACGCCGCCGGGGCCCTGATTCCGCTCCACGATCTCGTGGGCTATCCGGGTGACCGCACGGCGGACGTCGCCGGCCTCGAGGAGCCGGGCGCGGGGGTGGAACCCCACCGCGCTAGCGACGGCCGGACCCCGAACGAACGAACGCCGCACGTGATCGTGCGGCGTCGATCCAGCTCCTCACCATCCATCCTCCCTTCCCGGCCTCACGGGACCGGACTTAAAGGGGAAGCCTTCAGCAAACGAAGATACCACAGAGGCGGGCGGGGGAGCCCCGGCCGGTGTACCCTCTTGGGGAGAGGGCAGGCATATGGGCACCCTGGCGATCTTCCAGCAGATCGGTCTCCCCGAGATCCTATTGATCTTGGCGGTGCTGCTGCTGCTGTTCGGAGCCCGGAAGCTGCCCGAGCTGGCCCGGTCACTCGGTCGTTCCACCAAGGAGTTCAAGACGGGGATGCGCGATGGCACGACCGAGGAGGGGGACGAGGAAGAGCCCTCCTCGGAGACCCCGCCGTCCGAGAAGCCCGCCCGCTCCGAATAGCCCCCTGTATCGACGACCCGCCTCGCCTTCGATATCCTGGCCTCCAGGAGGGAACGATCCGGAGCAATCCGTCGATGCCGGGGCCTGCCGGCGGCGGTAGCCGTCGGCAGAGCGGAAGGACCACTCTGAGCAGGGCCTTCGTGCTGGCCGGGGTGGCCCTGGCCCTGGTCATCGCGGCCCAGTGGCCGGCCTCCGCGCAGGTACCCACCCAGACTCCACCGCCGCCCTCCACCCCGGCCGCCACGGAGACGCCCACACCACCGGTGCCCCTGCCACCCTCACCTGAGGAGGGCGACCAGACGCCCTCGCCGGAACCGGCGCCCAAGAGCGACGACAAGGACCCCGAGCCGGTGTGCTCCACGCTGTCGTGGACCCAGACTTATCGAGGGTGGGGTCCCGCGCTGTCCTACCGTCGAGCGGTGACGATCCGGTACGCGGGGCTGGGGTGCTCGGTGACCGAGGGGACGTCGCTGGATCTTCTTCGCAAGGGGACCGCCCGCGTGTACGCGGGTCCGGCAGCGAAGCCGAGCCGGCACATCGACACCCGGGTCTTCTCGGTGAGTGGTGTCTGGGAGGAGCCAGACAACCCCCTGGGGTGGCCCCCGTCGTGGTGGCAATGCGACGTGTCCGGTGCTCGGTTCACCTGGCAGGTTCGAGGGGTGTACACGTTCGCGGTCGGCGTGGATGACGGCGTGTGGAGCCTCGACGTCGACACCAACCGGAAGCGCAAGGATCACCACTTCCACTGGTCCTACAACGGCTGCTCCTGAACCCCGGTCGAAACCCTCAGCCGGCCCCATTGGTTTCCCGAGCGATCCTGCCCAGCACGCCGTTGATGAACCGCCCCGATGCCTCGGTCGAGAGATCCTTGGCCGCCTGGACCGCCTCGTCGATGGCCACTCCGGCGGGCACGTCCTGGCGGAAGAGCATCTCGTAACAGGCCACTCGGAGCAGGGTCCGGTCGACCGCGGGCATCCGGGACACGGTCCACCCTTCCGCGTGGGCGCCGATCCGGCCGTCCAGCTCGTCCAGGTGTTCGGTGACGCCCCGGACCAGGTCCTGGGCGAACCCTGAGGAGCGAGCGCCCAGCGCACGCCGCTCCTCGAGGATCTCCAGGGCCGGACGGCGTCCCAACTCTGCCTGGTACAGGATCTCCACAGCCAGCCGCCGGGCGTCCCGACGCCGGGCCACGTGGTCACTTCTCCCTGGTCAGATACTCGCCGGTCCGGGTGTCGACCCTGACCCGATCCCCCTGCTCGATGAACAGGGGGACCTGCACCGCGATGCCGGTCTCCAGGGTGGCCGGCTTCATGGCCCCGCTGACCCTGTCACCCTTCAGCCCCGGATCGGACTTGGTCACCCGGAGGGACACGGCCGCCGGAAGCTCCACCCCGATCGGTGTTCCCTCATGCACCGGCACCTGCGCGGTGGCCCCCTCGACGAGGTAGCTCGGGGAGTGGCCGGCGGCCTCCAGGGGGACGTGGACCTGCTCGTAGGTCTCGCTGTCCATCATCACCAGGTGATCGCCCTCGCGATACAGGTACTGCATGTTCCGGCGCTCCACGATGGCCAGGCCCACCTTCTCGTCGGCCTTGAACGTCCGCTCCTGGACGGCCCCGGTCTTCACGTTGCGCAGCTTGGTGCGGACCACTGCCTGGCCCTTCCCCGGCTTGTGATGGAGGAACCCCAGCACGGTCCAGAGGTTCCCCTCCAGGTTGAGGGTCATGCCGTTCTTCAGGTCGTTGGTGCTGACGCTCATGGGCTCAAAGGACCATGAGGTCCTTTCCTGTGCGAGGAAGCGCTCGACAGCCGTCCCGAGTGACCGCCACCATGTCCTCGATCCTGACCCCGCCGAGGCCGGGAACATACACACCCGGCTCCACGGTGACCACAGCGCCCTCGGGGAGCACGTCGTCGGTGTCTCTGCGCAGCGAGGGCCCCTCGTGGATCTCCAGCCCGACGCCGTGACCGAGCGAATGTCCGAACCGGTCTCCGTAGCCAGCCTCCTCGATCACCGAACGGGCCGCCCGGTCGGCCTCCCGCCCGGTAACTCCGGCCCGGACCGCCCCCGCCCCGGCCAGATTGGCCCGGAGCACGAGCTCATGGATCTCCCGGAGTCGGGGATCCGGCTCGCCGAAGGCCACCGTCCGGGTCATGTCCGAGTGGTATCCCTCAACCACGCACCCGAAGTCCAGCTTGACCAGTTCGCCTCGCCGGAGCGCCCGGTCGGTCGGCGAGTGATGGGGTTCCGCCGCGTTCTCGCCGAAGGCCACGATGGCGTCGAACCCGATCCGTTCCGCTCCCGACTCCCGCATGGCCACGTCCAGCTCCAAGGCCACCCGGCGCTCGGCGATCCCTTCCGTCAGCTTGGCGGTTACCCGGGCGAAGGCCTCGTCGGTTATCTCCTGAGCTCGCTCGATGAGCTCTATCTCCGCGCGCTCCTTGGCCCACCGCAGACGCTCCACCTCCCCGCTCACAGGGACAAGCTCGATCCCATCGAGCTCGGCGAGCTCGCGATGGGCCTTGTACGAAATGTGGGCCGCCTCGAAGCCAACGCGTCTGAGGTCTCCATCCCTCAGGGCCTCCCCCAGGGCTACGGAGAACTTCCCCTGGTAGATCACCCGGTGGAGGTCGGGAACCTCCCGGCGGGACTGCTCCTCGTACCGGGAGTCCGTGAAGAAGTTGCCCCCGCCGTCCGCGGTCAGGACCAGCTGTCCGTTCGAACCAGAGAAACCGGTCAGATAGCGGACGTTCATCTGGCCGGTGATGAGAAAGGCCTCGACCCCGAGGTCCTCGAAGCGGTCTGCGAGAGATGAGCGCCGGCGCGGGTGATCCACGGTCGGCATGATACGGGCGGCCCGGGCTCGACGTTGTGGGAGGCGAGCCTCCTGGCTCGCCTCCCCAACCCGGCGGCCACTCCCCCCGGTGCAGCCGCCGGACGACCGCTCGCGGGGCTACCTGGAGGCGGCCCCCGCGCACAGGGTGAAGGCGAGGAGACGGCCTCGGCCGGCTCCAACAGATCCGCTCCGGGCCCCGAGGAGACCCGGGGCGGCGAGGTCGCGCCCGTGCCCTCCGTCCTGACCGACCGCGCGGATCAGGGCGAAGGGCACGAGATCGAGGCCGACCGTCTCGAGCGTCCCCCCAGCCTCCAGCCCGACCCGGCTTCCTGCCACTACTGCTCCCCCTCGATCCTCACCGACCGGTCCGAGAGGTACTTGTTCACGTCCGACTCCCGGATCCGGTAGTTCTTTCCGACCCTGATCGCCGGCAGCTGGCCCCCCTTGATCAGGCGGTACACCGTCATGTTCGACACGCGCATCGTGGCCGCGACCTCCCCCACGGTGAGCAGGCGATCGCCGACGAAGGGGCGCCGCTTGGGCATGATCACTTCCTCCACAATCTTAACAGCCACCACGCTTCCCACAGCAACCTCAGTTGCAACATCTGCCACATGTGTACTCGTTGCCTCCTACCGCTACTTGGGCCTCATATGCCACAGCGGACGGCAACGCTAACAACGTTATCGGTTGCTGTCAATGAAATCAGGAGGATCTCTTGCTGACCAGCATGAACTACAGCCCTGTAACTTCCCTTCGATATGAGCTGTAGCAATCAGCCCGGCGGTACGGGGTCAGGACAGGCCCGTGAGGGAGAGGTAGGCCCGGGCCAGCTGGGGTCCAGCCAGCGTCGCCAGGACCGCTCCCCCGGCGAGGAAGGGGCCGAAGGGGATCTGCTGGCGGCGCCCGTATCCGAGGACCAAGACCGCCAGGATCGCCCCCAGACCCCCGGAAACCACCCCCACGGCGGCCGCTACCCCCACGTAGGCGAGGCCGAACGAGCCCAGCACCAGCCCGATCAGTCCGGCCAGCTTCACGTCGCCCATCCCCATTCCCCTGGGAGCGGCCAGTGCTATCAGGAACAGGGGAACCGCATAGACCAGGAGCCCCAACAGCCCACGGATCGCGTCGATCTCCAGCCCGGCCAGGTCGAGCCCCAAGCTCAGCCCGGCAGAGAGCACGATCGCGGGGTAGACGATCCGATTGGGGACGATCCGCCAACGGGCGTCGATCACCGCAAGGGCGAGCATCAGACCCATGAACGGGGCCGCCAGCACGGCTCGTTCCAGAGGATCCAGGATCAGGGCGGCTGCCACGAAGAACAGGGAGGTGGCCCCCTCGATGAGTGGGTAGGCGGGAGAGATCCGCTCTCCGCAGCTCCGACAGCGGCCTCGCAGGATCAGGTAGGAGAGGACGGGGACGTTGTCCCGGGCCCTGATCTTGGTCCCGCAGCCCGGGCAACGGGATCGTGGCCGGAAGATCGACTCCCCTCTCGGGACCCGGTGGATCACCACGGTGAGGAAGGAGCCGAACGCCAGGCCCGCCAGGGCGAACAGGGCCGCGCGCACGGTCGCGATGCTAGCGGAGCCCTACTGGATCACGACTCGAGCCCGGCCTGGTCCCTGAGCCGGAGGAACTCCCGGTACGTCTCTGCGAAGGCGTGTTCCCCGGTCTCCGGGTCGATCACCACGAAGTACAGGTAGTCGGCATCGGCGGGGTCCAGCGCGGCCTGGAGCGAGGCGAGCCCGGGGCTGGCGATGGGCGTGGGGGGCAGGCCCGGATGCAGGTATGTGTTGTAGGGGCTGTCCACCTCGTAGTCCTCGAAGGTCAGCTCGCGGTTCTCCTCCGGTAGCGCGTATTGGACGGTCGCGTCGATCTGGAGCGGCATTCCCTCCTCCAGCCGGTTGTGGATCACGGCCGAGACCTTGTCCCGGTCCTTCTCAACCCGGGCCTCTCGCTCGATCATCGAGGCCACGATCACCACCTCGTACGGAGAGAGCCCCAGCTCCTCGGCTCGTGACCAGTCCAGCATGGCCGCCTCCGTCTCGAACTGGATCAGCAGGCGATTGATGACCTGGTCCACACCAGCGTCGTGGGGGAACTCGTAGGTCTTCGGGAAGAGGAACCCCTCGACGGTCCCGGCGTCCTCCGGCAGGTACGGTGGCAGGGCCCATTCGCCCCCGGTGGCGGATTGGTGGAAGACGTCGGCCTCCACGCCCGGAAGGGCCTCCCCGGCCACGTCGGCGATCTCCATCAGCTCCAGGCCCTCCGGGACGGTGAGGCCGACCGTCTCGACAACGGGACCCGCTTCCAGGGCGTCCAGGGCTTCCGAGACGGTCATGTTCGTGAGGAGCTCGTACGTCCCGGCCTGGAGCGACTCGCCCAGCCCACGGACCGCTGTGGCCACGCGAAAGGCCAGCGCCGAGCGGACCACCTCCTCCTGCTCCAGGATGCGACCGACGTCCTCGGCGGTGGCTCCCTCAGCCACCTCTACCGTGACCGGTCTGGAAGGGCCGGAGGCGCCAGCCGTGTAGACGTACAGGCCCCCCGCTGCGGCCGACAGGACCACAAGGACCAGAAGGAAGGCCAAGAGACCTCGCGATGCTCCCCCCCGAGCCCGATGACGAACGGACCTGGCCATTTGGAAGGGCTCAGGATAGCAACCCGACTTGAGCGGATTCGAACCGGGCGAGCCGGTCAGGTACGAGAGCGGTCCAGGAATCCCCGCAGGATGAGCGTCGCCGCTGCCTGGTCCACCCTTCTGCGGCGTTCCCGCCCTCCCACTCCGGCCGATCGGAGATCGCGTTCGGCCTCGGCGGTGGTCAGCCGCTCGTCCTGTAGGTGAACCGGGACCTCGAGGACCAGCCGGAGGCCGTCGGCGAACTCCTCGGCCCGCCGGGCCGCCTCCCTTCGCTCCCCCGACATCGACAGTGGATGCCCCACCACGACCTCTGTCACGCCGTGCTCACGGACCAGGCCGGCCACGGCCCGGAGGTCCTGGGGCGGTCCGGACACCCGGAGGGTTCCGGCGGGGAGAGCCACCTTCCGGTCTGGGTCGGACACGGCGAGGCCGATCCGGGCCGCTCCCAGGTCGAGCGCCAACACGCGCCCCCGGGGTTCACCCACCGGACGAGATGAGCGCGGCCAGCCGGTCCGGGACCGTGGCCAGGGCCTCGGCCAGCGCGGAACCTTTCCCGCCTCCGCCGAAAGCCAGGTGGGGCTTCCCTCCGGCTCGCCCGCCGACGGTCCTGGCGGCGGGCTCCAGGAGGAGCGGGGCCGTTATTCCCCGATCGACCAGGGCCTTCGTGCAGGCAGCCACCAGGGTGGCCTTGCTCCCGTCGGCCGTGCCCAGTACCGCCGCGCCGTGCCCGCCACCGTCCAGGCGATCCCTGAGCTTCAGCGCCAGGTCCCGGAGAGTCCCAGCCTCCTCCCCCGGCATCTCCGCGATGACCAGCCGAACCCCGGCCACGTCCGTGGCTCCGGCCACCAGCTCGCCCAGGCGAACATCGCGCTCCTGGGCCCGAACCTTGCCCAGGGCCGCCTCGAGCTCCTTGATCCGGGCCACGGCTCGCCGGGCCCGGTCGGGGGCCCGGGACGGGTCGTCAGATCCAAGGGCCTCCGCCACCTCTTCCAGGAGCCGGCGCTCCCGGTGGAAGTGCTCCAGGGCCTCCGGGCCGACCACCGCCTCGATCCTCCGCAGTCCCGATCCGATGCTGGCCTCCGACGTCACCAGGGCCAGGGCCACCTGGCCGGTGTGCGGGACATGGGTCCCGCCGCACAGCTCCACCGAGTAGTCGCCGATCTCGACCACCCGGACGATGTCCCCGTACGTCTCCTCGAACAGCGCGATGGCCCCCTGGCTCCGGGCGAACTCGAGCGTGGTCTCGTACGCCCTGACCGGGGAGTCCTCCCCCAGGCGGGCGTTGGCCTTCCCCTCGATCTCCTCGAGGAGGTCTCGAGACAACGGCTCGAAGTGTGTGAAGTCGAACCGCAGGCGCCCCGGCGCCACCAGGGACCCCGCCTGCCGGGCATGCTCGCCGAGGACGTGGCGCAGCGTCCAGTGGACCACGTGCGTTCCGGTGTGGGACCGGGCCGTTGAGGCCCTGCGAGGCGCGTCGACCTTGGCCCGAACCTCCTGCCCCGATCGGATCTCGCCGGACTCCACCCGGGCCCGGTGAACGATGATCCCTCCCGGTCCCGGGATCGTGTCGTGAACCCGGACGACGCCGCCGTCGGCATCGATCTGTCCGGCGTCGCCGACCTGGCCGCCGCCCTCCGCGTAGAAAGGAGTCCTCTCGAGGAGCAGCTCCACGTCCTGCCCCTCGGTGGCGGAGTCGGTCCGTCCACCGCCGGACAGCAGACCCGTGATCCGGCCGTCGGACTCCAGGCGCTCGTACCCCACGAACTCGGTGGGACCGGACTCCCGGGCCACCTCCACCAGCGCCGTCTGGTCTCGGCCGCCACGAGCCGCGGCCCGCGCTCGCTCCCTCTGCTCGGACATCAACCGGTCGAACGCCTCGGTGTCCACGTCCAGCCCCTGTTCCTGGGCCAGCTCGACGGTCATCTCGATGGGGAACCCGTAGGTGTCGTGGTACAGGAACGCGGCCTCGCCGGCGAAGGTCCCGGATCCGGCGGTGCGGGTCCGGTCAACCTCCTCCTCGAACCGAGACAGGCCCTGGCGAAGCGTTGCCCCGAAGTGCTCCTCCTCCGAGGCGGCCACCTGGAGGATGAAAGGCCTGCGCTCCACTAGCTCGGGATACGCGTCTCCCATCACCTCGACGGTCCGCTGCACCATGGGGCCGGTGACTCCCTGCTCAGCGCCGAGCCGGTAGGCCTCACGGGCCACCCGGCGGAGCATCCGCCGGAGGACGTACCCTCTGCCCTCGTTGGAAGGCAGCACCCCGTCGCCGACCAGGAAGGCGCAGGCCCGCCCGTGCTCGGCGATGATCCGGAGGGAGAGGTCGTCGCGCTCGTCCTTCCCGTAGGGGCGGCCGGTCACGGCCTGGGCCGCGTCCATCAGCGGGGCGAACAGGTCCGTCTCGTACACCGAGGGGACGTCCTGGAGCACGATGGCCACCCGCTCCAGGCTCGAGCCGGTATCCACCCCCTTCTGCTCCAGCTCCCCCACCAGGTTGAAGTCATCGTCCCGCTCGTACTGCATGAACACGAGGTTCCAGATCTCCAGGAACCGTTCCTCGTCCACGTCGGGGCCGCCGTCGGGCCCGTAGTTCGGGCCCCGGTCCACGAAGATCTCCGATGAGGGGCCACAAGGGCCGGCCACGCCCATCGACCAGAAGTTGTCGAACTTCCCTCGCTCCGGGACCGGAACCGTGTCCAGAGGCTGGTCCCGCCGGACGATCCGCTCGGCGGGGAGATATCGGCGCCAGATCTCGACGGCCTCGTCATCCTCCACGAACACCGACACCCAGAGCCTGGAGGGGTCGATGCCGCAGCCCTCCGTGACCAGGTCCCAGGCCAGGGCGATGGCCCCCTCCTTGAAGTAATCGCCGAACGAGAAGTTGCCCAACATCTCGAAGAAGGTGAGATGGCGGATCGTTCGGCCGACGTTCTCGATGTCGGTGGTCCGGAAGACCTTCTGCACGCTGGTGGCTCGGGGGTGTGGCGGCTCCCGGTGGCCCAGGAAGAACGGCTTGAACTGGACCATCCCGGCCGTGGTCAGCAGCAGACTGGGGTCGTCCGGGATCAGCGAGGAGGAGGGCACCACCAGGTGGTCCCGCTTCTCGAAGAAAGAGATGAACTCACTGCGGATCCGGGGACCCTCCATGGCGCTCAGTGTAGCCGGGGCCAAGTGAGTGGCTCGGGGTCGCCGACGACATTCGGCGCCGGGATCCGGCCTGGTCGCCCCTTAGCGCCGAGGTTCCCAGGAGAAGAACAGCACCGCCAGGATCACGCCGGCCAGCCCCCACGCCCCCAGGATCAGGAGGTGGCCTCCCTCGAAACCGCTGCCCGAGACGCTGAAGTATCCCGCCTCCATCGCCTTGGCGAAGTGGTAGACGGGGAACACCTTCGCCACGGCGACGTACCAGGCGTCGGGATCCTGGATCGGGATGAAGATGCCCGAGAGGAACAAGAGCGGCAGGATCGACGCGTTGACGATGGCTGGCGACGCGTCGGCGTTGGGGATCGCGGCGGTGACCGCCAGCCCCAGCGCCGAGAACGACGCGGCCCCTATGACCACGGTGGTCAGGAACGCGGGCATGGTGTCCGTGGGGACCTCGGCGTCGTAGAAGGCGGCCCCGAACGCCACCACGATAGCCACCAGGAGTGCGGTGACGAAGAGGGCGTGCAGGATCCGGCCGATCATGTACGACCACGCGGCCATGGGGGTCCCCCGGATCCGCTTGAGTATCCCGAAGTCCCGGGTGAACGTGATGTTGATGGCCAGGTTCGTGTACGTCGCTGTGATGATCGAGAAGGTGGCGATGGCCCCCACGTAGAACGTCGACGTGCTGATCTCGCGGCCCGCCACCGGGACGGTGTCCGTGCCGAACAGGGCTGTGAAGATGACCAGGAACATCAGCGGGAATGCGAAGGTGAAGAAGGCGTTGGCGGGGTTCCGCCAGAACGCCTTGTTCGTGTAACGAACCACCCGGAGGGCCTGGGTGAAATCGCTCACTCGGTGCCCGCCTCCCCTCCGGTGATCTCCAGATAGACGTCCTCCAGTGTGGGCCGGCTGACCTCCAGGGCGTCCAGCCGGATGCCCTGTTCGAAGGCCCAACCGGTCAGGACGTGAAGGGTCCCGGTGGGGTCGTCGCTGCTCACCTCGACGATCCTCTCGTTCACCGAGGCCACGGAGCGAAGTTGGTCGGGCAGCTCGGCGGCGCCCTCGGGCAGGTGGAACCGCAGCCGGGTGGGTGCAGTATCCCTGCCCCCCAGGGAGGCCGGCGGGCCCTGGGCCACGATCTCACCGCCGGCGATGATGGCAACCTCGTCGGCCAGGGCTTGCGCTTCGTCCATGTAATGGGTGGTCAGGAAGATCGTCTTTCCCAGGGACCTGAGGTTCCTGATGATCTCCCAGGCCCCCCTCCGGGCAGCGGGGTCGAACCCCGTGGTGGGCTCGTCTAGGAACAGCAGCTCGGGATCCCCGGCCAGGGCCACGGCCACGTCCAGCCGCCGTTGCTGGCCACCGGAGAGCTTGCCCACCCGGGTATCCCGCTTCTCGGTGAGTCCAACGAGCTCCACGATCTCGTCGACGGCCCGAGGTTCCGGATAAAGGCGGCGGTATTGCTCGATCGTCTCGGCCACCGTCAGATACACATCGACACCGGTGGACTGGAGGACGATGCCGATCCGGGCCCTCATCCGCCGGTCTCGCCTCGAAGGGTCGAACCCGAGCACCGTCACCCGCCCCCCGGTCCTGCTCCGGAAGCCCTCGCAGATTTCGACCGTGGTCGTCTTCCCGGCCCCGTTGGGGCCGAGGAACGCGAAGACCTGCCCCTCATCCACGGTGAAGCTGACGCCGCGGACCGCTTGGACGTCGCCGTACCTCTTGTGGAGGTCCTCGACGGCGACCGCGCTCACGTCGAGGCTGCGGGCGCCTGCCCGAGCTCCGCCCGGAGCTCGGCCTCCTTCTCGACCATGGCCCTCCGGCCCTCGGCCACGGAGGCCTTCACCAGGTGCCGAAGATCCTGCGCCCCCTGGGCCAGCTTGGTCGTGACCGCGTCGGGCCCGAACCGTTCCCGCTGCTTCCGGGCCCATCGTAGGGCCATCACGGTGATCCCGACGCCGACTCCGATCCAGAACAGGCGCCTCATCGCTGCCCCTGGAAGCGCCGGAAGGCCTGCTGGGCCCCGTACGAGATGGAGACCGCCTTGATCAGCGGCGTGGTCGAGAGAAGGTCGACGAGACGGGTGACCCGCTCGACGGAGCGGGTGATGTTGCCCGCGGACACCATGATCACGTCGAGGCGGTCAAGCTCCTTGTTGGTGAGGATCACTGTTGTCCGGACCTCGGCCAGCGTGGGCACGGTCTCTGTGCGGATCCCCTCGATCATCTCTCTTGTGCTGCCCAGGATCCCGAAGATCCGGATTGAGAGTATCGCCAGGACCAGGACCAGGACCGCCCAGGCCACCGAGGCGATGATGATGGCCCAGTCACCCACAGACACGGCGCCGCCTCCGGCTCACGGGCGCTCATCATAGCGGCGACGCCCGAAGCCGGGCCAGCGTCGCTATTTGGCCTCCTCGCCCTCGCCGGAGGGCTCGTAGTACCGGCGTCCCTCGAACCTGGCCGGGCGGTAGTCCTGGTCTACCAGGTGTCCCGGGTAGTCGTGAGGGTACTTGTATCCCTTGCCGTGGCCGAGCTTCCGGGCCGCCGGGAAATGAGTGTCCCGGAGGTGGAGGGGAACGGGCTCGCTGGAGGCGGCGTCGCGCTGAGCCCCACCGAGAGCGGTGATCACACTGTTCGATTTGGGAGCCCGGGCCAGGTAGATCGTGGCGTGAGCCAGGTTGATGGCCGCCTCCGGCAGCCCCACGTACTCGACGGCGTGAGCGGCGGCGGTGGCGATCAGAAGCGCTCGAGGATCGGCCATGCCGATGTCCTCCGATGCATGGACCACCATCCGCCTGGCGATGTATCTGGGGTCCTCCCCCGCCTCGACCATGCGGGCCAGCCAGAAGAGCGCCGCGTCGGGATCGGATCCTCGGATCGACTTGATGAACGCGCTGATTACGTCGTAGTGGGCGTCGCCCTGCCGGTCGTAGACCACGGCTTTCTGCTGGACCGCCTCCGCGGCCAGGGTCAGGTCGACGTCCGAGCGGCCCGCGGCCACGGCCGCCAGCACCGAGGCCTCCAGCCCGGTCAGCGCCACCCGAGCGTCGCCGCCGGCCACCTCCACCAGGTGGTCGAGGGCCTCCTCGCTGACCTTGACCTCGTGCTCCCCGAGACCTCGCTCGGGATCCGCCAACGCCCGGTCGAGGAGCTGCCTGACATCTTCCGAGGCCAGCGGCTCCAGCCGGAGCAGGATGCACCGGGACAGGAGCGGGGAGACCAGCGAGAAGTATGGGTTCTCGGTGGTGGCGCCGATCAGGGTGATGATCCCGTCCTCGACCGCGGGGAGCAGGACATCCTGCTGGGCCTTGCTCCACCGGTGGACCTCGTCGACGAACAGGACCGTGGGGAGCATGGAGTCACCCGCCCTCTGCATGACCTTCCGGGCATCGGCCACCCCGGAGGAGACCGCCGAGAGCTGGACCAGCTCGGCGCCGGACTCCCGGGCCAGCAGGAAGGCCAGGGTGGTCTTGCCCGTCCCGGCCGGCCCCCACAGGATCACTGAGGGCAGGTGACCGGCCCGGACCAGCTCGGTGAGGGGCTTGCCGGGGCCGACCAGGTGCCTCTGGCCCACCACTTCATCGAAGGAGGCCGGACGGATCCGGGCGGCCATGGGCTCTGCCACCCCACCAGGGTAGAGGGCGGAGCGCCGGGTCGTGTCCTCGATGGGCCTGCGCTCACGCAGGTGGGTGCCCTCCCGGTCGGTTCAGCGAACCCCATCGAAGGGGGCTCGACACCCCGACCGGAGCCGGGCTCCCGGATCCAGAGGTGCTGACTCAACG